>JBEEIB010000214.1:0-4722 GCA_041167675.1 Verrucomicrobiota bacterium
TTCGAAGTGACTGACAGCGGCGACATCGCGAACTGGATGATTCCGGGCAAAATGGTGAAAGGCCCCGGCGGCGCGATGGATCTGGTCGCCGGCGTAAAGCGGGTGGTGGCGGTCATGGAACACACCTCAAAGGACGGCAGCCCGAAAATTCTCAAGCAATGCACCCTTCCGATCACCGGCAAAGGAGTCGTTAACCTGATCATCACCGAGCTGGCCGTTTTTGAGGTAAAACCGGGAGGCGGACTCGTGTTGATAGAGCTTCAGCCTGGCGCAAATCTCGACGATGTTCGCGCCAAGACCGGCGCCCCGTTCGCCGTCGCGACCTAATACTGTCGGAGGCGCCTTAGCGCCGCCGCGACTGGGGGGCATCTCAGTAGCCGCAAGGGAAACAGGCATCTCGCTAAAACATTGTAACGCGTTGCCCGCTGCCAGATAGTGGATTGCGGGATGAGCGAACGCACCGTTCTTCGCCGAGCTCTTTCAAAGGCAACATCGCCGTCTCGCAAGTGAAATTGCTTTAGGCTAACCGAGCGCGATTGAATGAGAAAGCTACTCTCCAAGAGCATCAGACGCCCGCTGCTGTGTCAAAGGTGAGGACTGACTTTGAAATTGACCTTTCTTGCCGCCAGGATTACCGCTCAGGCAGGAGTCATGATGCGCCGTCTCTCAATCGCCATCGGCCTGGCCGCAATCCTTTCCTCTTCGTCGTCATTCGCCGCGGAACAAGCCACGTTCGGCTCCGAGCAGGAAGCCAAGGCGATGCTGGAGAAAGCCGTCGCCGCCTTGAAGGCCGACAAGGCAAAGGCGCTCGCGATGTTCAACAAAGGCGAGGGCGGCTTCAAGGACCGCGACCTCTACGTCTTCTGCGCGAACGCCTCAGACGGCGTCATGACCGCGCATCCCTACCTGAAGGGCGAGCTCCTCCAGAACATTGTCGGGAAGAAGGGCTTCCCTCTCGGAAAAGCGATCATGGAGAAGGCCGCGGAAGGGAAGATCCAAAGCGTGACCTACTGGTGGCCTCGCCCCGGAACCGACACGCCGCTCGAGAAGCACACCTTCTACACCAAGGTCGCGGACCAGATCTGCGGGGTTGGGTACTACAAGCAGTAGGTCTCAGACACATTCACCCGCTGAGCTTGTTTCGCGGCACCGAGCGCGGCGACATTGCGAGCTACTCTATCGGCCGATCGAGCCCGGTCTTCTTTATAATGTGAGCTCCTGCCGGCCGTCGCGCCCGACCCCGAAGTCATTTGGTATCCGCTCGATCCGAAACCGCTCCCTTTGAACTACCGGCACCAAGAAGAGACGGGCTTATACTTCGCGGGCGACTACAACCTGCGCGGCCGCACGCCCAAGGGGCCGATGTCGAGGTTTGCCTTACCCCGTGAGAGAGTGTCGGTGGTGAACCGGCAGTACGTGTATGTCTTGCGGTCTAGTTGTGATCGGCGGTTCTACGTTGGTTTCATAAGTGATGTTGTCGGACGACTACAACAGCATAACGACGGTAAGGTTCCTTCCACGAAAGCACCAGGTCCATTTGAGCTTATCTATTGGGAAGGCCCGAAGTGACGCAGCTCAGCGCGAGAAGTATCTAAAGAGTGCACCGATACTTGAAGGCGAGACTCAAGAATTATCTCACGGGGTTAACGGCAACATCGCCGTCTCCCGGGTGAAATTACTTTAGAGGCAATCAGAGAGGCCATTGGTTACTTTTGAAAGTTTTGAATGAAGCTTGTGTCAAAAGTGAAGAATACCTCCTAACTCTTCCACAATAACCAACGCGACCGAGAATCCAACTGCCACCAGCACGACGAGCGTCTGCACCATTCATTCCGCCCGTGGACGTGGGCAAGACCGTCGAACTAATCTGGACAAGAAGTCAATCGACGATGGCATAAGTGACGGCAACCTTGTAGACATTGCGCCCCTCTGCTTGGCGAAGAAAGTACGCTTTTCGCTCATCACGTTGGCGGAAAGTTCATTTTCGCGATTAGCGCTTTGTAGCGCGGATCGTCGCGCAAGCTGTTCAAGAGGGGATCTACCAGGAGGGCCAGCATCCCCGTGTCGTGGTGATCAAATGCGATTTGTAACCACTCGAACGCTTTCTCTTTCTCGCCGCGCACGGCGTAAACCTGCGCAACTTGATAGTCCAGACCTTGATTGTGGGCGAGCAGGTCGGCCAAAGCGGCATCGGCGGCCTTTTGATCTCCGCGCGCATATTGCGTAACCGCAAGTTCGAAACGGCGATAGCTCGGGTCCGGTTCAAGCTGCGCTTCGCGTAAGGCTGTTTCACTGTCGCCCCGTTTGATGGCGACCAGCACCTGCCAGCGCCGACTTGAAGCGGAATTTGGCTGCAACTCTGCTGCCTTGCGCGCAGTCGCGTCGGCTTCGTCGAGTTTGGCCTCGTACCAGAGAATGCGGGCCAGGTTGTTATGCGGCGGGGTCGCAAGCGGATCCAGCTCCACTGCGTGGCGGCCCTGCTTTTCAGCCTCGTCCAGTCTCCCCAGATAAACAATTACCCGCGCCAAGAGATCGTTCGCGGTCGGATTCGCAGGAGCGAGTTCTCTGGCCCGCTTCAGCTCGCTCAACCCTTCGGCGAATTTCCATTCCGTAAAAAACCGAACCCAACCAAGCGCCGCGTGGGCCTCGGGTAGCGTTGGCGCGATGGCGACAGCTTTCTCCGCGTCATTGCGCGCTTTCGGCCACGCCGTCTTACCTTCGCCCGTAAGGTCCCCGATCAGCGTCCACGCTTCGGAACGCTCTGCGTAAGCGAGGGCGTAGGCTGGATCGAGACGGATCGCTTCGTCATAGTGACCAACCGCTTTGCCATAATCCTCGAGATTGCGCCGCTGAAAATAATAGTGACCCTGAAGATAGGCATTGTGGGCCTCACTATTCTCTGTTGGAGAATTTGTTGGAGGGCGTTCTTCCGATCCGAGCAAGGTCACTTTCAATGACGTTGCCACGGCGGCGGCGATTTCCTGCTGGACGGCAAAAATGTCTTTCAGTTCTCGATCAAACGTGTGCGTCCAGAGTTCAATCCCGTCCGCCGCATTGATCAGTTCGGCGACAATCCGCACTCGATCGCCCTGCTTGCGCACGGTACCTTCGAGCAAAGTCGCGACCCCAAGTTTTTCACCGATGGTTTTACTCTCTTCTTTCCTTTCCTTAAAACGAAATGAGGAACTCCGGCCGATAACTTTTAAGTCTCTGATCTGCGCGAGCGCGGCGATCAATTCTTCCGACAACCCATCCGAAAAATATTCGTCCTTCGGATCGCCGCTTTCGTTAAGCAACGGCAAAACCGCGATGGATCTGGCTGAAGACGGACCGGACGATGAATTCTTTCCGTGAAATCCGTAACGACCGAGCATGAATAGGCCGACTGACAACAGCGCGCCCACGAGCACGATGTAGATCCACGCATAAGATTTTCTTCGTCGTTGCGAGGCAGCATCGACATGCTCTGTCCGCTTGATTCCCTCGGGTGTCAGTTCGAAAGCCCATGCAATGACGAGCGCGATTGGAAATCCAACCGCGACCAGCGCGATCACCAATCGCACCACCCAATTCGGAATCTCCAGGAACGGGAAAACCTGCGTCGCAACTTGAATCACGATCCAGCCAACAACGACATAAGCGACTGCAACCTTGTAAACGTTGCGCCGCTTTAACTCGGCGAAAAGAGTTCGCTCCTCCATGCGATCGAGCAGTTTAACGTCGCACCGCCTTTGGAAAAGCTCGGACTTCACGCACGCGCGATGATCCTAGCGACCGATCGGGCCCGGTCTCTTTTACAATGTCGTCTCCTGCCGGCCGCCGCGCCCGACTCCGAGGTCATTTGGTGTCCGCTCGATCCGAAACCGCTCCCTTTGAATTACCGGCACGAAGAAAGACCGGCTTATACTTCGCGGGCGACTACAACCTGCGCGGCCGCACACCCAAAGGCGGATGTCGATGTTTGCTTCAACGGCAATATCGCAGTCTCCCAGGTAAAATTATTGTAGGATTAGCCGAGCAAGGATTGAAGGAGAAGCCCGTTTTACCTTCGACCGGTTCCAAGTTTTTCGGGTGTCGCGCCAACGTCAAGCAGGTTTTCACCAACGAGCTAAATTGCTGACATGGCAAAATGCGATTCCTCTAATCAGTCTAAATTGGCATTCGATGAGCGGACCAGCCATAGGTCACCGAAAAACGGTTGGTCGCGAATCGTGATGCTGCCTTCGTTATATGTGGTGTTCACATTTCTGTCCAAGAAACTCTGGGAGAAGTTATGGGACGAACTTTCTACGCGTTCTATCCACGTTCTAATCTTCATCTGGGTAGCACTTTTCATTACCATCGTAGTTCTCTCGATCCCTCGCCAGTTGCGCTCACGGCTTTGGAAGGAGTCGCGTGGACTAACTGTGGCGCTGATAACCATACTACTCTTGGTTGCGGGGGGAGCCATGCGGTTGGGCTTCACGATCTGGCCCCGAGTTGCGGAACCAACCGTAGAATTCAGTGCGCATATCCCTAAAACCGAAGGTCCGTATCCACCAAAGACAAAGGTGGGCGGCGTTATCCTTAGCCCCGGTCTAACGGACGTGCGCGTCAACCTAAATAACGGTCCTATCTCGATCCGCGATCTCGATTTTGACATCTCGACCGATGCCTTGATCAAGGCAGTAGGCCAAGTTAGTGACCTTCCAAACGTCAACTTCCAACCTGTTTCGTGGATAG
>JBEEIB010000215.1:0-3268 GCA_041167675.1 Verrucomicrobiota bacterium
CAATACTGGCTGGCAGCGCGACCTCTCGGTCTCCTATGAGAAGGTTGGGAACGTGCTGGTGGCGCAGGGCAACTTGCCCGAGGCGCTCAAATCCTACCGCGACAGTCTCGCGATTGTTGACCGGCTGGCCAAGGTTGATCCGGGCAATGCTGGCTGGCAGCGCGACCTCGCGGTGAGCTATGGTCGCGTGGCCACGGTTGAAGGAAGACTGAACGCTCGTGAAGAGGCTGTCCGCAAAATTCCGCCTAGGGAGCGGCATCATTGAACATCTTGCACAGCGGTCCCCTGATAACACCGTGCTGGCCAAAGATCTGGCATGGTTCAATGGCTGCATCGCTGATCTTACCAAGATAGACACGTAGTTATTAGGCGAGGAGACGCAATGTAAACCGTCGTGGTCATGCAAAATGAGGTACACCCTATTTCGCGGGGCATCTGCTGTCACGAAATCCACGACTGGCGCGGCTTTCAACCCGGAGAAAACAGATAACCCTATTTTGCGGGCCAAAGGATCGGAGCGGAACTATTTTTCTACTATGTCCGGGCTTACAAAGACTTAGCGCTGGCTTACCGTTTGCCAACCGCGTGGTATCGGTGGCACTCTGGCTCCGAAATCAAAAGGAAATTCCTGATGAAATGCATACTATTCAGCGAATAACGCGCTTAGAACGCTGCGAACTGGACAAGAACACCGGATTCCGCTGGCGTTTCGCCTGATCCGGCGTCGGCTGCATCCGGCCTATTACTTGCTACCATGATGGAGGTTCGATGATAACGAAGATTATCTTCAGTCTCTGCATTTTTGTTTCCCTGGGCGGTCTTTTCTACCAGCTCTGGCGCCGCTTTCAGCTACTGCGGAGCGCCGTCCCCGTGTCCCGCTTCGATCGCATTCCCGAACGCGTTCGCGCTGTGCTGGTCTACGCCTTTGGGCAGAGGAAATTCGTGCGCAGGAATCCGGGAGCCGAGCGGTCCGCCGGGTGGATGCACTTTTTCATCTTTTGGGGTTTTTGCGTCCTCGGGATCCAGATCCTCACGATGTTCGGCCGTGCCTACTCGGACTCATTCGTCGTCCCCGGCTTTAGCCTGCATCTCCTCGGCGGCCCGTATTTATTGCTCCGCGACTTCATGGAGGTGGCTGTCCTGTTTGGGGTTGGGATAGCGCTTGTGCGATGGGGGATCACACACGCGCCTCGACTTTACGGCTTTCTTCCGCCCGAGAGTCGCCTGCGCGAGCAATCGCACTGGGAGGCCTATACGATCCTGCTTTTGATCGCGACAGTCATGGTGACAGGCCTCGTGTATGATGGTGGGCGAATCGTTTCTCACCCGAACAACATGCAGTTCGTTCGGGAGGCGCAGTGGGCGCCTCTCTCAGCCTTAGTGGGCCGCGGCTTGGCGAAAGTCCTGGGCACGAGCTTCGCCTTGCAAGCGAGCGACGTAGCTTGGTGGGTGCACAACCTCGTCATTCTCGTCTTTTTGAACTTACTGCCGCCCTCGAAACACTTCCACATTATCACTGCAATCCCGAACATCTTTTTCGCGAAACTCGAGCCCAAGGGGCAGCTCTCCAAGCAGGACCTCGAAAATGATTCCCGCTTCGGCACCTCGCACATCGATCATTTCACGTGGAAGCAGGTGCTCGACATGTTCAGTTGCACAGAATGTGGCCGTTGCTCCGCGAATTGCCCCGCCACCGCAACCAATAAGCCCCTGGCTCCGCGTCAATTGCTACTCGATCTGCGGGACTACCTCTACCGGCATCAGGACGAGGTCATTGAAAAGAGGAGCCACCCAGGCAAAGGGGATGGCACGGAACCCTTGGAGGTCGGAGAAAACATTGTCGGTCCCGTCATCCACGACGACACACTGTGGGCTTGTACCACCTGCCGAGCCTGTGAGGAGGCCTGTCCTCCGATGATCGAGTACGTCGACAAGATCGTCGACATGCGCCGTCATCTGGTGCAAGAGGAGGCCCGTTTCCCCAAGGAGCTTACCCGCACCTTCAAGAACATGGAGACGCAATCCAATCCGTGGGGGCTCGATTCCGGGCAGCGGTTCGAGTGGGCCGAACGGATGAACGTCCCGACCCTTGCCGACAAGCCCGACGCCGAGTTCCTCTACTACGTTGGCTGCGCCGGCGCCTTCGATGATCGCAACAAGAAGACGACGCAGGCCTTCGTCCGCGTACTGCAGAAAGCAGGCGTAGACTTTGCTTGCCTCGCGCGGGAGGAACCTTGCAACGGCGAAACGGCCCGTCGGCTCGGAAACGAGTACCTTTACCAGACGATGGCCCAAATGCTGATCGAAACCCTCAACAACTACAAAGTTCGTAAGATCATCGTGAACTGTCCCCACTGTTTCAACACGATCAAAAACGAGTTTCCGCAATTCGGTGGTTCGTACGAGGTCATTCATGCCGCCGACCTCGTGCGGCAATTGATCGCTTCGGGGCGTCTCAAGATCTCTCCGGAATTCCCGAAGCGGACCGTATACCACGACTCTTGTTACTACGGCCGTTACAACGACGTATATGACGAGCCACGGATGTTGCTCAGCCGCGCGGGAGCTCAAGTTCACGAGATGGAACGTCACCATAAATTCGGCATGTGCTGCGGTGCTGGCGGAGGGCGGATGTGGCTCGAGGAAGACCCGGATAAACGGGTGAATCTGCTCCGTACCGAGCAGGCCCTTCAGACTGATCCCGAGGTCATCGCCGTCTCCTGCCCGTACTGTATGACGATGCTCGGCGACGGCATCAAGGCCAAACAGCTGGAGGAGAAGGTCCAGACCCTCGACGTGATGGAAATCGTCGACAAGGTCACCCGGAGCCGTGATGCAGAGTCCTGAAGAGACCTTCTTTGTGCAAGAATCGCACGTTTTGCTGCGGCGCGGGCGGCGGTTGTATGTGGAAGGAAGAGAAGGAAGGCACGCGCATCAACCAGAAGCGCTTCGATCAGATCAATGCGGCGGCGCCACGCACGATGGCGGTGGGGTGCCCGTTCTGTATGACGATGCTCGGCGACGGCATCAAGGCCAAACAACTGGAGGAGAAGGTTCAGACCCTCGACGTGATGGAAATCGTCGACAAGGCCACCCGGAGCGGTGATGCAGAGGCCTGAAGAGACCTCTAACGAAGTAGCTATATCGCCGAAGTAGTTATTGCGAAGTAATTATTCCGGAGCTTTCCAAGCCGCAAGGGAACCTCTGCGCAATCCAGGTTGTCATTCTGAACGGAGTCTGCGAAGTGAAGAATCCCGAGAAAAGGATC
>JBEEIB010000216.1:0-4804 GCA_041167675.1 Verrucomicrobiota bacterium
ACGTGCCAAACTTGCACGTGCTTTCAGCCATATCGGCCTTCAAAGCGAGGCTTGGTCCACGCTGCAGTCGATGCATCGGGATACGTTTGGATATTGGCTGCGAGCCAAAAAAGAGCCACAGTACTCAACCCCTAGTGAGAAAAAACGGAACAACTAATAAAACAATTAACAACAGACCATAAACAAAAATGAAATTGATGGAAAGCAAAACAGGACTAATGGAAGACCGCGAAATCGTTTCGGAGTCTGATTGGCTTGTTGCCCGCAAGGATTTATTAACGCAAGAGAAAGAATTTACCCGTCAACGTGATGCGTTGAGCGCGGCGCGGCGCAGTTTGCCCTGGGTTAAGATCGACAAGGAGTACGTTTTCGATGGACCGGACGGAAAAGAGACGCTGTCCGATCTGTTCGAGGGACGTAGCCAACTGATTGTTTATCATTTCATGTTAGGCCCGGGCTGGGAAGAGGGTTGCAAAAGCTGTTCATATCTGGCCGATCATTTTGACGGCGCGAACTGGCACCTGCCGCATCGTGACGTAACGCTGGTCGTTGTTTCGCGCGCGCCGCTGTCCGAGCTCGAGCTCTACAAAAGGCGCATGGGCTGGCGTTTCAAATGGGTATCGTCGCATGGCAATGATTTCAATTTTGACTATCACGTTTCCTTCACTAAGGAGGAGGAGAAGAAGAACGAGGTGTATTACAACTACACCGAGGGAGAATTCATGAGCGGCGAACTTCCCGGCCTAAGTGTGTTCTACAAAGACGAAGACGGTGATATCTTTCACACCTATTCGACCTATGCGCGCGGACTCGACCCGCTGGTGGGTGCTTATAATTTCCTCGATCTTGTTCCGAAAGGGCGTGACGAGGATCCGGAATCAACCATGTCGTGGGTTCGCCGGCACGACGAGTATGAGGCCTGATTAGAAAGCGTCAAGAACATGACTACAAAGACTGATGTGACGGAAGCGGTCGTGATCGAACGAACTTTCAACGCGCCGGTAGCGCGGGTTTGGAAAGCGCTCACCGATGTGGATGAAATGCGTGTCTGGTATTTTGATTTGAAGGAATTCAAGCCCAAGGCGGGATTTGAATTTGAATTCACCGTCGAACACGAAGGGATGAGGTATCACCACCTTTGCAAGGTCATGGAGGTGATCCCGCAAAAGAAGATTGCTTATACCTGGCGATATGCGGGCGAGAAAGGCGATTCATTAGTTACGTTTGAATTGTTCGCTGATGGCAACAAGACACGGCTAAAACTGACCCATGAAGGCCTGGAGACATTTCCGAAGCTTCCCGCTTACGCCAGAACAAACTTTGAGAAGGGGTGGACCGAGATTATTGGTTCCTCGCTAAAGCAATATGTTGAAGAAACCAAAAGATCATGACTACCAAAGTACCAGATAAAGTATCTCTCGAAATCAAACGTATTCTTAAAGCGCCGCGCGACCGTGTCTATGCAGCGTGGACCGATCCGGCGCAATTAAGAGAGTGGTTCGGGCCGGAGAATGTTCAGACGCGCAGTATTATCGCGGAGACGCACGTCGGTGGGAAGTTTCGTTGGGACTTGAGTAATTGTGAAGGCGAGGAGATGACCGTCCGTGGTGAATACCGTGAGTTGCAACCGAACAGGAAAATCGTTTTCACCTGGCAATGGGAAGACGACGAAGATTGGGAGCGGCGGGAAAGTGTGGTTACAGTGGAGTTAACCGATTGCGACGCTGGCACCGAGGTCCGGCTTACGCACGAACAACTGCCCAGTGAAGAATCACGCGATCGCCACACTGACGGGTGGAAGAGCGTTCTCGATAAACTGGAGAAATTTTTCAGCGAATAAAATAATCGAAAAACAAAACATGAATACCGAAGAAGTAGCGCAAAAAGTGGTGGAGTTAACTCGCAAGCAAGCGTGGAAAGAAGCGATTGATGCTCTGTATGACAAGGACATCGTCAGCATCGAGGCAAGAACAATGGATGGAAGCTCGCCTGAGACCAGGGGAATTCAGGGAGTCCGCGCCAAGGCAGATTGGTGGTTGGAAAACATGGAAGTGCACAGCGCCAAGGTAAGCGGGCCCTTCGTTGCACACGATCGGTTCGTCGTGCAGTACGACATCGATGTAACGGACAAAAATTCGAAGAAGCGAATGCAGATGTCGGAAGTAGGGGTCTATACCGTTAAAGACGGGAAGATTGTGCGAGAGGAGTTTCTGCCGTCGGTCGACTGAAAGTACCACGCGACTTAAATTCCTTCTTGTCTGTCCGTCGTCAGCGACCGCTTTCCTGGGTTGGCGTGGGAGGTCGCTGTGAGCGACAGAATGCGCATAGCTAAACGCGCCTCGGCGGCATTCCCATGGCGAGTTCGGGGGCGCCTATGTAAGCCGCGTCATTGACGGAAGAACGGCGCCGGCTGGCTGCCATCGGCAGCGGAATTATGCACTGTGGCAACGAATTTGAGTGCTTGCATCGGTGACCTGATCTAGCCTGCGAGATGTAAGCGAAACTGGACGGGAGGATCGATCATGCCGCTGCTGAAGCCTGACCCTACGTTTTATCCCTCACCTCGACTCGCAGCCAAGGGGCCGGCTGAAAGGCTGGCCTACGTCGCGGCGTTGAATCCGCCTGCGGGGCGAAATAATGATGCGCTCCTCGTGGTTGACGTAGATCGCGACTCCTCTAGTTACGGCCAGGAAGTTGGGCGATGTACGCTTCCCAATTTTGGGGATGAGTTGCATCACTTTGGATGGAACGCCTGCAGTTCGGCACTCTGCCCCTATGCGCCGCACCCGCACATAGAACGACGATATCTGATCGTTCCCGGTATTCGTTCCTCGCGCATTTATGTGATCGATACCAAACCGGATCAGCGCAGGCCGCAGGTCGTCCGCACAATCGAGCCGGAGCAGGTGGCGCAACGCACCGGATATTCGCGGCCGCATACCGTCCATTGCGGTCCGGAGGGAATTTATGTCAGCGCCCTTGGTTCACCTTCAGGAGACGGACCGGGAGGCATCTTTCTCCTAGATCACTTCAGCTTCGATGTGCTCGGACGGTGGGAAGTAGATCGCGGGGAGCAATACCTTCACTACGATTTCTGGTGGCATTTACTGCATGACACGTTGATCAGCTCGGAATGGGGGACACCGAAGATGATCGAGAATGGTCTCCAGCCCGAGCTGCTTCTGAAATCTGACTACGGCCACAGGATGCATATTTGGGATCTGCGCCGGCGACGAATCACGGACACTCTCGAGTTGGGCAAGGAATACCAGATGGTTCTCGAGATGCGACCTGCTCATGACCCAACGAAAAGGTATGGGTTCGTGGGAGTGGTTATCTGTTTGAAAGATCTCTCAGCATCGGTCTGGCTATGGCATCATCCAAACGGAGCGTGGGAAATCAAGAAGGTGATCGACATTCCCGCCGAGCCGGCCGACCCGGATTTGTTGCCGCCGGCGCTGAAGGATTTTAAGGCGGTTCCTCCGCTCGTCACCGACATAGCCCTTTCCGTCGACGACCGTTTTCTTTACGTCTCCTGCTGGGGGACGGGTGAGATGCGGCAATACGATGTGTCTGATCCATTCAATCCGAAGCAGACCGGTTCAATTCATATCGGTGGCATTGTTCGCAGAGCGGCGCATCCGAAGCATTCGGACCAGCCGTTGCGCGGCGGACCGCAAATGGTTGAGGTGAGCCGTGATGGTCGACGCGTCTATTTTACCAACTCCCTGTATGCAGCGTGGGATGAACAATTTTATCCAGAGGGCGTCGGCAATTGGATGGTCAAACTCGATGTGCCTGCCAACGGCGGAATGCAATTCGATCCCAAGTTTTTCTTCAGCACGAAAGAATATCGATTGCACCAGATTCGCCTGGAAGGCGGCGACGCCTCTTCTGACTCGTATTGTTTCCCCTGAGGCAGATCCGGCGCTGCCGATGCGAGCTTCAGGGCGGTGTCGATGACAAGCATCTGGCCATGGTTGGTGTTGTTTGGCTTGGGAGCGTTTCATGGAATCAATCCGGCGATGGGATGGCTGTTTGCCGTCTGCCTTGGACTTCAGGAACGTCGGCGCACCGCCGTGCTCGCGGCGATGCCGCCGATTGCACTCGGACATGCATTGTCGGTGGGACTGATTGTCTTTCTTGTCGTAATGCTGCGATCCAATCTGCAGCCACGCGTCCTTAGATATTCCGCCGCTACTTTTCTCATCCTTTACGGCATATTTCGCATCCTTCGTTCACGTCATCCCCGCTGGGTCGGCATGCGTGTCGGTTTCGCCGATCTTACTCTCTGGTCTTTCCTCATGGCGTCGGCGCACGGTGCTGGATTGATGTTGATTCCGATCTTCCTCGTTACAACATCTTCCAATTCTCATCACGGGATGAGTGTGCACGGCGGAGCGGGATCCCACGATTCGCATCTGCCGGTGATCGGTGGCGCGGGAGCTTTAACCGGTGCCGTTGCCGTTCACACTCTGGGGTATCTGCTGGTCGCGGCGCTGGTCGCGTTGCTGATTTATGAAAAACTCGGCCTGGCAATTTTGAAAACGGCGTGGTTCAACATCGACTTCGCCTGGGCCCTGGCTCTGATCACGACCGGGACCGTCCTCCTTTGGATGTAGTGCCGTTATGACTCCATGGCGTGACGGCAGGAATTGCCCTTTGCCTTGCTGCAAACCACCTTCCAGGCTCGTATTGTTTCCTGCCGGATGAAGTCATTCGCGGTATTCCCATTCCCATGAAAATCGTTTCCCTCCTGCCTGCCGCGACCGAGATTGCGGCTGCGCTAGGACTGATGGATCGA
>JBEEIB010000217.1:0-3682 GCA_041167675.1 Verrucomicrobiota bacterium
GACAGTCGAACTCGTAGGACGTGTCGCCGCGAGCAGCGCTAATCCAATGATCATCAAACCGATGGACTGCAAGCGGCGTGCCGTAGGCGCATGAGGGTTTTCGCCGCCTCATCAATCCACAAGCCCAAGTGCTCTTCGATGCTCGACGAAGTACTTCCCCTCGGTGTGTCCACGATGACTACTTTTTTTGTCAGGCAGTTTAGGTAGCTGCGAGCCAACGCGGGCTCCGTCCAGATAGTCACAGCCATCAGGAGCAGCGCACACTCTCGAATGACGCTGTTCATTTCCGAGCCCCAGACGAGAATGCACCGTGACCGCAAGCCGCGTAGGAATCTCGCGACTTGGTATGGATACGAACGCGGTGGACTATGCTACCGCTTTCGACGAGAGTTGCGCCACCGACCTCAGCTGCTGCTGCTTGACAACACCAAAAGGGAAAATGCCATGTCTTCCAAATTGACTTTCGATTTCAACTCCATCGGTACAGCCATTGTGATCGGCGCGGTGATGCTGACTGCCGGAGCAGCACACGCCGTGGAGCTCAATCCAGCAGCGGTCATCTACAAGCTGCCTGATCAGATCGAGTGGAAGGGCACTGGTGGGAATCGAAGCGCGGTACTGGTCGGCGATCCGGAAAAACCTGGTCTTTATATCGTTATCAACAAATGGCTCGCAGGTAACAACTTCAGCCGCCCGCATTTCCATCCCAACGACCGGTTCATCACTGTGCTCAAGGGCACGTGGTGGGTTGGCACCGGCAACAAGTTCGATCCTGCCAACACGGTACCTATGACGGCGGGCACCTTCGTCACCCATTTTGGCAAGCAGGTCCATTGGGACGGCGCCAAGGATGAGGACGCGGTCATTCTGATCGTCGGCGAGGGCCCTGCGACAATCACCCGGGTTGAAGAAGCGAAGTAGCTTGTCAAACCCGCAGGGCTGCTTCGAGTTCACAGAAATGGTGCGCAAGATAATCGCGTGAACTTGATTGCATGGGTGTTTGGCCAGATGCTTTCATCCTGATCTGTAGGATGTGCCAAACTGCAGGTGGACTCTTTTTTCGACGTCCACGCGGCAACTCTCCGGTTGTGCCGTTAACCCGCCCTGAATGGGGCCCGTACTATTTTTGCCATCGTTCGCTGGCGATATGTGTGTCCCTGCGGGGGATCGCGGGGGGGGGGTGCGATTATCGCCTTACCTGCAAAAGGTGAGGCGAGACCGCCAGACCGCCAAGGCGTGAGGGCGCGGTACAACCTCCCGTTTGCCCTCACGCCTACTTCCGTCTTTTCATTGTAACGCAACTCGTGGGGCGCCTCCCAGTATACGGATGGACCAGAACGCTGCCCGCATTCGGCTGAATGGGTGATTCTTCTGCCTTGGGACTTGTCTCACATTTTCCGTTCCCATTAGAATCGGGGACAATGGGGCGAGTCGGAAACGGGCGGGGGCCATCAGCACTGATGGCCGGTAATTGCGGCGACGGCTCAACGTCATGAGAACCCATGGTCTGAATCCCTAAGTGTGAATCGGCGTGGTCTAAGACCCCTCATCGGCGCGCAATGCGGACCCACCGCGCTTACCCGTAAGCCATTCATCAGAAGCATGAAAGTGATTAGTCTGGTGGGTCAAAGTTGAACGCCGATGTTGGTCGTCCATGACGCTGCCCCCTTTTCTTATCCAATCGGAATGGAGTCTGGTGGTCGGTGATGGCTGGTCGGCGGTGGTGGCGGCGTAGCTGGCGGGGGTCATCTAGCCGAGCCGCTAGTGAGGGCGTTTCGGTTCCGCTATATATTAAATTGCTGCCCCCGCGATGTCGCGAGATGCGGTACGTCTTGGCAGCTCCGGGTGCGAAAGGAGAGATGGCTGCTGAACTGAGCGAGTGATCGCTTCTTTCAAACGTTCTTACCTGCGGCGATTACCGGCAGGGTCTCTGTGTATAAATTGATAGGGGTAATTCTGGCAGCAGTTCCTATTGTTCTTTTCCTCAAGGCCATCATGGGGCAATCGAGGAAAAGATCGCAAGCTGTATCCGACTTTAAGAAGCATATGGATTATGTGTTCTGGGTCATAATGCTTCTTGTCGGATGTGGAGTGATCTACTCGCTCGGTAAACTGCTCTACGAGTTTGCACGCTGAAAGCGGAACCGGATTGCCGATCAGCGTGGCGGAAAGCCTCAGCATGTCATCCGAATGAACGACACTAAGTGGAAGTGCCCCCATCCCTCCTGATTTGGGGATTGTCGTGCAAGACCACATTCAACAAGGAATTATGGACCTCGAGTTTTCCGTTGTATTCGATGAAACCCAATTTGCGGAATTTGTTCATGAAGAAGCTCACACGCGACCGGGTCGTGCCAATCATCTCCGCCAGCGTTTCCTGACTGAACGTTCCCACGATCGGCTCCGGCTTCCCTTCCTTGCCGAAATTCGCAAGCAGAAGAAGAAGTCGGGCGAGACGCTTTTCGCTCGAATTAAACAATTGGTCGATCAAGTCCTCTTCAATTCGGCTGTTCCGAGTCAGCAGATACGTCATGAACAGTTCAGAAAACTCTGGCTCATCATGAATGGTAGCGATCATGGTCGCCTTCTCTAAGCGAGTAATCACGCATTCATCGACGGCCCTGGTTGTTGCGATGCGCAGCGGATGGCCATTCAGGCATCCTTCGCCAAAAAAGTGGCCGGGTCCGAGCATTGCGACCACCGCTTCCTTGCCTTGCTCGGAAACGACGGTGAGTTTGATCTTGCCTTCCTGGATGTAGAAAACCGCGTCGGCGACCTGTCCTTGCGAAAAGACAACTTGATCCTTTCGATATTTTGATATCGATTTTCCCTCGCCCACGTTGGCGAGAAATATTTTGGGATCAAACGAGGCTTTAGTTTTCTTCCTCACAAAGGCTTGTCTCTTTCCCGTGTGGGGTATGGGTGTGCTGCCGACCATGGAGGGCTCCGTGCTTTCGAGGCGGGAGCGCAACAGATCTCTCACTCACCGACGCCTGGGAGCTGCTACGGGTGTACACATACGCCTTTTCAACCCGCATGTCTCCTCAATTATCGGTGAGAAATGTCCGGAGGAACTGGCCAAATTGTCGAATGTTATCAGAGACAACCGCGCAAGGCTCGGTTCCATGCGTGAAAAAATAACCCCGACAAAAGTGCTCCCGACACCGAGCAGTCACGGGACGAACCCGACCTCGCTTTCAATAAGCGCGATCCGGCTCGGTGACCACCAATATCAATCTCCCTTCCACGACTCAGCCTCGAACAAGCGCGAGATTCACGCAATTCAGCCGAGTACAAAGAAGCTCGGAAAATTGGCGACAAGTATGCGAAATTCCGCGCCTTCACCGTTGAGGGTTTGCTTGTGAGAGGCAGCTGACGCGACGGGAACCATGTTCGGTTTGTCCTTTCGACAATCCGGGATGGTTGTGGGTCTCTGAAAGATGTACGGCTAGGGACGCGCCCGAAAGCGTCGCTGAACTGCGTCAATATTCCTCGGCCAGCATGATCGTGATCACGCGGAAAGATCGGGAGCTGGCCCGCTGGCCAATCGGGTTCAATCATCCTCAATAGGCTCATCAGTCCAGTAGTCTGGATCGGTCAGAACGTCGGGCCGGAACTCGGCCATCTTGCGGTCGTGGCAATCTTCGCAGGTGTATGTGAGAAAGATGCCCCGAGCATCGTA
>JBEEIB010000218.1:0-7897 GCA_041167675.1 Verrucomicrobiota bacterium
ACTGCTACTGGAATCAGCCGGGGCGACGGTATGCCTGGCACCATCGGCGGAGCAGGGAATGGAATATCTGCTCACTAAATCTGTGGACGTACTGATTTGCGATATCGGAATGGCCGACGTGGACGGATATTCATTTATGCGCCGCATCCGTGCGCTTAATGACGGCCAAAAAAGTGAAGTCGCGGCAGTGGCTTTAACTGCATATGCTCGGCTGGAAGATCGTACAGAAGCACTGCGCGCCGGCTTTCAGAACCATCTGTCGAAGCCGGTAGAGGCAGCGGAGCTTCTGGCAGTTGTGCACAGCTTGGCACATCCCAGATCAAAACGCGGATCATCTTAAGATGTGAAAGAGGCTAATCTGCTCTCATTCCGCCTTCCTTAGACCCCTTCTTTGGCACAAGCTTAACCGGCACAGTTACCAACCAAGAACTTTTTCAGCCTTTCGATCGTCTCTGGCTTGGCCGTTAACGTGTAACCGGTCGACCACTGGTAAACAGCAGTGAGTGAAACGCCGAGCTCGAACGCGATTTGCTCTTTCGTGTATCCGTGTTCGGACGCTAGTTTTTCAAGCTTTTTAACAAGAGTACGAAACTTCTTCTTCTCTCCTGTGAGACGTCCAGGCTTGCGCTGGTAGAGAGTTTCCTGTCGGCATCGGTGACTGTGCTCCGATAATCCACAGGGACGGCCTTCATTTGCCAGTCAATTCTTAAGACGGTGGGTCTTTCTCAGCGGAGCGTTTGTTGTCTTTCGGTGCACGCACATGTCTCGGATGTGCGAAGGTCTAACTTAATTCATTCTGGGCCGTAGGTTCTAAACGCTCGGACCGCTGATGTCGATGAGCTCGCACTCTTTTTGCAACCAGTTTCGGATGGCCGGAGGAATTCCCGGACTAGAACCGTAAAGCTGATTCATTTGTGAGAGCCAATCAATCGGCCTTGATAGGATCATTGGAGTTCCAGCCGTTCGGATCAAACTCTACTGTTGATCCATCTCGATGCCTCCACTTGAAACAGAAATTCACAGGATCTACTTCGGAGCAAATTGCATCCGCGGATGCAATCGGCGAGGCCGGGCGCTCGAAATGACGCGCCCCTAATGCCGGAAGCAGTAAATATCCTCAGCCTTGAACCCAAACTTCACTATTAGTTCGTTTGGTGACGGTAGAATGAGGCTCTCAGGGGAAAAGCTTCTGAAACTCAGAACCGATTTTTATCAGTTTGTTCAACTCAGCTTACGTTCTTGGCTGAAATGCCGACGCATTAATTTCCGATCTTGGCTCCTCGATAAAATGCGGCCATTCGTTGGGCGGAGGGCGAGCATGTTCCGGAATGAAATGAGTGACGATTTGCCAAAACAAGCGGAAAAAAGGGACGATAGCTCAAAAGCCGAACATAAACCGAAAACGTTCGTGAGGCCTTCATCATTCCGGATGAGAGCGAAGGCCCATTTGAACAGGTGCCGGCGCGACCCGATCAGCGTACCTCTGAAAACTTGCCGGAACCGTAAGCTAGTTCCGGCTTTGTCAAAACGAAAGAGGCGCCGCGAGGCATGCGCCCATTCGATAGCATAGGACCGAAGATCCTCTTAATCCTCTCGTTTAACCTTCACCTTTTGGCCGGTCTGATGGTCGAGGTAGACCTCTTTATTACCCTTTTTCTCAATTAGCTCGTAGCGCGGCAAATTCTGTTTTACCTGGTCATAGGTGATCACCTCTTGTTCAGCTGGCTCAGTCGTGGTCGTGGTTGTTACCGTGGAAGTAGGGGAATCAACTATTGCCCCAGCTTCGTTGACGTACACTACCCGAGTCCCCTTGTCTTGATGTACCGTCACGGCGTAAATACCGGTATTTTCCCGGACCACTCGGGTTACTAGAGTAGCATCAGGAATGTGCGTCTCTCGGACGACAGTGGTCTGCACGACCTGAGGGAGTGTAGTGAATTGAATGTCATCGGCTCGAGCAAACGCGACTAACGAGAGCGTCAGAGCCAATAATGCAGCGTATCTTTTCATATTGGTGTGATATCAGAAGCCACTATCAAATCGCCTCACACTTGTGCGACGGACGTATTTGCCCATTTCATCAATAAGAATTCGAAGCGTACACCCAATGCTGGGATATCTCACCTATCTTCCATCCGTCGGGCCCATTTACAGCGGCAACAAAGATCGCCGATCGATTCAAGGTTGATCGCAATGAACGAAAGCCGGTGCGGTGGTTTCGGGAGCGTGCCGGGACGCTGGCCAAGCAAGCGAGTGCTATATTGCTTGAATCTTTAAAAGATACGTCCCTTGTGCCGAGGCTGGTTTGATCGCAGAGGGAGTTGTTACGCTTGATAGCGCCGCGGTCAAATTCGCACCGACAGAATTAATTTTGTCCGGCGTCGGCCACGGCGTGAACGTGGATCCGCAGGCAATCGCCTGGTCAATCAAAAGCTCGAGCAATTGCCAGAGCAACTTTGAGAGAGTGACAGTGGCAATACCCTCGGCAGACAACTCGTAACGTTAGGCTTTGAGAAGTGGCTAAGCGTCTTGGTTTCTTCTCCACTTTTCGCGTTCTTCCCTGCCTCTTTCTGTACCGTCATGACCTAGTGCGGCAGAGTGTAGAAAAGCTTGAAGAGCCTGTCTGGAAGCGGCACAACGAGTCAGATGAGAACACACAAGAATGGAGGAAGCGCGGCCCGCGAGTCGCGGCTCAACACAAAAAGCTCGCGCAAGGCTTGGCCGATCTTGTTCGCGTGAATGGCAAAGAAATTAAGTCCGTGCTGTATTACCCAACCCCAGGAGTCGGTAGACCGAGTGGGCAAGATGAAGGCATAGAGACGGACTGAATTGGAGCGCTCAATTAGTTTTTGGACTGAGCTTTCCCTCACGCCTGAGCATTGTTTACATCACCCCCAACGGTTCTCTCCTAACCGTACAATATCGCGCGAACAGTTAAGTTACCCTTATTCAGCGACGTCTTTCGGACTCGGCGGGCATCCTCACTCCGAGGCTTATGGAGCTCGCCCTTGCACGAGCCTTATGACCACGACGATCACGGCTAATACCAAGAGAAGGTGAATTAAGCCGCCGGCGACATGGAATGAGAATCCGAGAAGCCAGCAAATGAGTAGGATGACTGCAATAGTCCAAAGCATACAAGCGACAATCGCGGGAAGTCGTCAGACTGGATCTGGAGAAAATCATTGATCGCGTTTTGTAGGTGGTCGATCAGAGCAGACAAATCGAGTTCGGTTTAGTCATGTGAAGCATGGTGCTTGGGTTGAGGAGTTGGGGCCAATCGGGTATCGGGTGTCTGTTTCCACCTGTTTATCGGTGCGGGAGTGCTCTCGCTTATTGACGGTTCGGATTGGACCGATTCAAAAGGCGTGGCCAGAGGAACGGGCTTATAGTGCAGCGGCTCTTCCCCGACTTTTTGGCGGGACATAAAAAACGGGATTGCGCCTAAAAAACCCAAGATGAGCAGCAGCATAGCGAGGGCGGTTAGCTTGTTTGTCTGTTCCTGCCGTTTTTCGGCTAGTTGCACTTCCGTTATCTTGTCCATCGTCGGCTTAATGCTTTCTCCACCCAGAGTAGTGGCAAAGGCGCTCGACACTGACCGCGCCCTGATGCCTGAAGCGGTGTGAAGGCTTCGACTTTACTTCGTACCTCGAGTGCGTAACGCGCGTCTGTCGGGGAGAAAAAAACTAGGCAAAACTAATCAAAATTATGGTGATTATGCCTAAACCATCGACACGTTCAGCCGATTTAATGTGATAAGATGCGACCTGCAGTATGGGAATCGCATTAGATCTGTTTACCATCCAAGCACCGCCGGGGAGACTCGGCGGTGTCTTTTGTTCTTGATGAGAAATAAGCGCTCTCTGTGCCTCGACTTTACTTTGCTCCGTTACGAGATTCTCGGTCTATGCCAACTGAGACCCAACGCCTCGAACACACACAAAACAATTATGGAGACAAACGAGCGCTACCGACAAAGCGGCAGTCAAGATCTTTCCTGCTCTACTGATCGCCGATGCAATCCGAGCAGCAGGCAGCGGGACTGGCCAAGCCATTACCGAAGCCGCGTCAAAACGATAGCGGGTCTCAGAACCTTGCTTCAGTTCGTCACCTTCAGTTTTGTCAGAATCGATGTCTTCAGTGGCGGTTTGTCGGTGAAATGCGGCTTTAGTCCGATCAATAGCTTTTTTCATTCATGCAATCCGTGCTAGATGCCAAATCACTGAGACATTATTTGATAAGTCTAACGCGCCTGTGGTAGCGCCAGGATCGACATCCAAATATTCAAAGGCACTTCGTCCTCATCAACCGACCAGAGCGTCAACCTTTTGCCGAATTCTTCTTCAATTGCATTTTCCACTTCCTGCTGAACCCATTGATCATCAACCCAGATCAGGAGCGTGGACTTCTATAATCAAACAACAATCTTCCTGCCGGTCGTTTTGAATCGGCTCCTCAGCTAAGAGATATTTCTTAACAGCTATCCCTCCTCGTCATTATTTTCTTCTCTGAGAATTTCGCCGCCTCCAGTCTTATCCAGGTCAGATCTTCGCTATCTACGTCCTCATCCTCATCTTTCGGCTTGATGCTTTCTCCTTCCGAATTCATGCCCGGTGGTTCGGAGCGGGTTTCAACAGCGGCTGTATAGAAGGGAGAAAGCCAAGGAGTGAGTGGCGTTTAGCGCAACAAGCAATGGCTGTAGCCTGTTCCGATCTGCATCCAAGTCCTCGAGGATAAGCGAACTCGGATTGGGAGGGATAAAGAAATGATCGGGGCGCTCATCGTTCCGATTGGGCATCCGTACGATGAACGCAAAGCATCTTGGAACCTATGTAAACGACCACCTTGCTGGATCAGTGGCTGCCCTGGAGTTGCTTGATCATATGATCTCGGCCAACGCCGGAACACCGCGCGGTCAGTTCTTTATCGAGCTGCGACAAGAGATTGAGCAAGACCAAGCTGCCTTGCGAGATCTACTGGAACAGCTCGATTTCAAAGAAAATCCGATGCGCAAGGCAGCGGCATGGTTCTCCGAAAAACTCGCGCGGGCCAAACTTTCGATGGAGGACCCGAGAGGTGATAAGCTGGCCCGCTTGGAAAAACTGGAAGCGTTGACTTTGGGAATCGAGGGGAAACGGGCGTTATGGCGCTCGCTCAACGTTATCGCCGACCGAGCACCAGCTTTGCAAGCCATGGACTTGACGGGGTTGGAGCAACGAGCCGCCGAGCAGCGCCAGCGCATCGAAGCTTTTCGCCTGGATGTGGCGCGAGAGGCTTTCGATGGCTAAGACCGCAAAGCGATTCATTGGTATCCATTCGCGGTTCGTATTTCGGCCGTCAGATCTACAATTCAAGTAAGTTGAGATCGCAACTATCGTGTTCGGTTCGTATGCGCATATCTTGACTGTCCTCTTACTACGGAACGTTCAGCGGTGATTGGTCATAGAGGAAACGGAAGAGCCGAAACGGGAACCAAAATTGTTCAGGTGTGCAGGGATTGGATTAGGCTGGCGAAGCAACCAGCTATCCAGAGGCCTTCGATAAGGCTGCCGAATCGTTAGCTGATCGGATGCTGTGGGTGCCGAAAACCCGCAGAAGTAAACTCCAGTTTTACCAGAAGAATAGAGAGTCCTTTGCTCCGCCGCATTGATCCGGAATTTACCGCTTCCCTTCTACTTCTCAATTTTGGCCGTGTCCTTGATCGCCTCTATCATCTGGTACCGGCTCATCACCTTCGACCTCACTCAGTCTGTCCCGTGTACCGCCGAAAGTTCCTTCGGGGACTCGCTCAATTTTTTCCTTCTTCTCTGGGTTCTCTTCGCTCGCTTCTTCTGGTTCGGTGCTCATTTCATTTCCTTTTGTTGAGACATGTTCGCGCGGAAGGTCCGCCTGGATTGGTTGGCGGAAACCCTCGCTAACCAAGAACGATCAAAAAGTGATGGCCTGATGAAGGGAGAAGAGGTGACCCAACATCGATCGCGCATCATCAAGAGACATAAAAGTTAATTTCGGCGCTCTTGCTGATATAGAAATCTGGGGCAGGACCTAGTTTGCGCAATCGTTCTTCATCCACCTCACAGATGGTAGAATGGCTGATTCTGCGTTGAGGTCCGGGATTAAGAGCAAAAAGAACAAGATCCTCAGCTTCTTGCTCAAGAAGCTCTGGCGGGCGTCTGCGGCCAGCGCCGATCTCCATCTTTATTAGGCAATGGATTGGCTCTGCTTGCTCCTCGTTATGTGGGGTAGTAATCAGCTTCGCTCTGTATTCGAAGAAGGCGTGCCCGCTCATCAACCCGTTGACGGTGCCTTAGTCGTGGAAATTCGAATCTTTTCTGAGGCTTCTCCCTTTTTCTGCGACGCAGCGCTTTTCTTCGGTCGATGAGCTCGCACTCTTCCAGCAGCCAGTTGCGGATGACCGAAGGAAGTCCTGAACTAGAACTATAAAGCTGATTCATTTTTGAGAGCTAATCAGCCCGTGGAATAGGTCCAGAGCTTGTCGTCGCCGCGAATTGAACTCATGGAACTAGAAAATCTCCAAGATCTTTATATTCACGAACTAAAGGATTTATATAGCGCCGAAAGACAAATCATTCAGGCGTTGCCCAAAATGATCAAAGCGGCGAGCAGCGACAAGCTTCGAGCTGGGTTTCAGGAACACCTCAAGCAGACCGAGGAGCATGCGAAGCGACTAGAGAAGATTCTCTCTAATCACGGACAAACGACTCGGGGCAAGAAGTGTAAAGGTATCGAAGGCGTTATTGCTGAAGGCGCTGAGATTGTTGAGGAAGAAGCCGATTCCGAAGTGAGAGATGCCGGATTAATATCGGCGGCCCAACGGGTCGAGCACTATGAAATAGCTGGATATGGTGCCGCTCGCACGTACGCTGAACTGACGGGCGACAGTGAAGCCGCTCAACTTCTTCAGACCACGTTAAATGAGGAAGCAGAGACAGACAAAAAGCTTAGTCACTTGGCCAAATCTGAAATAAATGTTGCGGCCAAGTAAGAACTGCACCGGTATCGATAATCAAAAGGTTTTGGATCAGGCGTTCGAGGCTGTGAGAACCTTTCATTCCGATGCCGGATCCCAAGCCTGAGAGCTTCTGTTTTGACGGACCCGCAAACATCAGCTGGATCAGTTGCAGACGCATGAATTTGAAGAAAAGTTCGAGCCTAGTAGCCGCGACTGTGGCTGCCTCTCTTCTATACCGACAGCTCGCACCGCGCGATTCATTCGCGCAAAAAGTTATTGTCATCACTGGAGGTTCCCGTGGACTAGGGCTTGCGTTAGCTCGACGACTAGCGCGCGAGCAGGCCAAGCTCGCGATTCTTGCGAGAGATGAACAGGAGCTTGGCAGGGCAAAATCCGATCTCCTGAAGTACTGTCCGGTGGTTACGACCTGGCAGTGCGACATCAAAGACGAATTGGCGGTACAATCAACGATTCAGAATATCGCGGACCATTTCGGGAGAATCGATGTTCTAATCAACAACGCGGGAGAGATTGTTGGTGGCCCGCTTGATGCGATGACCCGAGAGGACTTTCGAGATGCGCTGGATATTCATTTTTGGGCGCCGCTCTCTGTAACTTTTGCCGTGTTGCCTCACTTACGCAAAGGGTGCGCTGCTCGGATTGTTAATATTACGTCCTTCGGTGGCAAGCTCGCTGTACCTCATCTTGCTCCCTACTGCGTAAGCAAATTCGCGCTAACTGGATTCTCTGATGCTTTGCGTGCAGAATTGGCATCAAAAAACATCTTCGTCACTACCGTCGCGCCGGGTCTGATGCGCACTGGATCTCATAAGAACGCATTTTTCAAGGGCGACCATCAGAAAGAGTTTACCTGGTTTTCTTTGGGAGCGGGTAATCCGCTGGTATCCATGGGCGCAGACCGCG
>JBEEIB010000219.1:0-9416 GCA_041167675.1 Verrucomicrobiota bacterium
TCAGCCTTCGGCATTGTTGCCGATGGCTTCGACCGGACATCCTGCCATGGCTTCCTTGCAAAGCGCCTCCTCCTCCGGGGTGGTCGGTTGCTTAAACACATAGGAGTAGCCGCCGTCGTCGCTGCGCCTGAAATTAGCGGGTGCGGTTTCCCGGCACAGGTCGCAATCAATGCATTGGTCATCGACGTAAAACTTTCCGGACACGTTTTCCGCGTATTTATTCGCAATGTCGGCCATAGATTCTCTTCCGTTTCATGCAGAGGGAAATTCGATTAGAGCGCGTTTCGGGCTGTATGTAGAAAATCCGAGACGCTCTCGAGGCGTTTAAAGTCGGAGAGTGACGGGATTCAAGCCGGAAGGGATGCGGGCAGAAACGTGTTAGCGAACTGTAAAAATCGCTCTGATTTTCTGAAGAAGCAACCTAGCTCTAGCTTTCTGCTCAGAGCGGCGTTCGCTCCGACGCAAGATCTCGCCGATCAGGAGTGGAAAGTCACTTAAAGTGTAAGTTGCCGAAAAGCGATTGGTTTCATTACCACGCGCGGCATGAGTCCTCGAAAACATAATGTGGCCCTTTTCTAGTTTTATATCCGGTGCGTAGACCTGATAGCTGTCAGATCCCGCAGTCACTCAGGCAGGCGTCGTTTAGAACCCGCCGCTCACAAAACAAAGTCTATCCGCCTTAAATCGAGAGCCGCTATTGTACCTTAGTCCCGTGGCCGGCGGCATACTCCTCCTTGGTGTGCTACGTCCCTCAACGTTGGCCCAACACATATGAACCTGTGGGCAATAGCGGCATGGCCCTTCGGACGCGAGTCAGGTTGTCCGTGCTGCCGACGACTGTGACTGGCGTCCCAATTTGGACTCGCTCGAAAAACAGGGCAGCGAGATCTCGCGGCATCCGCACGCATCCGTGGGACGCGGGATATCCTGGAAGGTAACCGGCGTGCATCCCAACCGCCCGGCTGAATTCCATAAAGTACGGCATCGGCGCGGGTTGATAATGGCCGCCCCTTGGTAAATGGCTGCTCGGAGTCGCATTTGAGTTGACCACTCTTCCGTAAGCGTCGAGGACCGACCCGAAGCTTTGAGACCGATGGTCGATATCCTTGTTGAAAATGCTGAAGTTACCCCTCGGCGTTGACCAACCAGGTTTACCTGAAGCAATGGGAGAAACCAGTGTGATTCTCCCGTGCTGTACCAGCGAGACTCTCTGATCGGACAAATTGATGATCACCCTGGTCCGCGAAGCCATCCCCGGGCTCCCCAACAGGAGCGCTGACAGTGCGATTACGCAATTATGACATTTTTTCATTGCGATTTCCCGGTTATTCGCGCCCTCCGCTCATAACCTTCGACACACTACTTCGGCCCGGACATTGCATGCTGCTGGTCCAAAGCATCAGCATCGGCTTTTGGCGTTGGACTGGGCGTCGACTCCGTTTGCCCTTGGAGCATCATACTCGACGTTGTGGGCGTTTCCATCACTCCCCAAGTATCTCTGATGGGACTTCTGCTAAGAAATCTCGTAAGGGTCCAAAAAGTCTTGAAACCTCCTGGGAGGTGGATTTCCGACATCCCTGAAGCGGTGTCCTCCTGAGTCACCTGAATGATAACCCCTCGGATGAGATAGTAGGCCCGGAGGTCTGAGACCATTTTGACCTCCAATAGGTCGGTACGGTGTCTAGTGATCTCCCGCAGGTCAGCTTTCGACGGACACGCATAGGGGCCGTCAACGGCCACCCAGCGGTACCCTTGTGCCGCGGAATCCTTGTAGGGGTCTGCCGATGCCGTGGAACCCAGCCCAACAGCGGCAGCTGCCAAGACTATGATTGGTACTCTCATAAAATCGAGTGCCTGGAACCCAAAAAGGCAAAGCTCCACCGCTTTTGTGAGATGTTACGCTTTGTTGGCTCACAGGGTTTTTGAGGCGTTGAGGTCTTTAACTACGATCGTGAAGCTCGCCCCGCTTCATCAGCTTCTCCCATACTCTTATCGATGCTTTACTGTCGCCTTTGAGTATGACGGTGGATGGCGAGAAGAACGTACGAGGTTTTTAAAAGAACGGCTCCCGCCGTGAACGAATATTGTTTAATGGTGCCCTTGTTTCAAAACGCTGTTTCCGTTCTCTCCCTAGGCTTTGTTATGCCGGAAGGTAATTGCAAGTCTTCGATCAATGCATGGCAGGAACTAATCGATCCACACGAGACTTGTCACGTTAGCACCTGCCCGTATCGAACAGGATGGCCTGGAGTGGCATCCGACCTGAAGCGGCGAACTCGCGACACAGCGCCTCCGTCAGAGCGCTGACTATCTGGTCAGGATGGGTGCCGCCGCGGATGCGAATTTCATCAACGAGCGGATTGCCATAAACCAGACCCCGCGCGAAAGACGCAGCGTTCAGGATTTCCTTCTCCAACGCGACGATGTGGACCCTGATGTCGGTAAAGCCCGCATCGATCAGGGATTCCTTTATCGGGTCGATCGCGTGGAAGCCGAACGGCACCTGATAGAACTGCGGTGGGTCGGCAGGAAAGAAACTTCCGACGACCTCGTGCGCGATCCGGCCAAACGGATTGTGCCGGTGCGAATCCCAGACACTGAACAAGTAGCGGCCACCGGGCGCCAGCACGCGATGGGCCTCCCGATAGGAGCGGTCTTTGTCTGGGAAAAACATTGCCCCGAACTGGCACACAACCGCGTCAAATGCTCCATCCAGGAACGGGAGATTGGTCGCATCGGCGGGTTGGAAGTCCACACGCTCATCAGACCGAAATTTACCCCGGGCAACATTGAGCATCGGCGGGTTGAGGTCGGTCGCCGTCAAAAGCGTGCTTTCGGGCAGCAGATCACGCAACCTGCGGGTGACGATACCGGTGCCCGCAGCCATCTCCAGCACGTGCGCGGGAGCAAGAGAGGCCACGCGCCGCGCTATGTCGGCTGCATAATCAACAAAGATCATAGGGCCCAGGCCCCGGTCGTATTCCTCCGGAATGTTGCCAATGAAGCTTGCCGCGTTGCCGCTCACGAAACTCTCCCGTCTTAAGGTTTCTTTGTTCGAGAGGCCGTCTAACAATGCGTCCATCTCCGCAGCTCAAACCGATCCTCGGTCAGCAATACACTGGCCGGGAAGCGGAAACCACTCGGTATTTTTGGATGGGATCTCTCCTTATGCCAGCGTTCGACGGAGAATGTTTTCATCCGGTTGCTCGATCGCGTTTTGAACCGCCGGGTTCGGCGCGGCTGACTGAGATTATCTCGTGTCCAGCAGCTACTACTCTGGAAACGAGATAAGTTCCGATATGTTCACTTCCACCAATGGGGCACTGCTCCGTGGGAACCCTCTGAAATAGAGGGCCTTCCAAGGAGATCAGCCATCCTTTCGGAAGAAGGCGTCGAGTGGACTGGTCGCGGATGCCATTCCACGGCTGTGGGCAATCCCGATCTCGAAAGCAGTGCGACCAGCTTCTACCGCTTGGCGGAAGGCGAAAGCCATGCGAACTGGATCCTCGGCAATGGCAATGGCGGTGTTGACCAGAACGGCGTCCGCCCCCAGTTCCATCGCTTCGGCGGCATGGCTTGGCGCTCCTAAGCCTGCATCTACGATTACTGGAACGGTTGCCTGGTCTAAAATAATCCGTATCTGGTCGCGAGTGCGAATCCCTTGATTGCTTCCTATCGGTGAACCGAGTGGCATGACCGTGGCGGTACCGACCTCCTGCAAACGCTTGGCCAAAACCGGATCGGCGTTGATATAGGGCAGAACGGTGAATCCTTCCTTCACCAACTGCTCCGCTGCCCGCAGGGTTTCGATCGGGTCGGGCAGCAAATAATGAGGATCGGGGTGGATTTCCAGCTTTACCCACTTAGGAAGACCGGCGGAAGCAGCTAATCGCGCCAGTCGGACCGCTTCCTCCGCGTTCATGGCTCCGGATGTATTGGGCAAGAGGAGATACAGTTTAGGATCAATAAAATCCAAGATATTGGCGAAAGGATCATGATTCCCCGAGAGATTTGCCCGTCGCAAGGCAACGGTGACTATCTCAGTACCACTCTCGCGCAATGCGTCGTGCATAATCGTATTGCTTGAGAACTTTCCGGTGCCCACTAACAGGCGTGACTGAAATTCTCGACCAGCGATAACGAGAGGAGAAGAGGAAAACTGCATCATTAGTAAAACCGCATTGTCCCTATGTTTCGATAATTAAGCGAGTGATCTCTTGAACATCAAGAGATTGATTCCTAAGCTGAAGAACGTGAGACCGTCTGATGCTTCTCATGGATTTAGTCTGACTGGTAAGATGTTGCTCTCTCATCCGGCGCTTCGTGATCCCAGCTTTCGTCGTACTATCGTATTTCTGCCTAATCACGATGTGGAAGGAGGAGCGTTTGGGTTGATCATCAATCGTCCTACTCCTGAGGTATTAGCCGATTTTTTGGTGGAGCCGCCCGCTTCGACGGCACTTTCGCAGGTTCCGGTCTATACGGGTGGGCCGGTGGGAACCGATGAGTTAACGCTGGCCGCATTTTCTTTTTCCGCAAACACCGGACTGGTCAGCTGCCAAACGCATCTATCGCTCGACGAGGCGGAAGCAATGAAGAGCGGAGGCGAATCGATCGTGAGAGCATTTCGCGGATATGCGGGGTGGACTTCCGGTCAACTCGAAGGCGAGATTAATCAGCACGCTTGGCTGGTGAGAGAAGCAGAAGCGAAGTTGATTGCGAGCGAGCTGAACGAGCAGACCTGGGTGGGTTTGGTCAGCGCGTTGGGCCCGGCTTATCGTTTGCTAGCACTCGCACCGGATGATCCGTCGCTGAATTGACCGTAGCCTGATGCTCCGGCCTCAGGGAAGCGAGGTGATTGGCGGGACCGGTAATCAGTAATCAGTAATCGTACCAAAGCGCTGACCGGTCTGACCGGACCTTCTACCGCAAAACGTTGGGCACACATTCAGCGCGTCATCAACAGTGCCAACCCAATCCCTGATTACCGGTTCCTGATTACTGAACACCAACCGGCCATACTCCCAGGTTCTTGAGCCAGGACCCGCCCGCAACGCTGTCGCGTAGCGACCGCGGGCTTGGGGATCAAGCTACTATCGCCGGCGGTCTGTGAACCGTGAACGCCGAGCATCGAGCGCCAAACGGCGATTGCCACCCGTTAGGGATTGCTGGATAGCCCACCACCAGATATATGGCGGCAATGAAAATAGGTGTTCCGAAAGAGATCAAACAACAAGAGCACCGAGTTGCGTTGCTTCCCTCCGTCGTCTATCAACTCGTCCGCCTCGGCCACGAGGTTTTTGTCGAGCATGGGGCGGGTACAGGCGCTGGTTTTCCAGATGATGAATATGCCCAAGCGGGCGCCCAATTACTAGACGATCACGCTGCCATCTTTGAATACGGAGATCTCATCGTGAAGGTGAAAGAACCGCTGCCGTCCGAATATCGGTTACTACGGCCTGGTCAGGTTCTGTTCACGTATTTGCATTTAGCGGCCAACAAGGAATTGACCATCGCGCTGATCGATTCGGGAGTGACAGCGATTGCTTACGAGACAGTGGAAGTCAATCGGCGATTGCCATTGTTGGAGCCGATGAGCGAAATTGCGGGACGAATGTCGATCATCGTTGGTGGATTCCTTTTGACCAAACATTGCGGCGGAAAGGGCGTCCTTTTGGGCGGTGTTCCGGGAGTGTTACCGGGCAATGTCATAGTCATGGGGGGTGGGACATCTGGCGTGAACGCGGCCCGCATGGCCACCGGCCTTGGCGCCAATGTAACGATCCTGGAAGTGGACGTCGAGCGGATGCGTTTTCTGGACATTACGATGCACACTCACACGCTCTACTCCAGTCAGGCACACCTGATGGAAATTCTCCCGCGGACCGATCTACTCATCGGCGCGGTACTGGTCCCGGGCGCTCGTGCCCCCCGATTGATCTCGCGCGAAATGCTCCGATCCATGAAGCCCGGAAGCGTTCTCGTCGATATTGCCATTGATCAAGGAGGTTGCTGTGAAACCTCTCGTCCGACAACTCATGAGGAGCCGACGTACGTGGAGGAGGGCATCATTCATTACTGTGTCGCCAATATGCCGGGTGCTTATGCTCGAACGGCCACCCAAGCTTTGACCAATGTAACCGCGCAGTACGTTGAATTTCTGGCCGAAGCGGGACCGGATGGAATTGTCAAAAAACAACCTGTGTTGGCCGGCGGAATTAATGTGATGCAGGGGAAGATCAGAAATCGGGCGGTCGCCGAAGCGCATCAATTGCCGTACGTCCCCCTCGAGATCTGATGGCGACGCGAAGGTAGGGCAGTAACTGAGCTGGTCTGCGCAAGTAAAAAATTTAGAGTTTGGAGATTTTTTTGCTAAGCGGGGAACGTCGATTTTCCAGGGCCTTAAGGTAGTGGCTTTCGTCATCAAGGGTGCCGTTCTGCCAAAGGCGGAAGATGATGCGGATCCATTTAAAGGCCAAGGCGCGCACAGCGGCATGGTGAGATTTACCTCGAGCAAGGAGTTCCTGATAACAAGCCTTGGCCCAGGTGGAGTGCGGGATGGAATGAGCAGCAAATTCGTGGAAAGTCTGGCAGAGGAACTTGCTGCGACACCAGCGCCGAGCGATGGTCTTGGCTTGACCGCTGCGATCCAACAGCGGGGGCGGTCCCGCTCTTTTTCTGCATTTCGCTGGGGTGACTCAGCGCAGCACGATTGGAGCCAAAGGCGGCCCAGCAGTCGGGGAGCCAATCGGGGACCGGCCCCAGGTAAGCTCTCGCAGATCAGGGGGTCTGGATGTTGGGCGAAGAGCGCCTGGATGGCTTTATCAAAAGCCGCCACCGAAGCCTGTAAAGTCAGTAGTTGGTTGACCAAACGCTGCAGGCTCAAAACCGAGGGCCGGATGAGGGCGAGATCTTCGGTAACGGCTTGAGCGCGGGCGATCTTTTCCAGACGCTCGGTGATCAAGCTTTGGCTGCGACTGTGATGCTGATAATAGAAAGAACGCAGCGTCTGGGGTTTGGCTTTTTTTAACTGCTCGAGCGTGGGCCAGCGTTTTAAAAAATGCAGCGTGAGGCTGCAGCGCAACTCCTCGTGCAGATCGAGGGGCAGTGGATAGTAGACTTTGAGCAGGCTGCAGAGTTCGTTGGCGCAAGCCACGGCCGCATCAACGGCTTTGCGTCGCTGCTGACAAAGTAAATCCAGCTCGCGCAGCTCTGGCTCGGGAGCCTGATAAGGGCGGAGCCGATCGAGATGGTGATAGAGGAGTTCTTCGATCAGTTGACTGTCGAGCGGATCATCCTTGGCGCCGCTGGTGAAAAGAGCCTCTCGAAATTTACTCACCGTCAAAGGGTTGAGTGGATAGAGATCGATCCAATCGGTGTGGGCCCGGAGCATGGCAAAGAGCGCTCCTGGATTTTGCTCAAAGCCAACAGCCACCCGGCCCTCCGGGCCAGCCAGTGCTTTGAGTTGAGCCAGCCAGGCCTCGACCGAAGCCGGATCGGCTCCAATCTCGAACTGTGGGCGTTGGCCATCAGCCCAACCGCGCTGAGAGAGAGCGTGTTTTTGATCGGCCCAATCGAGCCCCACACTCAAGACGTATTTTCGATCCTGGACAGCAATTGGTCTTACTGTGTTCATCACGCTTTTTTTTTGGGCCACAGCGAAGAAGCCGCTTTGCTTTGAAGGTCCGAAATCCGTATAGTCAAGTCGTTGTTAATTGGTGCTCGACATCAACCAGAGTATTCGTCTTGACGAATCAAAGCGCGACCGGCTGGCTCGAAATTCTGCCCTAGAGATCTCGTAGATCCGAAAACCTAATTCGTAGCCAGCCGGCGCGTTCTTCTCCACCGGGCAGCTCATTTATAAACGGCCCTTGGCAAAGAAAAATTCTTTTCACAACGCGGGGCGGAGTTATTCACAAGCTTCAGCTCCGGCTTGGATAATCGGGCCTCCGACTGAAGCCTGCTGAATAACTCCGGACTACCTATACGAAAACCTCGGCGCGCTTAGTAGGTACGCCTTTTCGTTATGCTTTCCGATGCGCCGGGTTTGAGCCATTCGTTACCCGCTGATAATTGCTATTTTGGAGTACGATTCGATTGGGGTAGCACACAACCATCGCTATTGGCGTACAACACCGGTAGGAGGGTCTCAGAAACCTGACCTCTTGCTTTAGCCTGGGATGGAAGTCTTAGGATGCCGGACGGTCTGAAGACCTGACCCGGTTTAGCCACAAACCGAAATCACTCTAATCGCCGGGTAACGAAATGGCTCAAACCCGGCGCATCGGAAAGCATAACGAAAAGGCGTACCTTCTAAGCGCGCCGAGGTTTTCGCCCTGCTACCGCAATAGGCAGATCACGCCGGGCTGCCAATTTGACGCCCGCCGGGTCTGGAATTATCATCGGAGCACTTCGCGTCCGTAGCTCAATTGGATAGAGCGTTGGCCTCCGGAGCCAGAGGTTGTGGGTTCGACCCCCGCCGGACGCAGTAACCCCTCTATTCACAGGCACTTACAGAATCATTGTAGCAAGACTGTAGCAAATTAGCGAGGGAATCGCTGTAGCAAAATGTATTGCCCTAGGCACAGTGAAAACTCGGTTACAACTGGCTTAAGAAACTGTTGAACCGGTTGGTGCCGATCCAGAATAAAATCTGAGTAATCGGGTGATCAGTAATCAAGACATTCAAGGCTGCGGTAGAAGCCGGTGAAGTGACTGGCTTCAAGCATGGCACGATGCGGTCACATGATGGCGTGTGAAAGCAAAAGTTTGGCTCGAGGCCCATCAACAAGCGAGCCTGCCCCTCATTCGTAGGAAGTGTTACATTTGTAACACTCGCGAGGTAATTAACTGAGCGATATCAATGAACAGAAAGAGCAGCTTCAAAACGGACAAACACCAGGCGGCGGCGGGCAGTCCGAATCCGCGTGATCGAATGGATCGGAGATGGGAGCCGATTCTGACGGAGGACAAGCTAAAGGTGGCGCTAGCGGAAAGGGAGGAGCTAAGGGCGACGGCAACGGAGCTGGAAAGAAAACTAAATCAACTTCGAGCCAGACGGCTCGCAAGGTGAGTTGCCCGCTTATTTCCAACTGGGCTTCGGCATCGGCTCGGGCGCCGGACTTTCTCCGCTTTCGTCATCGTCTGACATTGAGTTCCTCTATTCTTAAGGGGATTTCCCTCGGCCCTTCTGCTTCCGTAAGAATTCGGCCAACGCTAAGACCCGCTTTGCGGTAGACTTCAGTGGTCCAAACGTTTTAGATACCATTGCCCAGCCGCAGCAGAATGAATCGCACAATTTATTTTTCCGCTTTCGTCTTTCTGTTGCTGTTGGCTTTGTTGTTTCTGCTCAGTCATCAGCTCAGTCGCTTTTCGGCTCCCCGCTCCCCGCTCCAATCTGGAAAGGCAATCGATCG
>JBEEIB010000220.1:0-6199 GCA_041167675.1 Verrucomicrobiota bacterium
TCTTGATCGCATTGGTCGTAGGATTCCTTCCTCAATTGCGACAGCGACAAATTGCTGCGGCTGATACTAAGCAATTGGCGGTTCCGACCGTGGCGGTCGTTTCACCGGTTGCCACCACACCTGGCAGTGGCCTAAACTTACCAGCTGAAGTCAGACCAATTCAGGACGCTCGTCTTATCGTATCCGATGATTTTCGCCAGGTCCTTTTGGCGCAGTCCCAATTCGAGTCGCCGTTTGCGAATTGCATCGCCAATGGTCGTAACTTTTTTCGGATACGCCTTGTGTTTAGGCTTTTTTTCTGTTCAGACGCACACGACAAAAGAGCAACGCAGCTTCAGGCACTCATTGCCGTCGCGAGCATGAACTCGCGCAAAAAAACTGACAGTCGTCAGTAGCCGACTCTCGGCTGTGCCACCGAAAATAAAGTTCGACAATTATTCTTGGAGTTGTTAGGAACTTCCTCGATTACGTCGCCCGACGTTTCAACGCATCTTCGGTCGAGCTGAAAAGTTCGTGGTGATAGGAGCTGTCTATGAAAGCCGTCGTCCTCGAAGAGACACGCAAGATTTCGGTGCGCGAAGTTCCTGACGCTGAGATGCAGGACACTACCGACGTGCTGCTGCGCATCACTTCCACTGCCATCTGCGGCACTGACCTCCACTTTTATGAAGGCCGCATGCGCGGCATCGAAGGCGGAGTCATCGGCCATGAGCCTCTCGGTGTCGTCGAAGAAGTCGGCTCTACTGTCAAGAACGTCAAGAAAGGAGACCGCGTCGTCGTCCCCACGCACATCTGCTGTGGCTTCTGCGCGATGTGCGTGGAAGGCCACTCCTCCGCCTGCCTCACCGCCAACCCCGGGGCCGCGGGCGCAGCCTACGGCTATCCCAACAAGGGCGGGTACCAGGGCGCCCAGGCGGAGCTGCTCCGCGTGCCGTTCGCTGATGCCAACTGCCTCAAGCTCCCAGGCGAGCCCGGCGACAATTGGGAAGACGACTTCGTCCTGCTCGCCGACGCCTTCACCACCGGCTACCACGCCGTTGCCATCATCGAAATCGCCCCCAGCGACACGGTCGCCATCTTCGGCGCAGGCTCGGTCGGACTGCTTGCCGCGTACTCCGCTCGCCTTCGCGGAGCGGCACGCGTCTACGTCGTCGACGCTATCGCTGAACGCCTCGAAAAGGCGGGCGAGCTCGGCGCCATCCCCATCAATTTTCTCCAAGGCGACCCTGTCGAGCAGATCAGGGAGCAGCAATCGAAGTGGCGCTCTGGTCCAGCGTTCCGGCAGGAGAAGCCGCTCGGCGGCGTCACCTGCGCCATAGACTGCATAGGTTTCCAGGCCCGCTCTAAAACCGATTACTCCCGGGAGGACCCGCTCTGGGTCACCGAAGCCATCGCTGAACTAATTAATCCGGCTGGGCGGGTGGCAATCATCGGGGTCTGGCCGCTCAAAGATCCAAACGGCATCGAGCCATCGCTCAAGGAAGGCAAACTTACAGTGCCCTGGTCCAAGATCTTCAACAACAATGTTCGCATCTCGATGGGCCGCGACGATGACAAGCGCTGGAACAGCAAGCTCCGTGACATGATCATTACCGGCGCAGCCAAACCCAGCCAGGTCGTCAGCCACCGCCTTTCTCTCGACGAGGCCCCTAACGCGTTCGCAAAATTCGACGCGCGCCAAGAGGGCTACATCAAAGTAATCCTGAAGCCCCAAGGGACATCGGGGAAAATTTGAATTTTTCCTTAATCCCTCGAAGAGGATGGCGTCATGGGCAAGAAAAGACTAGCAGACTTGTTGGTGTATGTTCTCGCTGAAGCAGATTTTCACCCTCCGAAAATCATCCGGAATTTCTGCACACGGCGGCCCCAGTCTGTTTCCGCCACAAAGATGTTTCCTTTCGAATCGACGGCAAGGGTATGACAATGGGTGAAGGCCCCGGCTTGATGTCCCGGGCGGCCAAAGCCGCCCAAGACTTCACCGGTTAGGCGATCGAGAATCTTTACCTGTTCATCTCCGCCGTCGGCCACGTAGAGAAACTTCTGTCCGCGATCGGGTGAAAAACCAAGCCACCAAGTTGTCCCCCAGTTGTCGGGATACTGGCCACTGCCCCTCTTGATCCAGATGTTGCGCTTGAAGCCGCCCATTTTGTCGAAAACCTGGATACGGTCTGCCTGCCGATCGCAGACATATACCAAGCCATCGTTGCCCAATTTCACACTGTGGACGACTTGCATGAAAACACCGGGCGCGCCGGCTTCGGCTTCTGCGCTTGTTCCCTGTCGGCCCCATTGACGCAGGAATTTGCCGGTCCGATCAAATACCGCGATACGGCTGTTTCCGTAGCCATCGGCGACATAGATATCGCCGTTGCCAGCATCGACAGCGATGTCGGAGGGCATAAAGAACTGACTATGGCTGGAATTAAGTGCCCTTCCTTTCAGCGTGCCGTCCGAGGTATCGACCAAGCCGCGTTTACCGATCTGCAGTAGCAGCTTTCCCTCGTGGCTATACTTCTGAATGATTCCGTCGCCGTTACCCGCGGTCCAGAAGTTGTTCTCATGGTCGATAAAGCAGCCGTGGGTGATGTTAGGCACCACTTCCCAGTCGCCGAAGCTGCTCACCAGATTTCCGGCAGGATCAAATTCCAGGAACGGAGGCGCTTGTTTCGCTATTTCAGCTTCCTTGTCGGTGATATCACGGCGGTTCACGATGAAGACGTGGTCCTGCGCATCGACACAAACACCGCTCACCTGGCCAAGCACCCAGTTGTTAGGCAGCGGCTTGGGCCACGCAGGATCTACCTCAAATCTGGGCGATTTTGTCTGGGCCGCACATAAGACGCCTGCAGCTACAAGCGCGGATGCGGCGTAAAACCGGATGTTCATTGGCTGTGTGGATCGATCAGTGTGAGGCCGGTCTCAGGATCATACTTCTTGTTCAACGGAACCGACTCCGCGGTGACAAACACCTCCAGTGTAGGGGACACAACCGCCTCGATGACGTGTCCGCCGCTAGTCCTGCCGTCACGATGTCCTACCGTCATGTGCGTGTGTAGCGCAGGCTTGCCTTGATACAGTGCAAAGTCCCCAATCATCGATAACACCTCGACTTGCTCATCGATAGGGATCTTCCGATACATTTTCTTTTGCAGATCAAACCAGCCCAGAGTCACTCGACTCAGCGCACCAATGGCGGTGAAGTGTCCACTGGCAACGTGGTACTTCTCGGCAAATTCCATTAGCCCGGAGAATGCTTCGTCACCTTTCGCCAAAATCACCGCGTACTCTTTTGCATCGCCGTCGCGGATCAACTGCACTTTCATCCCTGGAGCTTTGCCTTCTTCAATGGGATGTGATGGTGATATGTAAGTAGATAGCTCCTGTGGAGCTGCAGACTTTCGCGTCATAATGTAATCCTCCGATACGTCCTATCCGGCTGGTTTGGTTCCGTCGGACGGTGTGTCCGTTTGCTCGGTTGCAATCGACCGAATGCGGTCGCCTTTGATAACTATTGTTCTGTTGGGCTGCGCTGGCGCACCGGTGCCATCTATCACGTTTACATTCTTTAGCATGGTGACTTGCTCCGCGTTGAGAGTCCGGGAAAAGGCCAGCATTACGAGAGCGGCCAGTGCTCCAACGATCATGGACAGCACTTTCGTCTCCACAAGCAAACTGTAATACTTCACGCCCCACCTGCCAGAGTCCATTTGGCAGAATTGCAAGTGTGATGGTTCATCTTTACGTTGCGCACGCTGGTTGATGGAGATAAAAGCATCCGACTGTTGACATTTAGCCCAGTTAGGAGTTCTCTCAAAACAGGGAGCCGCAATCAGGTCATATTGGTTCAAAAAAAATCCCACGCATGCGCAAAGGCGGCAGACCCGGGGGCGGCGCAGGTTATGAAAAGGCGACTTAAGTTACCTGGACAATGCCGAGTCACGATCTTGCGTTAAAGGTATACTCAAGTAGACCCTGAGATCTCTGCGCTCGAAAGCTCGAGAAAAAAGCAAATCAAATCAACAAAGGATTCAAAACGAATATCGCTGTTTTAGGTTTGGGAATCATCGGAAGCGCATGGGCGAAAAACCTGATCGCCGACGGTCATACGGTGCGGTGCTGGAACCGGACTCCAAAGAATTTTCCAAACTTCACCGCATCTATCCAGGAGGCTGTGAATCAGGCGGAGGTCATCTTCATCATCGTGTATGACCCGCCGGCTGTGCAGTCCGTCTTCAATCAGATCCAATCCGAACTAGGCCCGGGACAATTGGTGATCCAGTCGAGCACGATCTCGACAAAATGGACGCGGCTCTTTGCCGAGGAGGTGCAGAAAACGGGCGCGTGGTTTCTGGAGGCGCCATTTACGGGAAGCAAAGTCGCAGCGGAACAGCGCCAGACTATTTATTATTTGGGCGGCTCCCCTGAGATAGTCGAAAAGGCGCGCCCCATTCTCGAACCCATCTCGAGCGCCATCATGCACATCGGTCCGCTGGGTTCGGCCTCCACGCTGAAGCTCGCCATGAACCTCAACATCGCCGGAATTGCTCAAACCCTGTGCGAAAGTCTCGCATTGTGCCGGAGGGCTGGGATCCCGGACGACATCTATTTCGGCGCATTGGTGCCCAATGTCGCGCATTCCGGTGTCTCTGATCTCAAGGGACCCAAATTGCGCCAGCACGATTACAGCGCACAGTTTTCCCTCAAGAACATGGCGAAAGATCTCCGCTTGGCATTGGAAACCGCCGCGGAACTCTCGCTGACACTTCAACAAACCGGGCATCTCAAAAACATCTACGATCAAGGAATAGCCGTTGGCTGGTCGGATGATGATTTCATCGGACTCATGCGACTCCTGGACAAAAAAGCATGAAACCCGCTTATGCTGAAGGCTGCCGCGCCGAAGCTCGGCTTCGTGACGGAGGACGAGCTGACCGCGTCGTCGATCCAGCGAAGATGATCAAATCGTACGTCGCGACTGCCAAGGAGCGGAGGAACATAGGTTCTGACTCACAAAAACGAAGCCGAGTTCCCGTTGCGCTGGATCCAGAAAGACATGATCTCGCGACGTTGAGCGTATACGAAACCGGTGTCGCCATGCCGCTAACCAACGTGACGAAAGAAATCTACCGACTGGCCATGCGCGATGGACACGGTACCGAAGATTTTTCGGCCCATTTACGACTACCTCACTAACAGTTGTGACTTTGCGACGATCAACCAAAAGTCGCCGGTAGCGGGCCTCGGGTTCGACACGACATGACATGGCTAGTTTTGCGCCTATGAACAATCTTCGAGGCATTCACATATGATAAAGGCGATCTCTTATCTCGGTCTTGGAACCGTGGGCATCGGCATGGCGTCGAACCTTCTCAAAGCCGGCAGAAGGCTGGCCTTGATCTGAATACCGTGATGAAAGTCGTTAAAGTCGCCAACTTCCGCTCACCGCTGCTCGTGAGCAATGGCCAGAATATTTTGAAACGCGATTTTTCGACCAGCTTCGCGCTTAAGCTTATGCTCAAGGACGCGGGCCTCATTGAACAATTTGGTCAAAGTCTGCGATCGCCGATTCCGGCGCTACGCGTCGCCGCAAAAAATCTCGGCATCGGCGGTTGCGCTTGGCTTCGGAAAAGAAAATGCCTCCGCCTTAATCAAGGCGTTCGAAGACGAAGCAGGAACCGAAGTGAAGGCACTGAACCGGCAACTCTGACTCACAAAAAACGAAAGGAAGTTAAATCAATATGCAATGTTCAACGGCTGGGAGATCGTTGGTCAATTCATGTACCCGAGAGAAGCGTACCAACGCCTACTTGATCCTCATACGGAGTGGACAGCTCGATATGAAAAAGATCCGTCCGCTCGTTTATCCATTGGCTCGACTTCGCGAGGGGATGGAGACAGCGGCTAAGTCTGGCAACTTCGAATGCGTTGTCACAGGGAGTGAATTCTATGCGCATGTTGAATCATGCAGTCTCCCTGGACGCCGCCATCGCTTTCGATTGCGCGATCTCCACCACCACATGCTTCATCAAAGGTTGATCGCTTTGCGGACTGTAGTCCCCGATGGGACAAAGGACGTTCAGCTCCGGCATATAGCCCATGGCACACCCGGGCGGAATGTTGTAGGGGAGAGCCCGATAGCCAAACACCTGGCGAGTTGAGCCGTCCTTCGCGAAACTTTTTAGGTCGACAAGATCGTATT
>JBEEIB010000221.1:0-54915 GCA_041167675.1 Verrucomicrobiota bacterium
TTTGTCGGAGCCTCCTATTTTAGAAGATGGTAGACCGTTCATAGCAATAGAAGGCGAGGTCCTTACGCCTCTTCTTGAGTTTCGCTCATCAGAGTCGAAAAATGCAAGGCGTCGATAAGCCATTTTCCTCCATCTTTCGTGACGGTTAACGATATGTTGACGGGGAACGTGAACTCTTTTCCGTCTTTTCCATTGACGTTTCCGGACGTCATCATCCAACCCATGTCGAATGTGACTTTGCCAATGCTGAACTCGTATTCGATATTTAGTTCTCCAACGTCGAATCCTTCAAATAAGTGCAGATGGGCCGCTTTGATTTCGTCCGGACCTGACCAGATTTCCCCAGGACCGCAGCCCATGATTATCCCTTTCTCGGACAGGCAAGCCATCACCCCTTCGAGGTCGTGGTTTGCAAAGGCCGCATCGTGTGCGTCGAGCAAAGCACGAATTGGCTCCAACTCGGGATCTTCGGGTGCGGATGTCTGCGCACTCGCAGCGAGTGGACCTGAGACAGCGGCGGCGATACTGGCTACCCCCGCTATAATGGCTTCTCTTCGGTTCATAAAAGCCGAATTTTTTGTAAAGGATGCGGGACACAGTTGCAAACATTCTTTTTTTGCGACGACGAAACCCAGATCCCGGAGCGCGCTGATCCGGGGTATCAACCAATGTTTTCCTTTATCCGACCGGAACTAGAAAGGTCTCCTCTAACTGGTTTTATCCGCGCATCGCGGCATGCGAAACCTGGTCGGTAAAGGTGAGCCAGGCGAAGCTCGCCGGAAACTCAAGCTCGATCTGTTCTGCCTTCCCTTTTTCTGATTGAGAACCAGCTGAAAATCCTAGTTCTAGGTACGAGGGTAGTTTCCAGCAGTGCGCCCGTGCACCTAGAAATGGAGACAAAGTTTATCCAACGACTGCAACTGCGATACCGGAACAATCTTTTCGCACAATCAACGGGGCACTGAAAGTAACTGTAGCCATCCTCGCAGCATACGGGTCTCATTATTTAGCGAGCCAGAGCGGTTACGGGATGATGACGTGTGCCCGGTATCAACGAGTCTTTGAGAGCCGCTCGCTACCGTACGGCCAGACTTATCTCGTAGCACATAATCAAATGAGAGTCGGGCTGGCGTACGATTTCGAACAACTCTCACTGATGAAGCTCCTACGGATGTGCGACGACCTCCTAGATCGATATTGGTGAATCGCAGGGTCAGCAGATAACCGGGAAATCGTTGTGCCATCACCGGTTCGAGCGTCCTGGTTACTTCCTGAGTGAAAACCGACGCTGAAGATCGGACGTCGCGACCGTGGATGCTAAAATCTGTGAACCTTTCTGGACCAACATACTGAATTGTCACAAGGCCGGAAGCGGCGACCCGTTCGCCCTGGACGGTGCAACCGATATTAATAACCATCATTCCCAACGCGCAGATTGCGCAAAGTGTTAGTTTCATAACAGTCGACTATCTTTTCTAATAATTGATATGGCGTTTTTCTTTGCCTAAACGAGAGATTCACAACCTTCGCCACCGGATCAGACTAACACTCAGACTAACACTCAGACTAACACTCAGACTAACACAGGCCAGGCACCGGAGATCCTGTGGTTTCACGGAGGAGGGGGAACCTGCTAACCAAGAGAAATATTACAAGGTCTTTTCTACCAAGCAAGAAATTGGTGACTAAGATTCACGGCCGGAACTGATCCTGCTGACACACCTGTCGCACCGAACGCTCAGTGATCTTCTTTCATTGTACATCAGTAGTACAAAACCGTTTTCGTCACCTCGCGGAAATATTAAACGAGCCGAAGATAACGTTCCGCGATTACCAAAACAGGGTATAGCAGGTGGCAAAGTAAAGAATGTCTCGGCGCTCAAGGCTGAAGAATTCCGCGCTTGTGGGGATGATAGTGTCGATATCGCGTGCCGGAGGGCTTAATAACACACGCCAAAGGTTCAAGACGTGGCGCTAGTTACGTCGAAGAATGAACGCAAATCGCGAGAAATTTCGTCGCCGACAATCGAAATTACCCGCTTTTTTTGCAAGAAGGCTATAGCTGGAATTTCACGATAAATGAGGTCACCTGGGACGAACGACTCGGTTCCATATGGCAGTAATTGGCGTACGCTACCTACCTGCACACCCATCGGGATCTTCAGGGCCTGGGTTTGAGATGGTTCTCCTTAGAGCCTTTTGCTTTGGTTTTTGCGATGATCCGCCACGCGAAGATCACAAGCAGTGAGCCGAGGAAGGCAGCGATGAGATCCTCGAAGGTAACTTTCAGGTCTCCCAGCGCGAAGTCGATTCTAAACAGCCTGAACAGCTCGCCGCCGATCACCGCGCCGGCCATGCCGATCAAGAGGTTCATCCAGCGACCCAAGCCCTCCTTTTTCAACGTGACAGCGCGCCCCGCGAGCGTGCCCGCGAAGCCGCCGACAATGATCCACATGATGATTTGGCCAATGTTCATGACTTGGATGCTACGCTGCGAGCTGTTTAAACGGGGGTGCCGGAGAAGAAGTCCTCATCGCGAGGCAAAAAAACTCTGGTTACAGCGTACCGAGTATCGCCGGTCTGGGCAACTGCAAACCGGCTTGCCTGGCCGGCGCTGGAAAGGGAAATTGGCTGGGCGCGGGCCGGATTTTTGGATTTCATCTGAGTAACTGGATTGTTTCTCTTCCAGATGTCAACGAACGAGAACGAACGACGATGAACAGCCACGAACGACAATGAGCGCACGCTAACGTTCGTTCTCGTTCGCTGTCATTCGTTGGTGTTCACTGCTAAGCTCGCGGATGCGAATCGTCGTATGCTTTTTTCAGCCGCTCAACCGTAACATGCGTATAAATCTGCGTGGTCGAGAGGTTGGCGTGTCCGAGCAATGTCTGAACGCTTCGGAGGTCTGCCCCGTTTTCTAGTAAATGGGTAGCGAAGCTGTGCCGAAGCTTATGCGGACTTACCGGCAGTTGGATCGAAGTATTCCCGACATGCTTCTTGAGGATTACCCAGACCGATCGGGCGGAAAGTCGCTTCCGGAGTTTACTGATAAAAAGTGGCCCAGAGTGAACCCCGGCTTGTTGCCGATATTTCTGGATGGCCTGCAACGCTAAGTCTCCAACTGGCACGACGCGTTCTTTGCGACCTTTTCCCAGAACCCGCACTGATTCGGCATAGACATCGACATCAGCTACGTCCAGAGCAACGAGTTCGCTGAGCCGGAGACCGCTGCTATAGAACAGTTCAAGAATAGCCACGTCGCGGCTGATGGCCCATGCGGGCGCCTGATTCTTTTTCTGAACCTGGTTCGGCTTATCGAGTAGTTCGCCGACTTGGGCGATGGAGAGCACGATGGGCAGCTTCTTCTCTAGTTTTGGTAGACTGACTTCTTTGAGTGGATTAGCAGATAATCCTGCGCGCTCAGTCAAAAAGCGGTAGAAGCTGCGCAGAGCAGCGAATGTGAGCCGCACATAAGAACGGGCCATGTCCTCTTTCATGCAAGCAAGCAGAAATTCACGAAATTCGGAGACACTGACAGAATGCCACGTGACTTCTCCACCTCGAAATGCGCGAAATTGCTGCAAGGCGTGACGGTAGGCGATCACAGTTCGAGGTGACGCGGAACGTTCGGCCTCAAGATACGAAATAAACTGGTCAGCCCATCGATCCTTCTTCGGCGATGCCATTGAGATCGATGATAACCTAGGTCGATGTCCGATAACAATCGCCAAAGACCGGCAGGGCGAAACAGTCCGGCAGGAATGGCGGGATGACAGGTGCGCTGAATGGCCGGACTGTGAGCCTTGAATCGCGCGACACTTGGCTCACACGTCCTCTCGCTCCCGCTCGACGACGTGTATCGCCCTACCTTCCGCCAATAGCGCTGCTAAGCGCTGCCTTCGCTCCCGTTCGTCAATCAGCAATTCAATCACCAAATCCAGGGTCACGAAATCGTGACCGTCACAGAGTCGAATGATTCGCTCATATTGAGCAATGGCCGCATCTTCTGATTTGATTGCGCCAAGCAGCGTAGAATCCACATCGGTAGTGTCGACCGGCGGCTGTAAGTCTTTGTGTAGCCCCGGCAATTCCAATGATCCCGGAACCCTACCTTCCAAAGCCTTGATCCGTTTTGCCAAGCGCCGCGCGTGACCTAAAGCGATCTGCACCTGCTCGTCGAACAATTCTTTGATTGGTTCGGCGCGAGCGCCCTCCAAATCCGCCGCATTCGCTAAATAATTTTGAATGATTTCGATTTCCGTCGCGTAGGAGATCTGTAACTCAGCGACGATCTCGGAGACTTTGTGCATCTCCGCATTCAACGCTTGGCGCCCATGGGATCGCCCAAATGAGCAGGCTGGCTGCTAGCGTCAACGCCACCCTGGCGAGTCGTATCCCTTCTAAAGTACAGCACAGCAGAACGAGTTTCCTTGCCGTCCGGAGATACCGCCACGATGGGAATTTCAAAATCGTTGTCAGGAAATTTGAAATGGAAGCGGAAAGTACCATCGGGTTGTAGTTGGATCGGTTGTCCGGCGACCGTTACCTTCGCTCGCGGATCCGTACCGCCGTAAAAGATCACCTCGGCGTTCACGTGCATGAAAAATCCACGTTCGACCGGTCCCCCCCAGCTCGAGGTAAATCCGCTGGAAAGACTGCTTTCAGACGCCAACTCGCTCCAACTAGACAGCGGAAATTCGAGTCCGGACCAAACAGCAGAACTGAGGGCTGAGGAGGTTAATTCCGCTGAGCTCAGTCCAAGGACGCCTAGTTCCGAAGCACCAGAGGAAGGTGCTGCCAATTCACTCCAACTAGACAGCGGAAACTCAAGTCCGGACCAGGCACCGGAGCTCAGGGCCGAAGAAGTCAGTTCCGCTGAGCTTAACCCCAGGGCGCCTGACTCTAAACCTCCGGCGAGAGATCCCAAAAGCCCAGAACTCACTTCGGCGCTACTTAGCCCGCCGGCGATCTCGAGTGAGCTCAATCCGACTTCTTGTAGCCGAGTTTCACTTCCCGCAGCGCTCTGCCAGCTTGCTAGCGATTCACTGCTAGCCGCCAAGGCCTCGGATGATTCAGCCGCCGAAGGCACGCTGAGGCTACTCAGTCCGACACTGGAAAGTCCACCGCCAAGGATTTCCTTAAACGCGCTGAACGTACTTGAGGCTTCCGGGGCGAGCAGCTGAGCCAGTCGACCCTTGGCCAACAATTCGCTGGCTGATTCGGAATCGAGCTGAGCGGCCAGATTTGTTCGCAAGTAACTAGTAAGCTCCTCGGAAGTCATTGATGAGAGTTGTCCAACGAACGCCTTGCCAAGTAATGTCTCCAAAATGTGAAGTTGAGATTCATTCCAGCTCGAGGGACCACCGAGATTCGAGGCCGCAGTTTGCTGCAGCCGCGCCAAGGCCTGGGTCAGCGGTTCGCCGGTCGCCTTAGCTGCGTCGATTACATCCAGTAAGAAATTGAAGCCCAAATGAAATGGGACCGTAGCGAATTGACTATCCCATTGTGGACTGATCGATTCCGGCGGGGTGTGGGTCGGACCCGCTTCGCCGATGACGCGCGCTGCGCCATCCTCACCTCTCAAGACGAACTCGACTCGATAATCGGTATCCGCCTGCTGCACCGGTATATACCAGTTACGAGCAATCTCATTAATTTCGATTGTGGCCTCGAGTTCAGCACCGCGAAATACCTGAAGCAGAAGGTGCCGTTTTTCGGGGAACGCGGCATACTCAAAATCCCAATAAGTGAAAAGCCAATGCGGGTCTCGCGCTATTATAAACATCCGACCATAACCCGACGGGAGATCTCCGAGCTCATCAAACTGCCTATGGTCGAGCGTAGGCGCATTTGCTTCAAAACGGGACCGATGCCCTTCGGCTTCGTCCGGTTCTGCACCGACTTGAAATCCGTCCTTATTTTCCGCAGAGTCTTGACTCATGATAAACAACCGATTCCACCAACCGCATATTGCAGCCGAAAGAGTCGAGGAAATCGATTAGGTATGCAACGGCTTTTTCGGGTGGACGAATTTCGCGCATTTTTTTTGAGGCAGTCGAGGGTTTGGTCGGATCCAATTTCTTCCGCACCGCTGGTCGCTAAAGACCCATAAATACTTACCTAAAAACGGGGGGTACCATCACCGGTAGCAGGGCGAAAACCTCGGCGCTTTTGGTGGTTGGTTTGTTCGTTTTGTATCCCCATGCGCTGGGTTTGAGCCATGCATTCTGGTCCGGGACTTCAGAGCCGCCAACGCTTAGTCTCCAATCATTCTCTGCATAGGGTGCGCCAATCTCGGATCCGCTTTACAAGCCCCGTCGCACTGGGTTTTCCATTTCTTTATGGGATCGCTTTTCGATGCCGCCACCGAAACGACTGATACATGATGATAGGATCCGGTCTGCCACACCTCGGGATACTTGGAATTCGAGCATTTCAGGACGAAGTCGGTGCCGGGACATGGCTCAAACCCGGCGCATGGGAATGCAGAACGACTGGACGGAGCTACGCGAAGCGCCGAGGTTTTCCCTACCGGAAGGGGGTGGCGCGGATTCCGATACGAGCCTAGCGCGCCCCTGACTCCTGCAGTGCCTCGGCTAATGATGAATCTTTGCTGATCAAACTGCCGAGATAGACGTTTTTCGGTGACAGCGTGTAGAGAGCGCGCCGGATGTTCTGTGCGTTTTCTAAACGAGAGAAAATCACTGAGGCTATTTTGGCCTTCGGAACCGTCTTTTCGCCGAAGCCATTCGGCATATTGCTCGACCAGAAGCGAACCATTTCTACACCGTTTTCTTCCGTGACAGCTAGAAAGATCGCGGAATGTCCATGTTCATGGCGGCCGACATTGGGATTCCAGAATATTTTCATAAAATCCCCCGGCTTCGCCGCATTCCACGAAGTGAAGTTTGTTCCGAGATCTAATTCGCGAAATAGACACGCAGTACCTGGCCCGTTTGCGTTCCACCGGCCCCAAACCCCCACTCCGTCCGGTTGACCTCTCACTGCTAGTTGCTCCGCGAGCGGACTCGCAATCGGCGCTCCTCCGTTTAGCTTCTCGACGGCTTGGACGAAAACCAGATAGGTTGCACCGGAGCAATAACTCGGAACGGCGGCGCCGGGATTGATGGTGAGACGGCCGGAAGAGACTCGAACCGCCGTTTGAAGGTTTGCCGTAGCCGCGTTCGAAGCGGAAAACCCTCCTTGCTTAGGCATTTGGGATAGGAGCGAGAGAATCAGCTGATTTGCGTCGGAGTGAAACGGTAGCGAGCTCTCTGCGATGCTCGCGGTTGAGCAGACACAGAACAAACCGGCCGCCATCAAAATCTTCTCAACTGAGCGCATACATGTTGGAGTAGGCGGATTCTCTCCCGCTGGTTGGCAAATATTTGCGAACGGAGCGGTCAGCATAATCGGAAAAATAGGTAACCATTATTGCCGAATTAGAAAGGCTCGAAGGCGGCGTGCCTCGTCCATCGACCCGTCTCAAGCTATTTGCAAGGGTTGCTTGCTCGTATTGAAAAGTTGGACAAATCTGTTAGTGTTCCTGTGAACATTGATGGAGACTTTGACCGAGCGACAACGGGCGGTGCTCAATTACATACGGCAGCATCAACGACAGACGGGCTTTCCTCCAACCAGTCGCGAGATTCAGCGGCATTTTCAATTTCAGAGTCAGACTGCGGCTATGAATCATCTGCGCGCGCTCGAACGCAAGGGCGCCATTAGCCGTTTTCCGCACAAGGCTCGCGGCCTGAGCGATCCAGAAATGAGGATGCGTTCGGAGCAGCGGATGGTGTCCCTTTTGGGAGCGATTCCCGCAGGGCACGCCAATGATTCAGCAGCTATCGAAGAGACGAAATTTGCAGTCGATTCCAAGTTCTTTGGCGTCAATGAAGCGAGCGAGGTGTTCGCTTTGAAGGTGCAGGGTGAGTCGATGATCGGTGCCCAGATTGCTCATGGAGATACTGTGTTGCTTACGCGAGCAACGCCCCGAGAAGGTGATATAGTCGCGGCACTGATTGACGGTGAAGTCACGCTCAAGCGCTATCAACTCAAAAGAGGTAAACCTTTTCTGAAAGCAGAAAATCCGACCTATCCGGATTTGATTCCGGCAGCGGAACTGGTCATCCAGGGAGTAATGATCGGCTTGATTCGCCGGTCGCGCTGACCGGTAGGGACGCACTCCCGACTAAGCGAGGCCTAACCTGCAACCAGTTTTATAAATTCTATAAATATAATCCGGATCGCCCTACCGGTGAATGGGATGCCTTTGCCGTCCCGGAGGGATCGCCCTACCATAAACTCAACGCTAGGGCGCGCCGTAGCTTGCGAAGGCGGCCTGCACGTCCGTTTTTCGCGGCGCAGGAGAACGCGCGCCCTCCCGCCCAGGATCGCGTCCTCGCGATCCGTTTCACGCACGCGCAGGAGCGCCTCCCTATCGATTTTTGCAACATGCAAGTTGACGACCTCGTGTGGCTGCTGCCATCGTCCCTCGCTTATGAATTTTCGGTTGGGATTTCTGGCGGCTCTTGCCTGCCTGGGAACGGTTACTGCTCAAGAGGAGTCGATCTTCGGCTATGGCGACATAGTAAAGAAAGCCGAAGCATTGGCTCAACAACCGTTCGCACCTCAACTACAGCAGCTTTCTCCCGATCTGCAGAATTTGGATTATGATCTTTATCGGCGAATCCGTTTTTTGCCGGAGCATACCGTGTGGCCGTCGCTTCCCTACCGTCTCGGGTTCTTTCACCCGGGATATTATTACAAGCAGCGCGTTTTATTTCACGCGATCGAACCCGATCGGATTAGAGACATACCTTTTTCGCCCGCTTATTTCCATTATGATAAGGAAATAGTGTTCAGTGGGCGGGAAAGCTTCGCCGGTTTCAAGGTTTATGTCCCTTCGGCGCGTCCTGGCGTTCAGGATGAGTTTCTTTCTTTTCTGGGGGCGAGCTATTTTCGAGCGGTTGCGAAAGGGCTGCATTGGGGCTTATCCACTCGCGGGCTGGGGATCGACACTGGGTTGAGTCCGGAAGAATTTCCCAACTTTCGCGAGTTTTGGATTCGCCAACCCAAACCGACCGACACGAGTTTGCAATTTTATGCCCTGCTGGATAGCCAGAGCGTAACTGGAGGCTATGAGTTCAACGTGCACTATGGTGAGACTACAACCATGGACATTCAAGCGACCCTTTTCTTCCGCAAGAAACCGCAGGTCGTCGTCCTCGCGCCGCTCACCAGTATGTTCTATTTCGGCGAGAACACGGTGAATAAACCGACCCTTAAGCCCGACTATCAACCTACTGGCAAGACAGAATTCTCGATGAACAAGACCGATTTCAAACGACGAGAGTTCCGCCCGGAAGTGCACGACTCGGACGGCCTGCTGATGGAAACTGCGTCTGGCGAAAAATTATGGGTTCCTTTAGACAACCCCAAATCGGTTGTTGTACGAAAGTTCTCTGACGTGACCTCGTTTTCTCTTTTGCAGCGTGATCGAGATCTTAGCCATTACCTTGATCTGGAGGCCGAATATCATAGTCGCCCTAACCTCACCGTTGTGCCGAAAAGTGACTTTGGCCCCGGCTTTGTGCGACTACTGGAAATTCCTTCCATCGATGAATATAGCGACAACGTGGTGGCGGGTTGGGAGCTGGCAAATACTCCAGAAGCTGGCAGCCGATACGAGTTCGCTTATCAATTGGTTTGGGACGCTAAGGAGCCAGACACGAACCAATTCCGGGTTGTTTCCACGACGGTTCACGCGAATCCGCGAGCGAACGAGACACGTTTTACGGTCGAGTATGCGAAGCCGGAGAACGCTGAGACGATTCCGGTCGATGAGCTGCGTCCTTACGTTGTGGCTAACCAAGGTGGGCAAGTGAAGGATATACAGTTTGCGCCGACTGAGGGAGGCTGGCTGGTGAGCTTTACCATTTTTGATCCAACTCCGCCCCAGACTATGGATGTCAGTTGTGTTATTTTACGGCGAGACCGGTTCTGCTCGGAAAAATGGCTATATCTGCTGAATACTTAACGCTTTTACAGGTAGGAATTAATGCATCGCCTGAGTGGAAGGAAGCTTGGGATCGCATCAACGATTATCTAGACGCCCTCAAAGTACCTGAGGACGTCGACCGGCAGCTCGTTCTGCTTTCGAGTTTCGAGCAAGCGATTGCCCGGAAACGGCAAGAGCCGTTCACCCCGGCGACCCAGCTCGCCTTCGAGGAAACTCAGCGGGTCTTGGATCAAACTCTCGGCCATTTGATCGGGGCGGAGGTGCCACGGGATCGGAGATCGGTCGAAGAGCGAATTCGTCTTTTCCTGACGGAACCGAGCGATCGGAGCAGTTTCAAGTCGCACGTCCAGCTTTCCGATGAGGTTTTGGAAGCTCTCCGAGAGGTGAGACTCAAGCCAGCCCCGCGGCTGCAGCAGGCAAGTATCACCGCCCGCTCGTTTCGGTTTTCCCCAACCGGTGAAAATGTCATTGCTTTTGCCGAGCGGGTTGCTTTTTTAGGATCTAACCGAATTTTGAGTTGGTGTCTCGGTTTGGGCATTGTTGGGTTATTGATTTTCGCGAGTTTGTAACTCTATTCGCGTGGCAATGACGTTGGGAAATGGAAGATCGGGTTCTTCAATGAAATGGTTCAGCATATGAGTGGTCCAGATCGATCAGCCAGACTCGTCGAGCTCGTTGGGCCAGCGAGATTAGATGAAGTCTTTCAGGCGAAGGTCCGCCAACGACGTTGGGCGGTGGGTCTGGTAACGTTAGGTATTGCCGGCATCGGGATTTGGCTGATGTGCGACATGCTGAATTTGGGAGGATGGACCCCGCTCAAGGTGGTGGAGCTCGGCCTTTTCGTGCTGCTATTTACCGCTCTCGCCTTTGGGTTTACCCAAGCCTTTATCGGATTTCTGGTCCTCTCGGAAGGGCATGAGCCGCTCAAGATCACCAATACGCTGGATTCGGCCACACCACTTGCGTCCACTGCGATCGCTATGCCGATTTTTAACGAAGATGCAAGTACCGTCTTCGGCAATATCCGGACTCTATACGATTCGTTGCAGCAAAGAGGCGAGCTCGAGAATTTTGACTTTTATCTCCTGAGCGATTCGGTTGAGCCCGGTAAAGTGGTAGAGGAAGAACTCGCTTGGGCCGATCTCTGCCGGCAGACCAACGGCTTCGGTAAGATTCATTACCGGCGAAGACGCTTACCGGTAAACCGCAAAAGCGGGAACATCGCTGATTTTTGTCGACGCTGGGGGCATCGGCATCGGTATATGATCGTCTTGGATGCCGACAGCATTATGACCGGTGAAGCGGTTTCATCACTGGTGCGGCTGATGGAGGTGAATCCGCGGACCGGCATCATTCAAACCATGCCAAAGCTCGCGAAGGCGCAGACTTTATTTGGCCGAATCCAGCAGTTCGCTTCCCGTCTTTACAGTCCTGTTTTCGCAGCCGGACTGAATTTTTGGCAACAGGGCGCCGGAAATTATTGGGGACACAACGCGATCATCCGAGTCTCTCCTTTCCTCACCAGTTGCGGGTTACCTGAACTTCCTGGGCGGGCGCCGTTGGGTGGACGCGTGCTGAGCCATGATTTCGTCGAAGCGGCGCTAATGCGGGACGCTGGTTGGGAAGTCTGGTTCGCCTACGATCTCGACGGCAGCTATGAAGGTTTGCCGCCGAATCTGACGGAATACGTGAAACGCGATCGTCGATGGTGCCAGGGGAATCTCCAACATATGTGGTTTCTGTTGGCAGAGAAAATCCGTCCGGTTAGCCGGCTTCATCTCATTCAAGGAATCCTTGCTTACGGCTCCTCTCCGTTGCTGGCCCTATTCATTCTGTTCGGAACCTTTCAAGCTGCGATTGATCGGTGGCATCAAAAGACGTTGAACGTTCAGCTTCCGTCCGCGTTCATCCTCATGTTTTTGACACTGTTGTTGCTGTTCAGTCCGAAACTCTTGAGTCTGATCCACCTTTCCTCCCAATCGAAGTCGCTGAGGCCGTATGGGGGTGGGTTGCGTGCGGCGGTTGGAGTTATCCTCGAGGTCGTGTTCTCGATTCTGGTTGCGCCGATCATGGTTTGGTTCCACACCCGATTTGTTTTCCGAAATCTGGGAGGACAGACTGTGACTTGGCACACGCAGACCAGGGAGAGCGGAGAGGGTCCGGGTTGGGCGGCTACGCTGAGTGAATACTGGCCGCTGCCTGTCAGCGGGATTGGCTTGGGTCTGTTCGGCTGGTGGATTTCTCCTGGTTATTTTTTTTGGCTTCTGCCGATTCTCCTCGGTCTCTGGTTGGCGGTTCCTTTGGCGCTATTGAGTGGACGATCCAGTCTGCTCAAGAATTTTTTCCTGACGCCTGAAGAAACCGAGCCGGTAAAGGAGCTTACGACCTCTTACGTCTTCCAATTACGGGAAGGCGATCAGTTCCTACATGCGATTCTCGACCCGTTTTATAATGCAGTTCACGTTGCGGTGCAGAAAGAGCGGCGCAATCATCCTCCGGCCGCCGAAGGCTATGTGGCGTCTCTCGCCGCCAAACTTTTCCGACAAGGCCCGGAGGCGCTGACCCCTCGCGAAAAACGAGCCCTTCTAGCCGATGGACCGACGGTTGCTCGATTACACATGCTCATTTGGAAGACTCCGGCCCAATTGATGAATCCAATTTGGTCAAAAGCTCTGGAGAGTTACCGCTCTCCAGAGCGGGTATCGAGGCCAGCTTCGGAGCTTACGGAACCAGACTATTCTGCAGTTGATCCCGCTGCGGCATAGACAGGATCGCGTCCCGACTACGCAAATCCTACGTCGCGGCCAACCTCGACGATGTTTTTTGCTCAAACGCAATGCTAGGGTGAGCTAAAGCGTAGCGACGGCGGCCTCGCGATCCGTGGTCCACGAGGATATGCGCTTCCTCCCATCTAGACCAATCAGTGATACCTTCAAAAACTCGGCTCGACAGGACCGGAAAGCGGGTTTTTCCTAGTGGGCTACTAATGAAACGAATCTTGTTTGGCGCATTCTTTGTCGTCGCCCTTGCCGCTCTTTTTTTTCTCTTACTGAGCCGAGACGAAAGTGAAAATTCGCCAGCTGCGCGATTGGCTTCCCCAAATAGCGTCGTTTATTTTGAACTTCGCGACGTACCGGAATCCATGAAACGATGGCCGGACACGACTGTAAGCAAGATATGCTTGGAGCCAACCGTAGCGCGGTTTCTCTTGCGTCCGATTGGCCAAATCCCTGCTTCATGGAAAGTGGCTTGGTCTACGCTTGTCCGATTTCGGCCGATAAATGTCTATTTGTGCTGCTCGGACTGGAACGGCAAAGATTGGGTTTTCGGTGCAAGGTGCTCAGGCGATTTACGCAATTGGCAAAGCGAAATTGATGACCAGGTTCATGGGCTATCCGCCTATCGACTAGCGGTGATATCGTCCAATCCGCAGCGCCAAGCCGGTATGTCTCCCGGAGCCGGCAAATTAATCTTCGCTGTACGTAGCGGTCAGTGGTTGCTCTTCAGTTTGCACCCTGAGGCTCTCCGCTCCACTTTGAAACGGATCGGAGACAAGCCGGCAGGGCTCGAGACTTCCGAAGTTTTTCGCCAGTGCCACACTCATGTTCCGCCTGACGCCGATTTCTTCGGATTTGTTAGCGGCAAGACTGAAGGATTGTCGGCCTCGCCATCGGATTGGCTTCCGTCTTCAAGCACAATTCCGGCAGTCATGCTTGCTACGAAATTGGAGGGACCAAATATTCATGACACGGTTTTTACTCGCGTTTCTTCTGCCCAGACCAGGTTCCCGGTGAAGGGAATGTACCTCACCACGCCAGCCACGCTCGCGTACATCTCTTTACCTTTGGATTTGCTGCACATCCGCGAATTGGTGAGGAGAATGGCCAGGGAATGGGGTGTCGCTCAGACAGCTGAACAGTACCTTAACGAAGTGTCCAACTCAGGGGTTGATTTTCATCACCTCAGCGAAATCGTCAAAGGAGCGGAGATAGTGATCAATCAGAACCCAAGCAAGGATTTGTTCGACGGATTTTTCCTTCTGCAAGTGAGCGATCCTGGTTCTTTTGTGGGAATGATACGCAAGATCCTCCAGCAGGAGTTTCCGGATCGTTGGACAGAAAAAGCTATTGCCGATTCACTAGTGTTCCAATTCGCAGCCGATCAATCGGCTAACTTCGTCTTTGGTATGAGCGGCAACTATTTTATCGCGGCACGCAATGAAGAGGCATTTGCCGAAGCACGGGCCCGCTTGCAAGATCAACAGATTGGCCTGCGCGCTCCTTCCAACTATAAAATTGCGGACACCAGCCAACCCTCGGCAGTCCGATTTTATCTCGACGCAAACACTTTGTTTGAGCGTGGGTATGGAAGCATTCGTCCGATGCTTGTTTTCGGCGCAGCGCTGGTTCCTAATCTGGCTGATTTCATCGATCCGAATGCTCTGCCGGAAACGTCGGAGGTGTGTAAGCACCTGACACCGATCCTAATGTCTCGACGCGAGTTGCCCGATGGTACTCTCGATGACTCCGTCGGACCGCTGACTGCTTTCGAAGCGAGCGCTCTCGGTGTCGGAGCCGCGGCCAGTTTGACCCTTATCGAACGATAGGTACTTAGTTACAGGTCAGAGCGCGTCCTTCTGCTTTAGCATGCGAATGAAAGCGCTGGTGGTTGGAGCTTGACGGCGGGCCCGACGCTGAACCAGTCCGATCGGGCGCCAGGTATCCGCTGATTCAATTTCTACGGCTATGATGCTGCCAATCTGTTGCTCTCCTGCGATTGTATTGAGTGGCACAATCGAAATGCCATTCTCGATCTCCACTGCCCGCTTGACCGTTTCAATGTTATCAAACTCCATTGACCGTCGGATCGTAACCGAATGGGCTTTGAAAATCCGATCGATCGCCTTCCGAGTCGGCAGATCGAAACTGAAGGAAATGAATTTCTCGCCCTCCAATGCGGTGATCGGCACGCTCTGCCGAGATGCCAACGGATGACTCGGCGGACAGATCAAAACCAACTTGTCTCTCCAATGGCTTTCGATGATCACGCCGCGATGCCGCGTCGGGTAGGCGACGAATCCGAGATCGGCGGTTCCTTCGGCTACATGTTGATATACTTGGGCGGAGCGCAAGTATTCTACCTGGACCTCGATTGCCGGAAACGCTTTTTTGAAAAGCTTCAAATTGCGCGGTAATTCATGAAGTCCGATGCTATGCACGGTGGCGATTCGCAAACGACCCGATACCACCTTTCGTAATTGGGCCAGCCGATCGCCCAGGCTGTCGTAAATGCGAAGGATCTCTTGGCTGGCCTGGAGAAACGCGCGACCTTCCGGCGTTACCGAGAAATTTTTGTTTGCTCGCTCGATCAACGCTATTTTGAACTTCTGCTCAATCGCGCGGATTTGCTGACTCACGGCGCTCTGTGTGATCGTGTTCATTTCGGCGGCCTTGGAGAAGCTGGCAGTCTCCACGAGATCGCAGAAAATCTTGAGCGTTTCGATTTGCATTCTCTAGCGATAAGCCGATCGAGCAGGATAAGTTTTTCTAATAATTGAGTCAATGGCTGCGAACATTCCAGATAATCTAGCAAAGGTACGGCAGACGATTAGCCAGGCCGAGAGAGCGGCTGGCCGCCCTGATGGCTCGGTTCAGCTGATCGCGGTGACCAAAACGCATCCGGTCGATGTAATCCAAAAAGCGATTGATGCCGGTCAATTGATGTTCGGAGAAAATCGCGTACAAGAAGCGCGAGCGAAGATCCCAGAGTTATCATCGCGGATACAGTGGCATCTGATCGGACATCTGCAGAGCAACAAAATACGTCCGGCGCTACCCCTATTTCAGCTCATCCACGGTGTCGATTCGGTCGAATTGTTGGCCGACATCGACCGGATAGCGGCAGAGCTGGGCCTTTTTCCACGGATTCTGCTGCAAGTCAACCTAGCGGGGGAAGCATCCAAGTTCGGATTTTCGCCCGCTAAATTACTTGAGCAGGTTGAAACTATCGCCGGATTCAAGCGAGCTAACATCGAAGGACTGATGACAATTCCACCTCTCGCGCCGTCTCCGGAGCATTCTCGGCCCTATTTTGTTGCGTTGCGAGAATTGCGCGACCGGTTAGCACGCGAGTCTGGTTTTGCGTTGCCGGAGCTTTCGATGGGCATGAGCGACGACTATCAGGTCGCAATTGCAGAGGGTGCGACGATGGTTCGTGTGGGCACGGCGATATTTGGGGAACGGAGAGCGAGGTGAGTGGGAGAATGGGCGGTACAAGGGCGAAAACCTCGGCGCTTTTGGTAGCCGCGCTCTAGCGTTTTGCATCCCCATGCTCCGGTTTTGAGCCATGCGCCACTCGCCGATTCGTCATTGCGAGCCGACTATCTTCTCGGTCAAATAATTCAACGGGCCAGGAAATAACCGCAGCAATTCAAGTACGTTGCTCGACAGATGAGGATGAAGGACAGACCACCGTGCTAGGCGATTGATCCACAGACGTCCGGCGTACAATCTCCGATGAGTCTCCCAGTACTCCTGCCGGTAGTCAGCTCGGTTGGCGAATGATTTTTTTATTGTCTCCGCCGCCAGCAAACCAGACTTAAGCGCGTACAGGATTCCCTCGCCAGTAAATGGCTCGAGGACCCTGGCGGCATCGCCAACATAGAATAGTTTTGCCCGGTCACTTATCACCGGTTTGCGTGAGAGTGGGGCTATCGAGCTCCAGCGGTGGTCGCTAGCCAAATCGAATCGTCTCGCTATCAACCGGCGAAATTCTTCGGCCAACGCGGGCCGGCTGACCACACAGACTCCCACCGCGCCTTGGTCTACCGTTTGCCTACCAAGATAGCCCTGTGGCCACAATTCCAGCGCGACATGCGGTTCCCAATTGGCCGCAAAATGGGTTTGGTACGCAACCCGATCTGTTCTCGTTTGTGGAAAATGACGCAGAAAGCGTGCGACCGATGAATTTCGGCCGTCCGCTGCAATCAGGAATTCAGCGCGGACGACGCGTGTTTCCGTTTGCACGCACCAACCTTCAGTCAGACCCCTCACGGGCTCCCCATGCCAAACTTCTGCTCCGAGATCTCGTGCGCGGTTTAGGAGTGCCTCATCTAAGAGGCGACGGCGCATCGCTACCTCGCCAGGCTCGTCTTGAGGCAATGGTTGGCGGATTCGGGCACCCCTGAGGTTCACAAACTCCACCCACTGTAGGCGGGAGGAGGGGAGGGCGGCGATTTTGGCAGCGATACCGAGACGATCAAAGACCTCCCAGCAAGCAGGATTTAAGCAATCACCACAAACCTTATCTCTCGGAAAAAACGCGCGTTCGATTACCAGCGTTCGCAATCCGGATTCTGCGCAGATTGCGGCGGCGGTGGCACCAGCTGGACCACTTCCGACGACTATCACATCATACTTGGTCAAACGAATAAGGTTCCAATCTCATCGGCAACCAAGCGGCCTGCCCTGGTAAGTCGAACCCGATCACCTCGGGCTTCGAGATAACCGGCCTTTTCCAAATCATCAAGTTCTGCTTCATGATCCACGATTTTAGAGCGGAGGATTCCGTCGTTGGTTCGCAGTCCAAAGATTATGCGTTCCGATTCTCTGGTGGCATCTTCCAGATGTTCTTCGAACGCCCTGGTCGAATCTCCGAGCGCGGCTCTTGTAATGTAGCTCTGCGTGTCGGCAATGTTTTGCCAACGGTGATCCCCGACAGTGGAAAATGCACTTGGCCCGAGACCAAGATAATCCTTTCCGTGCCAGTAGGCCAGGTTGTGCAAACAATCGTGTTCTGGTTGAGCGTAATTGGAAATTTCATACTGCTCGAAACCGTGCCCGCCGAGGAAGTCCATCGTAGCCGCAAAAAACTCCGCATCTTCATTGGAGTTTTGCCGAAACTCTCCCGTTTGAAAGCGGCGGAAAAACTCGGTGTCTTCTTCATAGGTCAGGCAATAGGCTGAGATGTGATTTGGTCCTAAGGCTACCGTTTCGCGGAGCGTCTCCATCCATTGTCCACGAGATTGGCCTGGCACGCCAAAAATCAAGTCCAGGTTCACGTTTTCGAATCCGGCGGCGCGCAGGATGTCATACGAACGCCGGGCCTGGGCAGCGGAATGGACCCGTCCGAGGCGTTGGAGAATTTCCGAATCCCACGACTGAACGCCCATGCTGATTCGGTTAACGCCAAGGGAAAGCAGTAAGCTCGCCTTCTCTGCGGAAACGGTCGCAGGATTCATTTCCAAAGTCCACTCCTTCAGATTGGTCAGATCGACGTGGGTCCGCAATCCAGCAAGCAAGAAGTCTAACTGAGAGGGCGACAAAGCCGAGGGGGTTCCGCCACCAAAAAAGATAGTTTGAACAGAGAGACGACCAGGATCGAAGCGGTCGAGTTCAATCAGCAGCGCGTCGAGGAAGCCCTGAACCTTATTCCGATCGGAAGCTTCTTTATAGAAGCTGCAGTAGGGACAGATTTTTGGACAGAAGGGAATGTGGACGTAAAGGTGTTCTATCCCTAACGGGCCGTCGGAATTGATCGTTGAACTGAACGGTAGCTTACGCATCTGATATGAAAAATCTCTGGCCCTCTCGATCCGCCGGGGCGTACTTAAACTCCGCTTTGCAGAGGAAGAAGTCTTCTTTATTTCCTGCGCGAAGCGAAATTTCAGCAGCTCTTCTAAACGGCCCGCCAATCTCTCAGTTAAATTCTCTATCTAGCGTGCCCCCCAATTCCGGGTCCGACGGGGACCGCTAAATCCTGCTTTGCTTTCACAACAGTTCAAGGCTAATCCTCCCTCGTGTTCAGAGTTGTAGTGACGGTACTGGTCAGTTTGCTGAGCTCGAGAATTCCTGTCGCAACGGCACAAACGTCTGAGCCCGCCCCCTCTTCGGCTCCCGCCGCGGAGGTTACTCCAGCGCCGTTGCCGACGCGTTCGATTGTTTGCCGGACGGAGAGTTCGGACGCAATTTATGATTACAAAGTGAACGCTTCAGAGGTTCACCGCATGGTGGACGAGGTGGTTACCAACGTTACCGGCCAGCCCACTGTCGCGGCTGCCTGGGCCTCCCTGGTTAAACCAAGCGATATCGTTGGCATCAAAGTCTGCGCCAATGGAGCCCCGTTGTTCAGTACCCACCCGCAAGTGGTCGAGACAATTGTCGATGGTCTTCGTCAAGCTGGTGTTCCGCCCGAAAATATTGTCGTCTGGGATCGCGATGCAAAGCTTTTGAAGCGCGCCGGATTTCATTTTCACAAGGGCGGTTACCGGGTGATGTGGAACGAAGACAACTATGATCCGCAGGTTGCGCTTACTTCTCCGGTGACAGGTCGCTTGATTTACGGCGATCTCTTATTTGTGGGTAAACCTCGCTTGAAACTCAAAACCGAGCTCAACGAGGACGAAAAGAACAAAAGATTCTTCATGGCAAATATGAGCAATGAGAGCCATTTGAGCCTCGTGCTTTCCAAGGTTGTCACGAAAGTCATCAATGTACCTGTGCTTTCGGATAATGTGTACTGTGGGTTATCGGGAGCGCTCTACAACATGACCGTTCAAAATGTCGACAACTGGCGTCGATTGATCGACGAACCCGTACGCGGGGATCCAGAGATCGCGGAGATGTATGCTGACCCGCGGATTAGCGAGAAAGTAGTCCTGCATGTCATGGACGGCTTGGTCGCACTCTACGCCGGTGCGCCGTTTGGGGACACAAACTACGCGATTCAGTTCGGGACGATTTATGCCAGTAAGGATCCTGTAGCCTTGGACGCTGTCGCCGCGAAGCAACTCGATGGTTGGAGGGTGCCGGCTAAAATGGACCCGGTATCCAAGATTGCGAAATACATTCAGACTGCCGGCCAATTCCAGATCGGCAATTCCGATTTGACTAAGATCGACATCCGAGATCGGCGTAACCCTTGATCTTTCCCCCGTCAGATTCAGGGCTGTTCCCGCTCCTTAAACGTGTCTCGAGGTCATTCTATCTAAGTATTCGATTTTTGCCGGTACGCATACGTCCGGCGATAGCTATCGGATACTTACTGGCCCGCGCCTCTGATACCATTGCCGATACAAATAAGTTTGATCCGAGATATCGACTGGAAACGTTAGATTCTGTTCTGACGGCGCTCCAGGGGCGGACTATCGATCTCGCGCAGCGTGTTTCGCTCTGCGTCGATGTCCAACCGCCAGGCGCCGAAAAGGAGCTATTAAAACAGCTTCTGTCGTTGGTAGCCTATGCGGGCAGACTGGTTCCCAGCCACCAAGTGCTGGTGCTAGAAGTGCTGAGCAAAATAGTCCGGGGCCAAAGACTGGATATCGAGCGATTCGAGATGGCTGATTCGCTCCACGCGCTTCGCAATGCCGAAGAAGTGGAAGAATACGCGTACCTGGTCGCAGGTTCGGTTGGAGAATTCTGGACTAGACTTTGTGCGCTCGAATGGGCCTCCTATTCCAAAATTGCGAAATCCGACTTGGAACGCCTTGGCATTGAGTTTGGGAAGGGCCTGCAACTGGTAAATATCTTGCGAGATTTTTCAGTCGATATCGCCCGGGGAAGATCGTATCTGCCGGTAGATGACCCTCGCCTGATGAAAGAGAACGTAGAGATTGCTCGTCCGCTCTTTTTCGAGTGGCATGGCCGCGCTTGGCACTATTTGCATTCTGCCTGGGCATATGTTTGTGCCGTTCGTCCTATCCGTGTTCGTTTTGCTTGCGCATTGCCGGTGCTGATTGGGGCTCGGACGCTATGCAAATTAGATGGACCGAGCGTAATTGGTGCAAAGATCGGCCGGCTCGAGGTCTATTGGCTCATGATTCTCTCGTCAATGGCCGCATTAATTCCATCCGCGGCAAAGCTGATCGGGGCGAAGTTCGGACTTATCGACGCGAATAAATCGAGTTAAGACGCCAAGGTGGGCACCATCTCGGTGCTGTTTCGCTCTCCCTTTTGCGCCTTGGCGTGACGTCCAATTACCGCGTCTTGTACAGATTTACCGTGATCAAGAAGTCGACGGCGCGTTGTAGCATTGGGTCTTTGGGATTTGCCGGTTGGTTCTGTCCCGATTGTTGTGCTTCGAAGGCGTCAAGCTCAGGATTGGTGCCGGCCACCAGCGCTGCCTCATTAAGGTGCTGGCGTGGCTCGTCGGTGATAAAAGGCGCACTCGATTGATTGTCACTTTCAGCTAAAACTGAACGCTCTTGATCCACTGGCTGTGAGACCAAAATATCTGGTTGGAGGCCGTTCGGAAAAATCGCCGGATAGCCAGGTACTTGGACTTGCGTGACCGCAATAGCGAGCAGCAGATTGTTACCGATTGGGGAGCTTTGATATTCTGCCGCGCTACCGGTCGTCTTTTGCCCGATCAACAAAGCATGCGCTTTAGCCTTGAGAGCCGCCGCAATAACTTCGGCAGCGCCCGAAGTTTCTTCGTCGACAAGCACAGCCAATGCTCCCTGATACAAGGGGTCTAGGGTTGATGAAAAAGAGCGTTCCTGATCGGCTTTGGCGCCCACAATCCGATACGCCAGGGTGTCTTTGAGCACGAACCGGCTGACAAACTCTCCAGCCAAATGATAATCGGTGCTCTCTGGTGCGGTGCGAAGATCGACGATCACACCTCGTACGTTTTGATTACGAAAGATCCCCAGAGCGTCGTCGAGCTTAACTAGCGTGTCTTGATTGAGAGTGCCGCATCGGATATACCCAAAATGGTCATTCAAAATCTCGCTTCGAAATGGGCGAGCTGTGGTCGGCTTCTCGAGTTCGGACCTTAATCGCAACCGGACTCCTGGTCCGAGCTTCGAGAGCAACTCGATCATCGCAGCCTGATCGAGAGCCTGCGTGTTCACTGCAGTGGGATCAACATAGTTCGAGCGCAATTGACTGAGAATTTCTTGAAACTGAGTAGGTCCGAGCTGATCGACCAAGCTTTTGGTCGGAGAAATTGCTTGCACCCGTTCCGGCGTTGTACCCGAAGTGGGGCTAGGCGCGGGCGATTGGGCGTTCAGCGAAACGAGCCCGCCAAGAATCGCGATCCAAATTGAAATCAACCTTATTCCAAACATCTTCGACCCAGCTATGACTCTAAAGTTGTGTGCTACCAATATCTGGCCGGAAGTATTTTCCATCGAAATCGATCTTTGCCACCGCTCCATAGGCTATTTCTCTCGCTCGAGGCAGGGTCTCGCCCGAAGCGACCACTGAGAGTACGCGCCCGCCGGCAGTCACCACCCTGTCATCCGTCACGCTCGTGCCGGCGTGGAACACAATAACTCCTCCTGGCGATCCTAAGCTGTCTAGTCCTCGAATGGTTTTCCCGGTTTCATAGCGAGCTGGATAGCCCGCCGAGGCCAGGACCACGCAAACCGTGCACTGGGAGCTCCACGATGACGATATCGTGTCTAACCGCTGGTCGATCGTCGCTTCCAATAGTTCCACCAGGTCCCCTTGTAGCCGAGGCACGAACGCCTGAGTTTCGGGATCGCCGAAGCGACAGTTAAACTCTAACACCACCGGGCCCTCTCGAGTGAGCATGAGCCCGGGAAAAAGTAGCCCTCGGAAATCCAGTTCTTCATCTCGAATCCCTCGCATAAAAGGCCGGAGAATCTTTGCTTCGATCTCCTCCATCTGAACTGCCGTCATCGCGGGGGAAGGGCTTATTGTACCCATTCCGCCCGTGTTAGGCCCCTCATTGTTTGCGTAGAGAGTCTTGTGGTCCTTGGCTGACGGAAAAAGCAGATAATTCGCTCCGTCGATCAGCGCGTGGATCGAACATTCGGTGCCGCGCAGATACTCCTCAATGACCAGTCGCTCGCCAGCAGCCCCAAATTGTTTCTTTCGCATCATCGCTTCGATTGCTCGTTCGGCTTCGGATCGATTGTGAGCGATGGTTACACCTTTGCCGAGTGCCAGACCGTCCGCCTTGATTACGATCGGGTAGGGATATTTTTCGAGAGCATGCGTGGCTGCTCGAATCGATTCACAATGCGTGAATCGAGCTGTCGGAATTCCGTGCCTTTCCATGAAATCCTTGGCAAAGCTCTTGGAAGATTCGAGTTGGGCCGCCCGCTGAGTTGGCCCGAAAATTCGTAGACCATGCGCCTGGAAATGGTCAACGATGCCGCCAGCCAGGGCATCGTCCGGCCCGACTACCGTTAGATCAATTCGCTCAGCGAGAGCAAATTGTAGTAACTGCTCCGAATCGCTGGCGGGGATCAGTACATTCTGCGCTATCTTCGTTGTTCCGGCGTTTCCCGGAGCGACGTAAATTCTTTTTGCCTTCGGCGATTGGTGTAGTTTCCACGCCAGCGCGTGCTCACGTCCTCCTCCGCCGATCACTAGGATCTTCATCAATTACTCAACGTGCACCCAGCACGTAGACACTTGAGCTAGGTGGAAGGAGGGAAGCAGAAATCGTGAACTTGTTCGAATTAAATCGAACAATATTCGATTGTCGAGAAAGCCACTCTCCGAGCCCACGTAATGGTACTTTCGAAGAATAAGAGGTCGAATACATCATAGGGACGATCACCCGCGGTTGTAAACGTTCGATGGTGAGTTTTCTCTTGTCGTCCGTGAAGGCTTGCGGACCTCCGACCGGAAGGAAAAGGACATCGACATGCCCGATGTTCAAGGCCTCGGAGACCGTAATCGCATCCTCGATAGCTCCGAGGTGGCAGAATCGAACACCATCCATGGACCAGACATAGGCCACATTGAGCCGATTCACCGCTGCGAGGTTTTCCGAGCTGGTGCGAACTCCTCGAATGAGGACGCCGTTAGCCCGATTCACGCCGGCAGCCATCGTGCTACGCAGGATTTGCGGGGAACCGGCGGCTAAATCCGTATCATTAGCAGTCTCATCTTCATGCGTCACCAGGACGATGTCCGTCGGTATCGAGCCCTCTTTGACTGAATAATTGAGGACCTTTGGATTGAATGGATCGATCAGGATATTAATCCCTAATGACGAGGAGACCAGAAAGCAACCGTGCCCGAAGAACTGCACGGTGGCTTCGCGCGGCCCAGCAGGATGGGAGCCCCTGTCTCGATGACGATGGCTGCAGCCGGTTAAAATGAGGAGTGCCAGGAGGAAGAGGATACGTCGCTGCATGTAAGCCGTTTTTGAAATGAAGGGGCAGACTGGCACAGAGAGCCACTCGGTTCAAGGGCCGATGAAATCCCCGAATAGAGCATCTAGTTTTCCGATCTCTGCGTATTAACGCTGCGCCACCGCAAGCAACGAGCTGGGCATCTCTTGAACTCCCGCTCCGACTTCCAAATTCTGACTTCCGGCTTCTGGCTTTTGGATTCTCTTCCCTTACCAGTGCCTCAGCGCGGTGACTTCTCCGGCTGATCCTTTCCAAGCCAAAGACTCGGCTATAGCACGGCTAATATACTCTTTGCCGGCCCGAATTGCCTTCTCCATTGATTTTCCTAATGCCAGATTGGCAGCGACCGCAGCGGAGAGCGTGCAGCCGGTACCATGGGTGGAAGGGCCAACCTGAAATGGTGCGCTATATCTCGTGACCTGGTCACGAAAAACAAGAACATCGGTCGCTTCCATTCCACTGAGGTGCCCGCCTTTTACTAAAAACGCGACCCGGTATCGCTCAGCTAAAGATCGGGCGACCTCCTCGAGTTCCTCAATGTTCCGAATTGTGCGATTCGCGAGCGTAATTGCTTCATGCAGGTTTGGCGTGACAACGGTCGCCAGTGGGATTAGCCGGTTCTGATAAAGCGCCACCGCATCCGGCTCCAACAGCAGATCACCAGAAGACGCGACCATGACGGGATCTACGACTAGGTATGGCCGTGATTCGCTTGGAAGCGACTCGATGACTTCGCATACCGTCCGGATAATTTCGGTGGAATACAGCATTCCGGTTTTCATCGCGCGAACCGGAAAATACTGAAGACTGAGGGTGAGTTGTTCCTTTACGATTTTCGGATCAATTGGGTGGATAGCTGTTACTCGGCCGGGAACCTCTGCCACTACACAAGTCACCACCGTCTGGCCAAATACTTTGAAGTACGTAAATGTCTTGAGATCTGCTTGAATACCCGCTCCGGCCGAATTGTCGGATCCAGCGATAGAAATGGCTACTGGCGCTTCCATAACATTTACTGAAACGAACGCGAAAGGAACATGAGCTCCGGATTTCGCGAACTAGCCGACGTTCAAGTGTCGATCGACAAAGTGGTTTATGTTCCCACGCTGGAAGCGCCGGCAGACCGGCCTTTTCCGTTTGTTTATTTCATTACGATTCATAATCGTTCGACCGAAACCGTTTTTATTCGGGGCCGCAAATGGGTCGTTACCGATCGCCAAGGCTGTAAGATAGTCGTGGAGGGAGATGGTGTCGTTGGACAATTTCCTCGGCTTGCTCCGGGCGAGCAGTTTTCTTATAACAGCTATCACGTGATCGGAAGTGACAGCGCGGCCGAAGGTGCATTTCTGGGAGTCGATGAAGCTGGCCGGCCATTCATTACTCGAATTCCTCGCTTCGAGATGCATGTACCGACGCAGTAACGCGATTTCTACTAAAGCGTCATTTGCCATTTAGAGAGAGAAACTCTAGAGAAGGGTTGTGTTGTTCGAGTTGAGGAAAGATGGTCACCGAGTAGGTCTTCGACCGGGCAAAGGTTGGTTGCGGAGGAACTTTTTTACGGAGGTGTACATTCCCTCCCTTTTTACGCGTCGCGAGGGGAGACCAGCACGGCCGCTGTTTCCCGATTTGGAAGGAGACGATCTTTGTCTCACCTGGATCGGACACGCTTCATTCTTGATCAGCTGGCGAGGACTTAACATTTTGGTCGATCCGATCTGGTCGCTCTGGCTTAAGGTGATAAAGCGGATCCGCCGGCCTGGAATCCGAATTGATCATCTGCCCGCCATCGATTTGGTCTTGGTCACCCACGCTCACTTCGATCATCTGGATCGACGCACGTTGCGCCGGGTTGCCTCCGCTCAGCCAATCGTGGTGCCACGAGGAGTTGGTAATCTGGTCCATGATCTCGGGTTTGATCGAGTTCATGAACTACGTGAATGGGAACATCTCGATGTTGGCGATGTGACCATCACTCTCACGCCTTGCCATCACTGGGGCGCCCGCGTACTCCACGACCGGGATCGCGGGTTCGGTGGGTTTCATCTTCGGCTGGGACAGCGGACGGTTTTTCATTGCGGCGATAGCGCTTACTTCGCGGGATTCAAAAAAATCGGGGCCCGCCTTCCGGTCGAAATTGCGCTCTTGCCGATCGGTGCTTACGAGCCACCTAGTCGCCGGGAGGTGCATATGAATCCGGAGGAAGCAGTGCAGGCGTTCCAAGAGCTGGGCGCAAAATATATGGTGCCGATGCACTACGGCTCTTTTCGTCTCAGCTATGAGCCGCTGCATGAGCCCCTAGAGAGATTGCGCCGCCAAGTGCAACAACATCAGCTCGAAGCCGCGGTTAGGATTTTGCAAGAGGGAGTTCCGACTATCCTGTAGACTGGAACAAGAATCCTTGGTTCCTGCAGCTGATGCCGGACGGAGCGCTCACTCACCAATCCAGGATCTTCCCGGTCTACTTCTTCTGTCGTGTTTGCATGCTTGTGCGCACTTCCTCCTGCAGTTTTCGAACCTCTTCCGGCTTACGATTGCAGAGAACCGCGGCGACCAAATGTTCGCCGCGCCGATAGCGCATGATGAAATTGCCTTTTTCGCGAGAACCTTCGATTTCTCCCAACAGATGAGGGAGAGAGAAATCGCCGACGAACATGAATTGCATCCCCAAGGCCACGGCTGAAGCCAGTGGTACAACCTCTAGCTTCTGCCGCTTGCGTCCAGTCATGTTTGCTCCAGCCGTCGCTCCCTGGACTAAGGCCATGTCCCAACTGGTCACACGGCGAGCTCCTCCGTACAATCTGTCCGGGTATAATGCGATGTCGCCGACCGCGTAGATTCCTTTTTCGTCGCTTTCCAGATATTCGTTGACTGGACAGCCGCCCGGGCTGCTCAAGGGAGTATTTGTCACCAACTGTAAATTTGGCTCGGTTCCGATCACCACGATTGCCAGGCCGGCCGGAAATCGCAGGCCACTCTTAGTCTGGATGTTGCGCACAACCGTTTTACCTTCAAAGCCATTGAGATTTTCATTCAGCATCAGCTGGACTCCGGCTGATGCGAATTTCTCAGTCAGCCAATTTGCCGTTTCCGGATCCACCAGTTCTTGCCAGATCGCTTTGTCACGGCTCAGCAACGTCAGTTTGGCACCCGACCCGATCAGCGCCGACGAGACTTCTGCCCCCAGGTAACCTGATCCGACAATGACGACATGTTTTTCTGATCCCAGAATTTCGCGAATAGCCAGAACATCTCGATAAGTTCGGAGATAAACGACGTTGCCCAGATTTGCGCCGGCGACATGAGGACGACGGGCTCGGCTGCCGGTTGCCAGGCAGGCTTTGCGGAACTCGATCGTTTGCCCGTTCTCCATTACGGCTAACCGGCGTTCAATGTTGAACTCTCGAACTACGGTGGCCAGGCGGAGCTCAATATTTCTTTTTCGGTACCAATCTTCGGACTTCTCCGCCAATTTTTCGACCGACGGGGTACCGTCTTTCAGCACGCTCTTCGAGAGGGCCGGTCGATGATAGGGAAGATATGCCTCATTACTAACTAGGGTGACTGTGCCCTTAGGATCATGTTGCCGTAGTGCGTCACAGGCGCTAGCAGCACCAATGCCGCCGCCAACGATCAGGTAATCTCTCTGAATCATGCTTAAAAACAGCGAATATACGAAGGGAAGCGGTTTTTCTCGAAGGAAATTTGTAATTTAGTGCATAAACGCCTGTATTTGAACAGATTATGTCTTTAATGGCCGTGTGGGGTTGGGCGAAAACGCGACAGCGCAACGACCACAATCGCACGGGCGCGAAGGTCGAGAATTTCTGTCGTCCCTTCATGAGATGGGGCGTTTTTGCACCATTTCTCAGGACTGAAGTGATGGGTTAATTTTCGCCTCGCTGGGTTTGAGCCGCTCGAGATTGAGCGGCCCATCTCGGGTGGCGTGTTCGGCGGTTTTCCATGACATTTCGCAATGTACTGGAAAGACATCGTTGAATTCTCGTTTTACCTTGTCGAGACGTTCGCACTGCCTTTCGCCATCATCGTCTTCATCTTTGAACGAAGGAAAGAGCGGTTGGCTGAGGAGGAAGAGCTCAATCAACGATTGTCGGACGAGTATATCGGTTTTCTGAAGCTGGTTCTGGAGAATGCCGATCTGCAACTCTTACATCGGCACGCTCCATTACGAGAGCTCAGCGAAGAACAGGAGGAGCGGAGATTTGCCCTGTTTGGAATTCTCGTCTCGATCTTTGAACGCGCTTATATTCTCGTCTATGAGGAGAACTTGAACCGGCAAACGCGCCGGCTTTGGCGTTCCTGGGAAGATTACATGCGGGAATGGTGCCGTCGGCCAGACTTCCGGAAAGCATTGCCCGAGCTCCTCGAAGGCGAAGATCCGGAGTTCCGCAGCCATATCGAAAAGATCGCTAAGGAATTCCCGAGCGACTAAATGTGTCGATTGTGTCGGACCAGCAAATCGCCGCTGCCGGAATCTGTTGACTGACCTCTGCCTGCGCTCCAACCTCCAAATTTTTCTCCCCATGTCCACCATCTCTCCAGAACGGTCTGTATCCGAAGACACTGTTTATGCCAAAGTCGCCTGGCGAATCATTCCTTTGATGTTTCTCTGTTATATCGTTGCCTATCTTGACCGAGTGAACGTCGGGTTTGCGAAGCTGCAGATGCAATCTGACGTGGCTGGTCTGAGTGACACAGTCTACGGCTTGGGCGCGGGTATCTTCTTCGTCGGGTATTTCTTCTTCGAAGTTCCCAGCAACATTTTGATGGAAAAGTTCGGAGCGCGGGTCTGGATCGCGCGAATAATGATCACTTGGGGAATTATTTCTTCGGCTACGCTCTTGGTGAATTCGCCTTGGATGTTTTATGTGCTGCGATTTTTGCTCGGCCTTGCTGAAGCAGGTTTTTTCCCCGGAATCATTCTTTATCTAACCAATTGGTTTCCTTCTCGACGCCGGGGCCGAATGGTTGCTCTCTTCATGACGGCAATCGCATTGACGGGCGTGGTCGGTGGACCGTTGTCAGGGTGGATTCTTCACCAATTCAATGGCCTCGCGAATCTGAAAGGCTGGCAGATGCTCTTTTTGCTTGAAGGAATCCCGTCGATTTTGATCGGACTGTGCATTCCTTTCATCCTGAACGATGGCATCCGCTCTGCCCGATGGCTTACTGACGAGGAAAAGGAATTGCTGGAGCAAAACCTCAAGGACGAGGAGTTCCACAAAAGCCATTTGTCCTTAGGTCAGATCTTTGTCGATCATCGATTGCTTTTATTCTGCTTGGTCTATTTCTGTTGCGCGTTCGGATTATACGGTACCGGGTTCTGGATTCCGCAGTTGATCAAGAATACCGGCGTTAACGATCCGCTATATGTGGGCTTGCTCACCGCGATCCCGTATGGGTTCGGGGCGATTGCCATGGTGCTTTTTGGACGCAGCTCGGATCATTCCGGTGAACGCCGTTGGCATTTTGCAACGGCCGCATTTCTGGGCGCGGTTGGGATCATCATTAGTAACCTTTTTCGAGGGAACACTCTGGTCGCTATGATTGGTCTCACCGTCGCCACGGTCGGTATTCTGGCGACATTTCCAATCTTTTGGCCGATGCCAACGGCCGTGCTTGCCAGTACTGCTGCGGCCGCCGGGATTGCATGGATTAATTCGGTCGGTAACCTGGCGGGATTTTTTGGTCCTTCGATCGTCGGTATAGTTACCGACTTAACCAAACGAGGCGACTATGGTCTCTACGTAGTTTCTGCTATGCTTCTGCTCGGCGCGGGTCTGATCCTGAGGTTCGTTCCCAAGAAATACGCGGTAGACGATACGGCGTAGCCGTGATCAGATCGTCTTCGTGCTCGTCGTCACCCTCGATGGGAGACGCCGAAGATAAAGAAAAAGAATAAGCGAGTCAGAAGCGTTGAGTTTCTGAGTGAGGACCTAATTATGGATAGGCGTCAAGCTTTGATGCGCCTAGTCGAGGACGAGCACGAAAAATCCTGGCGACAATAAGCGAATTATCGAGGTGTAGAGAAAAAAAGGGCGCGGCGGAGGCATAAAGAGCTTGGCGCTCCCGCCAAGCGGGATGTTGCCATTAAGGCGTCCTGACGCCCCGGGACAACGACCTCGAACCCGGTTTGGGACCGATGCTCTTCCGCCGTGCCAACCAAAAGTTTAAGTACTGTGGTGCAGGGCGCAATCCTCTTTTTATGGTAAACATTTGTTCATTAACCTCACAATGCTTGCGGTTCCGGCGAAAGTGGCCGGCGGGCGAATTCACGATGGTCGGGTTGCCGCGCTTTGTCTTCTAAAGGAGTCAGGAAGCTTTGGACGGACGACCGAGATTTTTCCGCATCTTCCGAAATTGAAGACCCGAAATCCGCTCGTGAATAGGTCGCCATGATCTCCAGGTTTTGGCTCGAGTCAATGTTACCAAAATGCCGCGGTCGGCCGGAACCGAACAATAAGATAAAAATTCTCGATACCTAAGCGATCCAAAGATAAACGCACCGTATAATCGTGCTGCAACCCGGCCGGATAACTCACCATCATTGGGTATTCCCCGGTCAACGCTCCTTGGCCCTCGCACCGCCAGCACTCGTAGGTACCGACACTTCCTCTGCCGCGGCACGCCCGACAAATCGCTCTCGCTGGAACCAGGATACGTACTGCCCCGCCCGCAAACGCCTCTTCGGAAGATAAGGGCACATCGACGGACAGACTTTCTAACCGCTCCTCCTTCGGCCGGGTCAGGAGATCGAAATTGCTCCAAAGACGCTCGAAGATCTCATCAAAAGATGGAGAAAACGTTTCAAATGAGCGGAACAGAGACACGTCTTGAAAACTTCTGGCTGGTTGGACGGCGGGTTCTGCCGAGTATCCCCGGCCGGCCTTTGTTTTTTTGTGCTGTGAGGGATCAGCGTGACTAACCGGAAGTGTTTCCGTTTTACGGTCGTAAACTGTGCGCCGAGTCGGATCACTGAGTACGGCGTAAGCCTCCTGGAGTTCGAGAAACGGGTCACGGTCAAAGCCCAATTGATCGGGGTGAACTTCAAGCGCGCGGCGACGATAAGCAGCCCTGATTTCTTCGGTCGTTGCTTCGGGTGTCAGGTGAAGCATGAGATAGTAGTCCTTTTTCATACAGCTCGATCCACAGTTGAATGCCGCAAGAGCCACCGCAGCTCCCGCGGTTAGACGTCAAACACTCTATCGGTTCGGCCGAGGAAATCAATTAGAGCTCGGGCGGTTCCGACTCAACACGAAGTCGCGAAGAAAGAATTCTTAAACAAAGAGATCGCAAAGATCTCAAAGAGGGGATTCGGTTTTTACCGAGTTGTTGCCCGATTCGAAAGACAGGGCCATTTGGTCCCAATGTCTGGATAAAGTACAGACTTCTTCGGGACCTCTGCGAGCTCCTGTTTAAATTCTGCCTTGGCGAGCTTTTGTGGAACCCTAAACCGGTCTAGGTGCTGGGAACACTGGCAGGAATAGCAAATCTGCGACCGTACTTTTTTTCCAGATCTTGGCGGGTCACCTCGAATTTTTCCGGGCCAATTAGGTGGACGTAGCGCATGACGCCACCTCGAAAAGCCGGGTACTTCCATCCCAGAACCGAAGCGAGATCTGCTAGCTCCGGCGCGTCGAGAACGCCTTCGCGCAACGTATGCAAGGTCTCGATTGTCTGAATATACATCAGTCGATCCGCAATTACGTGGCTGGACGGAGGCTTAGGGTCACATGGGAACCAGTGTGGAAGTTCCTGCCAGTCGCGCTGGCTACCATCTTCCGCGTAATCGTAGATGCCTCCTCGCACCTTTCGTCCTAACCGTTTCGTATCAATAAACTTCGAGAGTATGCCAAGCGCATCTGGAGCAAACTGCGCGGATCCACGGCCGTGATGAGCCAAGCTGCGGAAAATGTCGGCCAACAGATCCAGAGAGGTAAGATCAGCCATCGCCAGTGGGCCAAGAACCATTCCGGCATTGCGAGCCGCATTGTCGATTAGCGAAGGAGAGATCCCTTCAGCCAACATGAGCAAAGCTTCTTGAATGTAGGCCATCACCACTCTGCTCGTATAAAATCCGGGACCGTCCCGGACGACTAGCGGTACTTTGTTGAGCTGTGACGCAAGCCCCAATGCAAGCTTCTTCGTTTGCTCGGATGTTTCCTCGCCGAGGATAATTTCTAACAAATCCATTTGTTCGACCGGAGCAAAGAAGTGCGTCCCAATGAAGTTTTCTGGCCGTGGCATCGACTTTGCCAATTCGGAGATCGGGAACGTCGTCGTATTGGAGGCGAGGATAGCCGCGGGACCAAGTTCAGCACTGACCGCGGCCAATACTTCCCGTTTAATTTCGAGCCGTTCGAACACTGCTTCGATCACGAAACCGCAATCGCGCAGTTCACCAATCTGGTTGGCGGGCTGAACTCGACCGATGATTTGGGCACCGTTTTCTCCAGCCGCTGCATGTCGTTGGGAAAGCTTTTTTATCCGATCCAATGATCGCTTGATCGCCTCAGCATCCGCGTCGAACAACCGTACTTCCAGGCCAGCGCGAGCCGCAGTGTAGGCAATGCCCGTTCCCATTAGCCCACTCCCCAGAATACCGATCCGGTGGAAAGTAGTTGGGGTCTCCGATGCGCGTTTGATCGCCTGCTGCGGAAGTTCGTATTGTACATAAATCCGCTGTTTGGTAGAGGGCGCTATCCGGGCTTTCTCAAATGCGACGGCTTCCAGTTTCAGCCCGGCATCAAAGGTTCTTTCCAGTCCGTCATGGAATACTTGGAGCAACAGCCCCGGTGCTCGATCTTCCGGTGGCGACTTTTGCCTGATTTGCAAATAGGCAGCCTGCAGCAGCACTCGGTTCGGCACGCTTTGGCTCCAGAGTGGTGATCGGGTGACATCGGCTTGATCCCAAAGCTGAACCGGTTCTCCGGCGCTATCGATCCATGCTGCAATTGCTTCCTGCTCCACTATTCCGTCGACCATTACCAGCAGCGCATTGTTCGAGTCGTTGCTGATAACCGGCTTATCGAACAGCAGACAATCCAGAGTAGGTTTTAGTCCAACTAAATAAGGCAGCCGCTGAGTTGTCCCCAAAAGCGGAGGCAAACCAAATTTCGTCCAAGGCCAGCAAAATCGGATCTCCCTTTGATCCGTGAAACGGCGGTGACAGGCAAGCGCGACCTCGAAGGCTAGCCCGGACACGTCGCCTTCGAGCCAAGCAGCGACCGGTTTGGACCCTCTTTCCAATGTCCGCAGCGTTCCCCGCAGCTCAGATAACAATGGGGGAGCCGAGCACAATATCCGAAGTTCATCCGCGGGTTCGCCGGCTGCTGGTGAAAAGCGAATACAAACTCCCGAATTGCCCGGATCAGCAAGTTGCCGCTCGAGCCGAGAAAGAAATCCTCCGTTCGGAATTTTTGGAAAATTGACGAAAGCGACTTTTTTCACACGGTCTCCAAGATCGCCGCGACACCCATTCCGAGCCCGGTACACATGGTGACTGCTCCGCGGCGAACCTCTCTCCGTTGCATCTCATCAATTAAGGTTCCGATCAGCATCGCTCCGGTCGCACCAACCGGATGCCCCATAGCGATAGCTCCGCCGACTGGATTAACCTTTTCATGGGGAACCTTTGTCTTCTCCATAAAGTACAGAACGACCGAGGCGAACGCTTCATTGACCTCATAAAGATCGATGTCGGAAAACCGTAATCCAACCCGTCGCAATGCCTTATTAGTCGCTTCGGCCGGAGCGGTTAGCATGATGCAGGGGTCGTCGGCCGCGCTCGCGGTCGAGAGGATTCGCGCTCGTGGTTGCATGCCTAACCGTTCCGAGACTTCGCGGTTGCCAATAACGACCAATCCTGCGCCATCGGCGATCCCCGACGAATTACCCGCGTGGTGGACGTAATTCAGGCGCCCAACTCGCGGATAGCGATAACGAATAATCTCAGCGTACCCCTCAGCTTCTCCCGCTTTTGCAAAGGACGGCTTTAACTCGGACAAGCTCTCGGTGGTAACGTTGTTGCGTACCAATTCATCCCGCTCGAGCAACATGGAACCGGTATTTACCGATACGATTGAGTGAGAGAACCAACCCTGTTCCCAAGCCCGGTAAGCACGCTGTTGAGACTGTGCGGCAAAGTTATCGACATCGTTTCGGGAGTAGCCTTGCAGCGTGGCGATGAGATCGGCAGAAACACCTTGGGGAACACCCACCGTTTGATCCTTGAATTGAACATCGGAAAGCATCGGACCTCCTGATCCGAAGATCGAAAAGAGCGAGAGCATCTCGACGCCGCCGGCGATGACCAGATCGGCTTGCCCGCTCATCACCTTCGCCACGGCGACGTTCACAGCATCAAGTCCGGAACCGCAAAACCGTGAGACCATTAAGCCTGGCGTACCGGTAGAGTAGCGGGCCTGCAGAGCAGCTGATCTAGCGAGGTTGCCGCCTTGATCATTTAATTGCTCGCAGCAGCCCAGGACAACCTCGTCCACAGAGCGATCAATTCCCGAATAACGGTGGCGGAGCTCCTCCAAGAGGATAACGACAAGCGAAAGAGGCGTTTGCGTATGAAGGGCACCGGTCGGTTTACCGCGGCCACGCGGCGTTCTCACGGCGTCAAAAACGTAAACTTCCTCCAGAATAGGCATCGGTTGACCCTTCTGCATAATTTCGCATTGGTAGCCGCGAAAGGCAATGCGAGCGCATCGTCTGATAGGGACACGGCTCCCGACTTCGTCCGGCGGCTACCGGATCGCGGCTAGCTCCTTGACGTTTTGCGTACCTAACGCTAGGCGCGCCAAAGCGTAGCGACGGCGGCCCGCCGGTCCGTATATGTCTCATGAGTCGCATAGGTCTGACGAGATCCATGGGGATCGCGAGGATCCGCTGTCGTCAATGGTTTGAATCGGGGCGTATACGGTATAGAAAGGCTATGGCGGACAGGCCGCAATCGCTCCCTTGACAAGGGAGTTTCTCTGTGGCTTTGTCTCGGCTCCGCGCGTGCAGTTAATTGCCGTAGGTCCCTGGGCTCCAATCTTCAGGTTGCGAGCCGCCCGCGCCAGGGGAAACCCGGCTTATCCGTGAAATAACTTTATGACCGTTCGTCTTGGACGTTTCGAGATGCCAAAAAGCCTGGTCAAGGACGAGGCTATCAGCACTGAAACCTACGCTAAATTTGTCGCTGAACCCTTTGAAGCCGGCTATGGCCACACCATCGGAAATTCGCTGCGTCGCGTTCTTCTCTCCTCATTGGAGGGAGCAGCCATTACCACTGCTAGAATTACTGGCGCACAGCACGAGTTTGCCGCGCTGCCGGGTATCGTGGAGGATGTCACCGATATCGTTCTGAATCTGAAAAAGATTCGCTTCAAAGCGGTTGATCACGAGCCGCGTACGGTCTCGATCAGTGTCAATAAGGAAGGCGTCGTCTCGGCCAGCGATATTCAGACGACGTCAGGAATCGAAGTGCTGAATACCGACCAGGTCATCTGTACGATCGATAAGAAACAGAAATTTGAGGCTGAGTTTGAGGTGCGAGTTGGTCGCGGCTTTTTCACCGGAGATGAGAACAAGCGCCCGGATATGCCCATTGGCGTAATCCCGATCGATTCCATTTTTTCACCGGTCACCCGGGTAAAGTACGCGGTGGAGAATACCCGGGTCGGTCAGCGTACCGACTACGATAAACTAATCATGGAGATCTGGACTGACGGACGAATTACTCCCGACGATGCTCTTTTACAGGCTTCCGCCATTCTTCGCCATCATTTGGATGTCTTCGTCAATTACGACGATAGCCAAGTGGAATTTGATGAAACTTCGGAGGAGGTCAGCCAGGAGAACACGCGTCTGAAGAAGATGTTGAATATGAGCGTGAACGAGATCGAGCTTTCGGTCCGAGCCGCGAATTGCCTGAACAACGCCAACATTACCACGGTCGGCCAGTTGGCGATGAAAACCGAAGCAGAGATGCTAAAATACCGGAATTTTGGAAAGAAATCGCTCAACGAAATTAAGGAGAAATTGCAGCAACTGGGCCTGAGCCTGGGCATGAAATTTGAATCCGGATTGGTTGAACCTTCTCTTTCCGGCGATCGGAATGATGACGGGAAATTGGTTACGCTTTAACGACCTATGCGTCACACGAAAAAGACCGTAAAATTGGGCCGCAAAGCCGAGCATCGTAATCTGCTACTGGCCAATCAAATCTGCAGCTTGATCGAGCATAGCCGAATCAAGACTACTCTGGCAAAGGCGAAGGCAGTGCGGCCGCTAGCCGAAAGGATGGTTACCTTAGGCAAACGAAATGACTTACATGCCCGGCGTCTTGCCTTTGCGTTTCTTCGCCAGAAAGAGGCCGTACGGAAATTGTTTTCGGATGTCGCGCCACGATCCGGCACTCGCCAGGGAGGCTACGTCCGAATCGTCAAATTGGGCCTACGTCAGAGTGATTCGGCGCCGATGGCCTTCATCGAATGGGTAGATCAGCCGGCGACCGAGCCAAAGATCGACCTCGACGAAAAGCCCGAGAAGAAGGCCGAAAAGAAGTAGCGGTGGGTCCAATTCGTGGCAGGGCGAAAACCCGACCACGCGAGTCCTACATCGCAGGCAGGTCTGTGGCCGCCTTTTTTAAACTCACGACCGGGTGGCGCCAAAGCGCAGCGCCGGCGGTCTCGGTGCTTTACGTTGCTGACACATCCGTGTGGCTTTCCCCATGCGCCGGGTTTGAGCCATTGGTGGCTGTGCGCTTCAGAACCACCAGCGCTCCGTCTTTATCAATTCTCCGCGATAGGGCCAATCTCTAATCCGCTTCACCAGCCCAGCACGCACCGGATTCTCATCCATGTAGATTCGCTTTTCGACGGCGTCTTCAAAGCAGCGGATGCGATGATCAAGCGATCCGGGTTGCCACCGACAGTCGGGGTTCTTTAGTAATCGTCCTATCCCGCGCTTCCAGCACGTGATCCAATCATCAAATATGCCAGGTTCGGCGAAGAAATGTACATGGTCCGGCATGACAACGTAAGCGCTCACGATCCAGTTTTTATGCCGGAACCACGACGAACGGAGCACACGATGTACCCGCAGTGTAGCTAGCCAAGGCTTGGGTTTCCTCGTGCATATCGTTGCGAACACCAAGGTGGGAAGCGTTTCATCTTCGAGCACGCCTCGCGCTGGACGGCTCCGATCACAGTAGAACATATAAATAATATGTAGTAAATATTAGATTCCGCATTCAAGCATTTCAAGGTATCGGGCGACGCTGGGACGTGGCTCAAACCCGGCGCATGGGGAAAGCCACACGGATGGGCACAGCCACCTAAAGCGCCGAGGTTTTCGCCCTTGTACCGTTTAGAGAATTGCGGCCGCGCCAAATTGTAGCGAGCCACCAATGGCTCAAACCCGGCGCATGGGGAAGCCACACCGATGAGCACAGCCACCTAAAGCGCCGAGGTTTTCGCCCTGCTATGGGAATTGCGGTCGCGTGAAATTTCATCATTAGCAAGAATAATGTCTTTCCGGCCGGCCTCGACCCTCTCGCTATCGTGAGCCGCGCGCTTCAGGAGTATTCGCTCCGAGTATTTCGCCCGCCTTCTTGATGTTATCGGGTCGCAAGATCATGAGGCCCTTTTTCGTATGCGGTCCGCCGGCCAGATAGGCGTACTCGATATTTATTTTCTTCGCGGCCAGTTTCTTGGCGATCTCTGAAAGCGTTCCCGGACGATTGTCGTGCTCGATCATCAAGACTTCGTTCTCCACCACTAGGGTTCCATGCGCCTCGAAAATGGAAAGCGCCTTGTGCGTATCGCTTACGACCATGCGCACCACCGCATGATCGACCGTATCTGAGATGGTCAATGCGAAGATATTGATCTTCGCTTCCGCCAATGCATCACAAACGGCCGCCAACGTCCCGGGCTTGTTTTCTAGAAACAGAGCCAGTTGCGTCACAAGCTCCATAAGCTAATCTTTTGCTCCGCTTGCTTCCAAGGTGGTTGGAACCTGCACGGGAGCTGGTTTCTCGGCGGGAGGAACGTAAGTCGGACGCACTCTCCAAAACTTGTCCTGGTAAGCCGGCCATTGCGTCAGAATCTCCTTGGCACGGCTGCTTTCCGTGCGTTCCAGATGCTTATAAATCAATTCTTTCACGGTGATGATATCCTCCTCTTCGACCAATCGAGTAGCCGCTACCAGCTCCGGATTGAGATCTAGAAGAAATTCTTCCTTCAAATCCAAGACGTAAGCGGTTCCCCCGGTCATTCCGGCTCCGAAATTTTTTCCGGTCATACCCAGAACCAGTACGGTGCCGCGAGTCATATATTCACAGCCATGATCGCCCACACCTTCAATAACCGCGGTCGCTCCGGAGTTACGTACTGCGAAGCGCTCGCCTGCGCGGCCGGCGGCAAAGAAAGCACCGCCAGTAGCTCCGTACAGACAGGTGTTGCCAGCGATAAAGTTCTCGTGGGCCAGATATTTCGCTCCAGGCGACAGTTTTAAAACTATCTCGCCACCACCCATTCCTTTCCCAACGTAATCGTTCGCTTCGCCGGCAAGAATAATTTTCACGCCAGGACTCAGAAATGCACCAAGGCTTTGACCTGCACTGCCTCGCAAATTGAGCTGTATCGTGTTTTCCGGCAGACCATGTTCACCCCAGAGATAGCCGATTTCTCCGGATAATTTGGTTCCAACCGCACGATTGGTGTTTTTGACCCGATAGTTGAGAACAATCGGAAGCTGGTCCTGCAATGCGTCGCGCGCATCCTGCAGGATAGTATCATCTAGGCGTCGTCCCCAATTCGGATCATTGCGCTCCCAGGTGTTATGTCTGGGCTGCGAGTTGTCTTCCTTCGAGACGTTGGCGAGCAGACGAGAGAGATTGATCTTGTTGGCCTTCGGATGATTTGGGATCTCCCGTTGCCGGAGATACTCAACTCGGCCGACCAGATCATTGAAGGTAGCGATGCCGAGTGCGGCCATCAGTTCACGCACTTCTTGGGCAACTCCGTTGAAATAATTCACGATGTACTCCGGCTTGCCTTTGAACTTGGCGCGCAGCCGCTCATCCTGAGTAGCCACACCGACCGGACAGGTGTTGAGATGACATTGCCGGACGTACACGCAGCCCGAGGCAATGAGGGCGGTTGTGCCAAAGTTAAATTCCTCGGCACCCAGTAGCGCAGCAAAAACGATATCCTCGCCGGTTCGCATGCCTCCATCGGTGCGGAGGGTGATTCGGTTGCGCAAACCGTTCAACATGAGTACCTGATGAGCCTCAGCGACTCCCAATTCCCATGCGCTTCCAGCATACTTAATCGAACTCAGCGGTGACGCTCCGGTCCCTCCATCGTGCCCACTGATTAAAATGGTATCAGCGTGCGCTTTGGCCACTCCTGCGGCAACGGTCCCAACCCCCGCCTCGGCAACCAATTTCACGCATACCTTGGCGCGGGGATTCACCTGTTTAAGGTCGTAAATCAGTTGGGCGAGATCCTCGATAGAATAGATGTCATGGTGAGGAGGTGGTGAAATCAGCGTGACGCCAGGAGTGCTCTTTCGCAGCCGAGCGATCAAAGCGCTGACTTTGTGCCCCGGTAGCTGACCCCCTTCTCCAGGTTTGGCCCCCTGCGCCATTTTTATCTCAATCTCTTTGGCGGCGGCTAGATAGGCGGCCGTCACCCCGAATCGAGCCTGCGCAATTTGTTTGATCGCGCTATTAGGCCAATCGCCGTTAGGCCGTCGATGAAAGCGTTCCGGATCTTCACCGCCCTCACCGGAATTCGATTTTCCACCGATCCGGTTCATGGCGATGGCCAGACACTCGTGAGCTTCCGGGCTCAATGCACCAAGCGACATACCTGCCGTGGTAAAGCGCCGTCGAATTTCTTCGATCGGTTCGACCTCATCGATCGGCAGGGGTGGCTTTCCGATCGGAACAATTTGCAGGAGATCGCGCACCGCGTTCGGGCGAATCGCTTTGACCGCGTCGGCATAGGCCTTGTAGTCCTCCGGCTTATTTGACTTTACGAAGGTGTGAAAATTCTTGATGACCGGGGGCGTAACCGCATGCTGTTCGCCCTGTCTGCGGAAACGATAAAATCCAGGATCATCCAATTCGGTTGTTCCTTCATTCGGAACAGCCTGAGCATAGGATCGCCGGTGTCGGGTTAGGCTTTCACGCGCGATGTCGACCAGATCGATTCCCTCGATCTTCGACGGGGTGCCAGCAAAATAATTATCGATCACGGCCGAACCGAGTCCGATCGCTTCAAAGATTTGGGCGCCTCGGTAGCTATCGATCATTGAGATGCCCATTTTCGACATGATTTTGAGCAATCCTTTCTCAAGCGCAGACTTGTAGTTCCGGATCACCTTTTCGTGGGTCAATCCTTCTCCGAGCGATCCGCGTTCCAGCAGTTCGCGCATTGTCTCATATCCCAGATAGGGGCAGACAGCGCTGGCGCCATAGCCGATAAGACAGGCCACCTGATGCACATCTCGGGCCTCGCCGGTTTCGCAGATAATACTGCACTTCATCCGCTTACCACCCCGAATCAACTGGTTATGCACGGCGCCGACGGCCAACAGCATCGGAATCGCAATGTGCGCGTGATCGACGCCTTGATCTGATAAAATGATCAACCGGGTCTCCCCATCAATCGCTTGTTCGGCCTCCACCGCTATGCGCCGGAGGGCCCTCTCCATACCGGCCTCGTCTTCGTCCACTGGCCAGAGCACCGAAATTTGAACAGCTTTATGGAACGGATCGGGAAGCTTACTGAGTTGATCCAACTCATGCGGCAGTAAGATCGGCGATTCTGAAAATACCAACTTCGCGTGTTCCGGCGTTTCTGCGAAAAGATTGCGGCGCCATCCCATGATAGTCGCGAGTGACATCACCAGTTTCTCCCGGATCGGGTCAATTGGTGGGTTGGTCACCTGCGCGAACAGTTGGCGGAAGTACGTATAGAGCAGGCGGGGCTGCAACGATAACGCTGCTAACGGCGTATCGTCACCCATCGAGCCAACCGCTTCCTGGCCATCCTTGGCCATCGGCTTCAAGATGAAATCAAGCTCTTCGCTACTATACCCGAAGGCAATCTGCCGCTGGGTCAGACCAAGGATGTCAAGCTCTCCGGCCGGAGCCTGCAGGTCCCGGCCGGCAAGGTTCTGTAGTCGAACAAGATTCTGATTGACCCATTCAAGATAAGGTCGCTGCGCGGCAAGCCGTTGTTTGATGTCTCGGTCTCGCAGAAGTTTTCCGGATCGCGTATCAACGGCGATCATTTCGCCGGGCGCCAGCCGGCCTTTCTCGACGACTTTCGTGTCGTCGATCTCCATGCATCCCACTTCGGAGCCAATCGTAAAGATGCCGTCCTCGGTAACCTTGTAGCGTGCGGGCCGAAGACCGTTTCGATCCAAACAAGCAGCGGCTACCACGCCGTTACTGAACACCAGACCGGCCGGCCCATCCCACGGTTCGTTGAAGCAACGATGATACTCATAAAACGCCTTCAGTTCCGGTGCCATTCGCCCATCCGTGCGCCATGCTGGCGGAACCAACATCGTTATCGCATGCAGTATGTCGCGGCCCGACATCATGAGCACCTCAAGGGCGTTATCGAGGCTGGCTGAGTCGGATCCACCTGGCTGAATAATCGGCTTCAGTAGATCGATGTCCTCCTTCCAGAATTCTGCCGTCAATTCAGGTTCCCGGGCCCGCATCCAATTCCGATTGCCGCGGATGGTGTTGATCTCTCCATTGTGGCCAAGAATCCGAAACGGCTGACTTAGCGGCCAGGTTGGAAAAGTGTTTGTGCTATATCGTTCGTGAAAAACGCAGATGGCCGTCTCGTAGTCGGGATCGCCGAGATCCCGATAAAACTTCTCCAGCGAGACGGCTGTTAAAAGACCTTTGTAGATAACCACCCGGTGGGAAAACGACGAAATGTAAAAATTCCGGATATTGTCTAGTTGCGCCCGTTTTTCGATTTCGTTTCGGGCCAAAAACAATCGTCGTTCGTATTCCTCATCGCTCATACCAGCGCCGCGGCCGATCAGAACCTGCTCGATTCTGGGCATGGTCGATTGCGCCTTTTCTCCCAACACCATGATGTTGAGAGGTACCTCGCGCCAGCCGAACTGGAAAAGTTGCCGATGCTCAAGTACCTCTTCAACGATGGCCTTGGCCCGTGCCTGAGCATATGCGTTGTCATGCGGCAGGAACACAAACCCGATACCCAGATCGGTGTCATTGAAGAGTGTGTGCCCCAGCTTGGCGATTTCGCGGCGAAAGATCTTGTACGGAATCTGGGTCATTACTCCTGATCCGTCGCCCGTCTTCGCGTCAGCATCGACCGCACCCCGATGAACCATGTTGCACACCGAGGTCAATCCATATCGTAATACGCGGTTAGAACGTTGACCGTCGATGGCAGCCACGAATCCTACCCCACAAGAATCATGCTCTTCTTCTGGTTGATACAGTGATCTTGGAAGCCTTGCTATTCTATCAATAATCCCATCATTCATGGCGAGACAAACTGGCAAACCTAAAGCCGTATTTGCTTGTTTCAAGACCAAACTGAGGGTCTATTCGTCGGTTTTTAGTCGCAACAAACCCTATTTTGGAATATTTGGTGCAACCACCATTCAAATTCGGCGTCGGGGTGGAGAGAAGGGGGATACCCTGGTGCCGCCTTAACCCGCTTTGATATTGGCATGAGAATTTTAGATGAGCAAGAGAAGGCCATCGTTCGTCAGCTTATTCGCGATCCTCGTGAATCGGATAATGGGATCGGAGAGCTTACCGGAGTGAATGTTCGAACCGTCAGCCGCAAGCGGTTGCGATTAGAACAAGAAGGGCTGCTGGCCTATTTCACAAATATCGATCTTTCTCCCGATGGCGCGAAACAGTACAACGCCCGGCACCTGTACATCATCAAATTTCGCGTGGGAGTCACCTACAATCAGTTGGTCGATGAGATTCGACTCGATTCCAGCCAACAATCGGTCTTCACGGAAACGATCTTTGAGAGCCATATCGCCGAAATCGACGGCAAGGTTGCCCTCTTGCTTTTTGTGGATGGAAATAGCGATTTGGACATCGTTCAGCGAACCCATGAAGAGCTCATTCCGCGATTGCTGAAAAATCATGGGACCGATTCGATCGAGGAAATTTCCACTATTCGACTGCTCTCTCCGGTTCGGGTAATGCGCAATTATGTTCCGCTCGTGAACATGATGAACGGATATTTGCGTCCCGACTGGCCCAACGAGGCGATTTATGTGGGAAAGTAGAGGTTAGAGGTTGCGGGTGCCGGGGCTCATCGAACCCGCAACTCGCAACCTGTAACCCGCAACCTCTAAGCTGCTACTCTCCCACCGCTTCCGTCTTGGGATAACTTCCCAATACCTTCACGAACGTGCAATGCTTCTCCAGATCTGCGATTGCGTCCTTGACCAGTTGGTCCTCGCAATGACCTTCAATATCGACGAAGAAAAAATACTCCCAATTTTTTCTCTTGGACGGCCGGCTCTCGATCTTGCTCATACTGAGTTTCAGCCGGCTAAACGGTTCGAGTGCAGAATACAACGCACCAACTCGGTCTTGGACGCAAAACATGAGCGAGGTCTTGTCATCCTTCGTAGGGGGACAGGTGGTATGCGATATCACTAGAAACCGAGTAGTGTTGTTCGGACTATCCTGCACTGAGCGCTCGAGGATGCGCAGACCGTAGACCTCCGCGGCCATTGCGCTGGCCAGAGCCGCAGCGCCAGGCTCGTTGGCGGCCAGCTGCGCCGCTCGGGTTGTGCTCGAGACTTCGATGAGATCCAGCCCCCGAGCGTGTTCCTGAAGCCAACCGCGGCACTGTCCGAATACTTGGGGATGAGAATAAATCTTGCGGATCTTTTCCGCCGGCTCTTTCGAGAGCAGGTCGTTATGGATTCGCAAAAGGATCTGTGCACAGATCTTCAATTCCGAATCCATAAAAACATCGAGAGTGTGGTTAACCGCGCCTTCCACTGAGTTTTCAATCGGCACAACGCCGTAGTCTGCTGCCCTGCGAGTTACTCGATCGAATACATCGCTAATGCTGGACTGCGGCGAATATCGAACCGAAGCCCCGAACTTGGAGCGTGCCGCCTGATGGGTCCAAGTTGCTTCTGGACCGAGAAAGGTGATACAAAGCTCCTTTTCCAAAGCCAACGAGGCCGACATGATCTCCCGGTAAATTGCGCGAATCGCGGTTTCCGGCAGCCGTCTTTTGCTCTTTTGCACGAGGCGCTGCAGAAGCGCTTCTTCCCGTTCCGGTGCATAGATCGAAAGTCCCGCTTCTTTTTTGATGAGTCCGACTTCGTGAACGAGATCGGCTCGATCGTTGAGCAGGCGGATCAATTCGGTATCAATCTCATCGATCTTCTTACGAATCTCTTCGAGCGAAAGCTGAGCACTCAAGTTATCCTCTCTCGGTTGAGTCATGTTCATGGTCGGAAGGGTCGGGCGCAACCGCTACCTTTGCTTCAGTTTCAGCTTCTAGCTCGCGGATGTCGGTCGCATTGGATTCGGGCGACTCAGCGGTCGCGAGCGCGTCTGCTGGATTGTTGGACTGCGCCTCCGCAGATATCTTCGCGCTGGGTAGGGCCAGACTCCGCAGTTCCGATGCATTCGGGAGTTCGTTTAGATTCTTTAGCCCGAAATGTTCCATGAAATGTAACGTGGTTTCATAGAGCAGCGGGCGGCCGGGAATTTCTGCCCGTCCTGCGATCTTGACCAATCCGAGGTCGAGCAATTTTTGCATAACGCCGTCCACCGTCACACCACGAATTGCCTCAATATCTCCTTTGGTGATCGGCTGTCGGTATGCAACGATCGCCAGGGTTTCCAACGCAGGGGGGCTGAGCCGAGTTGGTCGCAATTCCGGAAATAATTGACGAACCCAGATCTGGTAATCTGGTCGGGTGGAAAGTTGCCAACCGCTCACCTGTTCAACCAGCTGAAACGAGCGTCCAAGCTCGGTGTATTCGCTGGTAAGACTCTGCAGTGTTGCTTGAATCGATTCTTCGGTGATTTTCACCAGATCGGCGACTTCCTCCTCTCCGGCGTACTCCGTACCTAGTCGGACTACTTGCAGAATCTCTTTGGGGGTAAGCGGTTTTTGCGAGCTGAACAGCAAAGCTTCGACGACAGCCTTCAGAGTCACCATGATACGAGATCGGAGATTAGCGCAGATTTCGCTCCAGAAAACCACTTGTTTTCAAGACGAGTACTCTCCGCCTAGGCCCAATTTGACCAGTGCCTTACGATAGGCGGCCGACATCTGATCGGCCCGGATATGAAATTCGGCGCTCAAATCGAGCGGCAATTCTTCTGGGTGCTGTGACTCTACCAAGCGTTGGTCCTCCGCAAAAACCTTCGTTTCAAATGCAATCAGGCTTTCGATGTCTTCGAATGGTCCACGTTGTGCCATGAAGAAAAAGATCCGTGTCAGTCGAGCTGAAATAAGACATGCGGAAACAAAGAGCATATTTCCGACCAGGGTTAAAATCCGGGAGCTGGATCCGGGAGGAGAAGGGCAGAGTCACATCATAGGAAAAAGTCTGCATCGATTCACCGAACAGAGTGATCATCGGATAGACGTAATCCATGTGCAGACCGGTTGCGGTTTGCGTCACTCCGTATTTCTCGATCTCAGGTTTTTCGCGATTACCGAAGGTTCCGACATGAAGCCAAGAAAAATGAGTAATATCGAGGAAGTTCTCAGCTTGACGTGCGGCCGAAGTTCTCCAGTCGAATGGATCAAGATGAATGCGGTGATAAGTAGGATCCTCCAATTCCGGCCAGACGGCAAGATCCGCCAGTGGGGTCGCGCTGAGGCAAGTCGAAATCAGGCCATATTTTTCGATCGTCGGAAATGTGATCAGACATAGCTTTTCCGAGATAGGCAGGGTCGGATGCGCCGGCACCCCGGTGCATTTGCCCTCGAAACCGTAGCGAAATCCGTGGTAGGCGCACACCAGTTCATCCCCTTCCAGCCAGCCGAGAGAAAGTTGGGCGCCCGATGGATACAAAGATCCTTGGCAACAACGACGCCTTTTGCGGTTCGATAAACTACAAGCTCCTCATCCAGTAGTTTGAGAGACTGCGGCTGATCGGTTATCGCGTCGCCATAGGATCGGATGCCAGCACGCGGCTAACACGTTCCAGTCCTCGCGGCTAAAGGTGCAATTTTTTGGGAGTTTTTTCGGCGATCGATCCATGAATTGCCTATTAGCAAGTCATGTTCCTGATGGGGGACGCTCCTCAATTCCGTTCGGCCGGGGGACGCAAAGAGAGTAGCCCAGCACTTTAGTGCTGGGTTTGCGTTATTTTCAGTCCGCCGGAGACAATCCAGCGTCGAGGTATCGATTCAACCATCTTGCGCAGAGCAACCCCTGACACGGAGGGTGCGTCGCTTGCGACGCCCGGAAACAACCCAGGATTCGCCGAGGAATCGAGCCCACGATCATCCGTTCTCGAATTATCAAGATAGCGATCTTTCGAGCCCATCGAAAACAATTGTGCGTCGATAGGAGCTATAATAACATACTAATTTAGAGTTATGAAATTTCGGGACCGAAAGCACCCGCCGCACCTCCCTACACTCGAGTCTGCCACGCCAATGTTGTTAGTGACGGTTTGCACAAAACATCGGCGAAAGATTCTGGCAAATCCGAGGGCGCACGCGCTGTTGCGTGAGCCAAGGGAAACCTACAATGATTTTTCTGTCGGGCGTTACGTGATCTTGCCAAACCACATTCATCTTTTCGTCGGCGACAGTGACGTCGCGCCGTACGGCTTAGACCGTTGGGTTGGCGCATGGAAAGCCCTGCGACGTGAAACGGTTATACGTGCGAAATAACCCGGTCCGGCATGGTCTGGTCAAACGTCCCGACGATTGGGTGTTTCAAGGCGTAATCAACGATTAGGCTAATAGGCACCGGAACGGATCGTGGGCTCGATTTCTCGGTGGGCGCTGGGTTGTTTCCGGGCGTCGCAAGCGACGCACCCTCCGCGTCAGGGGTTGCTCTCCGCCAGTACAATCACCGACCCGGTCTCCTCACTTTATTAAACCGTTCAGGCAACACGATACCTGCTCGTTCGCGGATGCGCGGCGCGCGCCGTTTCGCTTCCGAGCAAACTTCGGATTCATTCACTGTGAGAATCTGGCGATCTCGCATCACCCAATTTCCGGCGACCATGACACTCTCCACGTTATGCTCGCGCAGAGCGTTCACCAAATTTGCGATCGAGTCGTGGAGGGGAAGCATCGTGGCGGTGTTGGGATCAATGACGATTAAGTCGGCCTGCTTTTGTTCCGCTAGAGACCCAATCTCAATCTCCCAACCTAACGCTCGTGCACCATTACGGGTTACCATGCTCAACACCGATTCGACTGGCATTGCCGCTGGATTCTGGGTGCGCGCTTTCTGGAGTAACGTCGCTAGCCACATCTCGTCAATCAAGGTCATGCGATTATTGCACGGGGCACCATCGGTTCCGAGCGAGACACAGATATTCCGGTGTTGCATTTCTGTAATTCGCGGCCAACCGAGAACGCGCATCGCTGCCGCCGGATTGTGAGAGTCTTTAACCTCGAATTGGGCGAATAGGTCGATTTCTTCGGGAGTTAGCCAAACGCAGTGCACGGCTAAGAAATTAGGTCCCAGGATCTTCAGGTCGGCTAGATGTTCTACGGTGGTTTTGCCGCTTCGTTGAAAACAAAAATCGTTCTCGGAGGGAATCTCTGCAACGTGCATGTTAATCCCGATTCCCAGCTCCGCCGCTAGATCACGAGTACTCAAGATCAGGTCGTCCGAACAATTGAAGATCGTCCGCAGTCCGAGGCAAACCCGAATGCGGCCTTGTGCCTCGTTTTGCCAGCGCCAAAAATGTTCGACCTGTTGATCCAAACATTCGCTTTTCGTAGTATCCCAGGAAGCCGGCAGCCCGCTCGGAATATCCATCGTCGAGCGGCAGAGCATCGCACGCAGCCCCAGGATTTCGGCTGCGCGGCCTATCGCATCGACGTGTTGGCCGCCGGCTTCGCAGAAAGTAGTGACACCGCTACGGATCAGCTCGATTCCGGTTAGCAACGCACTGATGTAGGAGTCCTCCTCGGTTAAGTGACTCTCATAAGGCCAGATCCGGTCAGGAGATCGACGTCGTCAGCCAACCCACGAGCCAACTGTTGCGAGGTGTGAACGTGGCTGTTGACGAAACCGGGAAGAATCCAACGATCCGGTAGTTCGATTCGCTCGCAATCCACCGGAAGCCGATGTTCAATCTCACGGGCGGATCCGATCGCCTCAATTCTGCCATCCTTGACCAGTATCGCGCCATCTTCATACCAGCGATCCCGATCATCCGTGGTGAGGATGGCTGCACCAGATAACTGCAACGCCTGCGTGTCCATACAGCGCACTCAGTGAGGAGGCCGCGCAGCGAATTCAATCTGAGCGGGGCAAGCTGATTAGAAGCGAATGGTGATCCTACCCGACACAGCGAGCGGCTGATTCAGCATGAGCAAATCATTCCCTTCCAGAATACCGTCGGTGACGCTCCAGTTTCGTTGATCCGTGAGATTCGAGATATTAACGCGAACTTCCCAGCAGGGTTGTCGATAAAATATCGAGGCGTTGAGTTGGTATTGGGACGGAATCTTCAGCTTATTATCAAAGTCCACGCGTTGGGAGCTTTCGGCTTGGATACCCAAACTCACGCCCAATCCGCAGTTCAGCACATATGTCGCATAGCCGTTGAATATCAGGTTGGGAAAACCATTGAGGCGATAGGCACCGGCCGGCAAGGCATTCGCCGTAAAGTTTGGACTGCCAACACCGGTTCCTACGACTCCAGGTTGCACCGGAAATCCGGCGGCATAAGTATCACCCAGATTCTGAGTGCTCTGGATTGGCGTATAGTTGATATAGTTTGCTTCCGACCAATTGAAGTTTGCCGAAAAGCTGAAATTCTTGTTTGGTTGGTAAGTGCCTTCCGCCTCCATACCTCGGACCTCGATGTTGTTAATATGGCCAAACTGGTCGGTGCTCGCTCTTCGCTGATAGAAGCCGTCCAACCCGATAAATACCTTATTATCTAAAAGGTTAAATTTTAGGCCACCCTCGAGAAGAACACTTTTATTCTTCATGCTGGCTTTGGTGATCCCGCCGCTGCCGTTAGGATTCTGCGGCACACCACCAGTTTCGTAAACGGAAGCCTCATCCAGACCGTAGGTCTCGTTGAACGTAAAATAAGAAGTCAGCCAACCGGTGGGCTTATAGCTCAGGCTAGCACTGATAGTGGGATTTCCCACTTCTACGCTGTCACCGTTCTTCGTACCCGGGGCTTGTACGTTGTCTTTGTAAGGAACCGAATCACTCGCGCTAGCTCCTAGATAGTCGCCTCGGACACCGATCAGTAAGGCCCATTGCTTCGCCAACTCGATTCTGTCCTGGAGAAACAAACCTGCATCAAAGAGATGGGTTCGATTGCTGTTACCATTGGTAAGGTAAATCCCGCTGGGCAGGATCCCATTGGGTCCGATTCGGCTTGTTCCCGGATTAGCGAAGAAACTATGACCCACGTAGACCATTGAAGAGAAAGGCTGCGGGTTTTGATAAAATGGAGAAACAAATGTTCGTGGATTCTGAGTTACATCATAATTGTTGAAGTACTCGTTCTGAAACTCGCCGTGGGCTCGCTTGTTGATTTGGGAAGGTCTCGAACGAAGAAACGGAAAAATGGCCGGGGAAAAGGAGCGGCGAACTTTTTGGCAGACCTCATTGCGACAATTGGAGCGAAGATGTGGACCAAAGGGTTGGCCCGATTTTTTTGACTCGCGCCAATATCTTGGTGTGGCGATGACGAAAGAGACGCGTTAATCGATTCAACCACGGGTCAAACCCGGCGCGAACCGCACGCCGGATCGAAGAAAAAGCTTCCATCGGGCCGAGGTTTTCGCCCGTGTACCGATCAGGCGTTCTATCGGCACCGCGTTTCGGAACACGACGGTCCTTTTTTGTCAGGTTCACCCGTTTCCGAAAACTCCGCCAATTTCGTCACTTCCCTTTGGCCCCGAACTTGCTCTAGGGTGATACGCCTTCCGCATGACTTTATTCCGCATCTCCGCCTGGACAGTTCTCGCATTGTTGACGGTAGCTCCGAGCCTTCGCGCAGCTGATGCAACTCGCGAGCGGGTAATTGATCTGGTTAAAAAATTCGCCCATTCGTGGGAGACCGGCGATCTGGTGGCCTTTACTTCAACGTTGGATGAACACCTTCTCTGGGCCCACCCCGGAGGTAAGCTCGACAGAAAAGGGGCGATCGCTTTTTTCAAAAGATGGCGGAGTGAGTGGTCAAATACACGAATCTATCCGACCACTTTTCTCGTAGAGGGCGACCAGGTCTTCGCTGAATACCAATTTTGCTCAACTAACAAGCAAACCGGAAAACGGGAGGCTGAGGGAACCGCCGCAATCGGAAAGATTCGTGGCGGAAAATTGGTGCTCTGGAAAGAGTACTATGACCACAGTCGTTCTTTGGGCTGATCCATGCGTTTCAGCTAACGCCTCAAGGCATCGACACGAAGATCGGTTGGTGTGCGGCTCCCGAGTGGCCATAAGTTATGCGATGGCGGCCATCTTCCTGGTCGTCTGCCATTTTTCTACCAGACGAGCCAAATCAATCGCCCTGGTTGAGGCGCCGCAAGAGGTTCTGCAGTAATGCTCTGGCCCGCCTAAATCGTGAGTTTTGGCGTCCAAGGTTGGTATGTGCTGGCCCGATGATTTGAATCTGGGGAGAGGTCGGGTTATCGATTAAGTTATGATGGCTCTCCCCGAAAGCACCTCGGCCGAAGCTTTCGATCGGTATACCTCTGGTAGACTGATTGCCGCCAGCAATGGGTGGAAAGACCTGTTGGTCCGGATCTATTCTGAGTACCCAGTGCGGGAGAGCATCATCGTTCCGGGCGTTGCCGAGCCATTCATCGTGCGGGTCCTCTCTGGAGCGGCGGTGGTCGAAGAACGGGAACTGGGCGGCCCTTGGCTCAAGACTCGCGTCGAAGCGGGAGATTTTTTCCTCACTGCTTCCAACTCTCCTTATGAGCTACGTTGGAAAGCGATCGGGCCAGAACCTTTTGGTACCATGCATCTTCATCTGGGATTGCCAATCTTCGCCCGAGCGATCGAAGAGGCATTTGAAAAGAATTTGGAAACAATCCATCTGCGGGATGTCTCCGGTTTCAAAGATACGTTTCTCGCTGCGCTCTTGGAAGGGCTGCGAGGAGAGGTCTCATCCGGTCGTCCGGCCAGTCCGCTGTTTGTGCAAGGAGTCGCCCAAGCCCTGGCTGTTCACTTGGCACGAAACTACACAGAGCTAACGAAGGATGTCCGGGAATACAAGGGAGGACTACCAGGGTTCAAGCTGCGCAAGACCACCGAACTAATGGCAGCCCATCTGGAGGAGGAGTTTAGTCTGATCCGTTTGGCCAGGGAAGCAGACATGAGTGAGTTCCATTTTAGTCGCCTCTTCAAAAGGACTACCGGGCTGACCCCTTCCCAATATTTCATTCACTTACGAATGGAGAAGGCTCGGCGTCTTCTCAGAGAGACAACCAAGAGCGTAATCGAGATCGGGCTCGAAGTCGGCTACACTAGCCCGAGCCATTTCGCGCAAGTCTTCCGCCGAGAAGTGGGTATCCCTCCAAGCGAATATCGACGGCCGGCCTGACGCTTACCTCCCTGGCAGCGCATTTCTGCGCAAAAGTCCGACAGTGAGAGCAAGAGTCCGAGAGATGGTTCCTTCGTTCCTTGGTACGTTCGGCTCGTGAGAACAATCTCAGAATCGAATGATGAGAAAGTCTTCTTGTTCGATGTGGCGACTTTAATCTTTTCCGCCGTATGGGGATCCGGTCCAGCAGCAAAAGCTGGTGGGACAGGCGAACGGCCGGAACTGCCGAGCCTGTATGCTGCATATGTTTCGCTTTTCAATCGCCAAAATCTATGAACTACCGATTGCTCGGAAACAGTGGGTTGAGAGTCTCAGAAGTTGCTCTCGGCACAATGACCTTCGGAACCGATTGGGGTTGGGGAGCGGACCGGGGCGAAGCTCGAAAAATCTACGAAGTATTTCGCAACGCCGGAGGCAACTTCGTTGATACCGCATCGATTTACACGAATGGATCGAGCGAATCGATCATTGGTGAACTAGTCGGACCGGATCGAGACGCGATTGTTCTCGGAACCAAGTACACTCTTAGTACCACTTTAAATCAGCATCCGAACGCGGCTGGTAACAGTCGTAAAACGATGATCCAATCCATCGAAACCAGCCTTCGGCGACTCAAAACGGATTACATCGACATTTTTTGGCTGCATGCCTGGGATTTTACGACTCCGATTGAAGAAGTCCTTCGCGGTCTTGATGACTTGGTTAGGCAAGGCAAGGTCCTTTACCTTGGCATTTCCGACACTCCGGCTTGGATTGTTAGCCAAGCTAACGCTATCGCGCATCTATATGGATGGTCAGCATTCGTCGCCACGCAAATAGAGTATAACCTGGCCTCGCGTACACCAGAGCGTGAGCTGATCCCGATGTCACATGCTCTTGACCTGGCAGTTTTGGCTTGGTCGCCGTTAGCGACGGGAATCCTGACTGGCAAGTACGGCCGTCGTAACGGCCAAAAGGCGGTCAGCGGTCGGGGCGAGAAGATGGAGCTTCATCAATTCAGCGACCGCGCGATTGAGATTGGTGATGTGGTTGTCGAAATGGCCGATAAACTACGACACGAACCGGCAGAAGTAGCGATTAATTGGTTACGATATAAGCGAACGATTCCTTTGCTGGGTGCCTCTCAGGCCGCCCAGATGGCTTCCAATTTGAAAGCTCTTGAGTGGGAGTTAACGGAAGAAATTGCCCGCCAACTCGATCATGCCAGTGCCATCGATTATGGTTTTCCTCACGAATTCTTGCCCACTCAACGCGATATCATTTTCGGCGGCTTTTATGACGAAATTATCAATCATCGCAAATCCCGTTCGGGAGAAACAAGGACCGGTAAAGAGTACCACATCGATCCAAGTCGCATCGGCAGCTAATCAGCAGACGGTCGGCTTTTTGAATAATGAATCCTTACTTTCATCCGATTTCGACGGACATTTTCTTTTATCCTAGAATCAATCGAAACACGTAAAGTTCTTTAAAACCCTGACATTAAGCTATGGCACACAAATCTATTCCTTTCCGTCCGCTCGGCAATTCCGGTATCACCGTTTCAGCGCTTGGACTGGGCTGTATGGGAATGTCCCACGCCTACGGGCCCACTGACGAAGCTGAATCTCTGCGCGTCCTTCATCAGTATCTTGAACTCGGTGGCAACTTCCTCGATACGGCCGAAATCTACGGGCCCTACAAAAACGAAGAATTGCTTGGACGTTTTCTCCGCGACGTTCCGCGCGACAGCGTAGTGGTTGCGACGAAATTCGGATTCAAAATCGATCAGAATCAGATCCGCACGGCCGATAGTTCGCCCGCCAACGTCCGGCGCGCGTGCGATGCGAGTCTTGGCCGGCTCGGCATCGATGTAATAGATCTCTTCTATCAGCATCGCGTTGATCCCAACGTACCGATTGAAGATACCGTTACGGCAATGGCGGAATTGGTTGCGGCAGGTAAAGTACGGGCGCTCGGGCTGTCGGAAGCTAACCCGGAAACTTTACGGCGTGCGGCCGAGGTGCATCCGATCGCGGCGTTGCAAAGCGAATATTCACTTTGGTCCCGCGAAGTGAAAACAAACGGCGTTCTCGCGACTTGCCGTGAACTTGGGATTGGTTTCGTGCCGTACAGTCCGTTGGGTCGCGGGTTTTTGACCGGGGCGATCCAAAAAGTATCGGATCTTGATCCGACCGACTGGCGGCGGACCAATCCGCGTTTCGCCGAGGAGGCGTTGCAGAACAACATCAAATTGGCTGATGCGGTAAAGGAATTGGCGGCGAAGAAGAGTTGTACACCCGCACAGTTTGCTTTGGCTTGGGTGTTGGCTCAGGGGAACGATATGATTCCGATTCCTGGTACAAAGAGGGTTCGTTATCTGGAAGACAACATGGGTGCATTGGCGGTGCAGCTCACCGAAGATGATCTGAAGGAGACCAACGCTCGCCTTCGAGAATTTGCTGTTGCCGGAGAACGCTATGCGCCAGACATGATGGCGTTGGTGCAGCAGTAAAGGTTGCGGTAGATGCCATGGGTATTGCCAGGCTGCTGGATGAACAGCAACCTGACAATAAATGAATACCCCATCGGCACTCACCGAAGAGGTGAGTAAAAACAACGACCCAAAGCGGCCAAAGGCCAAGCAAATATTTCTTGGCATCGACGCCCACCTGGCGCGCAATCAGGTGGCGCGAAAGAAGGACAACAGCGGTATCCAAGGGGTGCAAAGCTTGAGTTTCGAAGAGCTGCTGCTCTTGGCCCAAAAGCAATTGAGTTTAGCCGAAGAAGTCTATGCGGTCTACGAAGCTGGACCGTTGGGCTATGTACTCTACCGGCGTTTGCGGGAGCTAGGGATTAAGGCCTACGTGAGCGCACCGGAATGTCTGGAACAAGGAAAACGCAAGCACAACAAGCTGGACGCCCGCAAGCTGGCTAGCCGGCTGTATAGTTACGTGCAAGGCGATAGGGAGATGATGCGAGTGGTGCGAGTACCGA
>JBEEIB010000222.1:0-24799 GCA_041167675.1 Verrucomicrobiota bacterium
TGCCGTCCAGTCGGTCACGAAGCCTGGTGATGGTTCGCAGCATCGGGCCCAATTAGCACGACCTGGAAACGTGTCTCTATTTGTGATCTGTCATTTGTCATTTCATTCGAGCTTCAGGCGAGAATGAAGGCCAGCCTTGAGCCGCGGTCGGCAAAAAGCTAATCTCACGAGCATGGATTTCATTCTTAGGCATGCCAATCTTCCAGATGGTCGGTCGAACATTGATATCGGAATCCTCGGCGACCGCATTGTAGCGCTCGAGCAGGGTCTGGCCGCCACTGGTGCGACCGAGATGGACGCGCTTGGCCGGCTCGTTTCTCCGCCTTTTGTGGATGCGCATTTTCACCTGGATGCTGCGCTTTCTCTCGGTTTGCCGCGCATCAATCGGTCCGGTACGCTGCTGGAAGGAATTTCTTTGTGGAGCGAGCTGAAGCCGCAGCTCACGACCGATGCTGTGATCAAACGCGCTTTAGCCTATTGCGATATGGCCGTTGCCCAAGGATTGCTGGCGATCCGAAGTCATGTCGACGTTTGTGACGATCGTTTGCTAGCGGTGGAAGCATTGCTTGAGGTCAAACGGAAGGTCGCTTCCTACCTCGATCTCCAGCTGGTGGCATTTCCCCAGGATGGTTTGTTTCGGTCACCCAATACGGAAAAAAATTTACTCCGAGCGCTGGATCTTGGGGTAGAAGTGGTCGGCGGTATTCCGCATTTCGAGCGAACAATGGCCGACGGGGCGGCCTCGGTCCGCCGGCTGTGCGAAATCGCCGCTGAACGTGGTCTCCAGGTTGATCTGCATTGCGATGAATCGGATGATCCGCATTCGCGGCACATCGAAACCCTGGCAGCGGAGACCTACCGGCTCGGCTTGCAAGGTCGAGTCGCTGGTTCGCATCTGACGTCGATGCACTCAATGGATAACTATTACGTTTCCAAATTGCTCCCGTTGATCGCGGAAGCAGAGGTAGCCGCGATCGCGAATCCTTTGATTAATATCACTTTGCAAGGAAGGCATGACAGTTACCCAAAACGACGCGGCTTGACGCGCGTCCCGGAATTGATTGCAGCGGGTGTGACAGTTGCCTTCGGACACGATTGCGTGATGGATCCATGGTACTCATTCGGCTCTGCTGATATGCTTGAGGTGGCACACGTCGGGCTACATATCGCACAGATGACGTCACGCGAAGCGCTCCAGTCTTGTTACGACGCGGTCACGGTACGTCCAGCGAGAATCCTTGGTTTGGAGCATTACGGAATTGAGCCGGGATGTTACGCGGACCTCGTATTGCTCCAGGCATCTGATCCCTTTGAAGCAATTCGGCTCAAAGCAACTCGACTGTTGGTTATGCGACGAGGAAAGATTGTTGCACAGACATCGGAGAAATGGACTGCCCTCAATGTTCCAGGTCGGCCTGAGAGGGTGGAATTGAATTTCGTGCCTGGATCGATTCAGTAATCAGTGAACACCAACGAACGACACCGATTACTGATTACTGATTACTGATTCACCCTTCCTCGCCGCATATGGCACGTGAATGTTGCGGAAAATACAGGGATAATGAGGCACATGAAATAGTTTAGCTGTCAGTACCTTTCGGTCGCGCGCTATTACCCGAAAGAGAACGACAGCGCACAGGCTGCCGAGCGGTGGAGCAATCCAATAGAGCCATTGGTAAGACCAAAACCAGTTCACTAAAGAGGGCCCGAAGCTGCGAGCAGGATTCAAGCTCGTTCCGGAGATCGGTGCTCCGATCCAAACGAGAGTGGCGACGAGAAACCAATTCATCAACGGAGTCCAGTGCATCAGATGTTGGCTGCTCAAAAACGCGAAGATTGCCAGCACCAGGGCCAAGGTCATAGTGACCTCCGCCAGAAAAACAAACCAGATTGGATAACCTGGCCCGGGCGCGGTGACGCCATCGTGTACATCGGCGGCGTGCTCACGCCAGATGAAAACGAGCAGCCAAGCCCCTATAATTGCGCCAATGCACTGGGCAATCAGATAAGCGAGAAAATCGTGCGTATGCATCTTGCCGCGAGCAAAAAAGGCAAGTGACACTGAAGGATTGATGTGAGCGCCGCTCAGTTTGCCGAGCGGGGAGATGGCGAAAAGGGAACCGCTACCGGCAAAGATCAAACCGGTGAGCAAAAGCCGGAAGCTCGACGAAGGGACCAGATGAGCAACCGGAAAATCGGGGCTGAAATTAAACACGGCAGCGCTCAGACCGACTAAGACATTAAAGCCGGTTCCACACGCCTCGGCAGCATACTCGCCCCAATTAAGTTTCATAAAACGACAACGGCGACTTGCCTGTCCGACATAGTCCGTTAACCGTCAAGTGCGCCGCCATTAGTATCTGAATGACGTTGGATCCCAGGCAAATCGCCGCTACCGTATGCGCAAATTGCTTCGTTGGCTTACCATCTTCGTACTCAGTTTAATTGCTCTGTGGCTCATAGCTGCGCTAATCCTCATCATCAATGGGCTGAAGGAGCGGGTCGAACCGGCGGACGTCGCAGTCGTCCTAGGTAACGAGGTCTATCTGAACGGAGAGCCATCGCCACAGCTCGAAGCGCGGCTCGATCGCGCCGTTGAACTGTTTCGGCAACGCCTTTTTCCGCAGATTGTGGTGAGTGGAGGGATTGAAACGAACGGGACTGACGAGAGTCTGGCAATGCGCCAATACCTGATGAGGCATGGCGTTCCCGCCGAAGCAATCTTTCTTGATCCTCGCGGCTCCGATACGATGGATACGGCGGAGGACACGGTCGCTGTGATGAACCAACGGGGATGGAAGCGGATCATGATTATTTCTCAATATTTTCATCTGCCTCGTTGCCAGCTGGCTTTCAGAAAAGCCGGCATCAAACATGTTTTGGTGAGTTATGCGCGTTTTTTCAGCTGGCGCGATCTATGGGCGATTACGCGAGAACTGGTCGCTTATCCTGTCTATTGTTTTAAGACATCGGCCCAACTGGCGCATCGCAGCGGCTGAATGGTAGTCGCCGCCCGACTACGCCAAGCCTTCGTCGCGGTTGCCGTACGGGGGATATGCCTTAAAGCCTCGGGCGCGCTGTAGCCAGCGAAGGCGGCCCCCAGTTGCGTGGGTTACAGCACTTTCGCACCTGGGAAGGTGCGTCTACTTTAAAGAAATCGGCCAAAAGGTAAACGCAAACTGTTTGCAAAAACAAATTGTCCTGCTTGAATCTCTTTGCCCTCATCGCCAAGATGGATCCGCGCTCAAGAAAGCATTCGGTATTTCATGCCGGTCTGATGCCGCTACTCGTGGTAGCGATTCTTTGGGCGTTAACCCTCACAGTTTGTCCCAAGCTCCATGAGTGGGTGCATCCGGATGCCGATCACGAAGATCACGACTGTGCGGTCACCCTATTCTCAAATGGCGGCATCCACTTTGCCGCGATTGATCTGCTTGCCGTAGGGAAGCCTTCTCAGTGGCTTGTCATCGACGTTCTCCATTTCCGTTCTCAAGTCTTAGTTGCGGCGCAAACGGATAGGCTGATTCCAGGCCGTGGCCCCCCGGCGATCCGGTAAGGGCGCGCTCCGGCGCGTCCACATGCTTTGGTAGGGATGCGCTTCTGCGCGTCCGCGTGCTTCGTTAGGGATGCGCGCAGGCGCGCCGATGGACCGGCCGAGCCGGTCCCTACCGATTCACCTGGAAGCCAACATCCTTCGACCTAACAAGGTGTTCGGCCTGAATTCTTCCTAGTCCTTAACTCCAGTCTTTGAAAAATTGATATGTTCAACCTTTACGATTCGTGCGTAACGATCCGAGAGAAAGTCGGACGCACGTTTGTTTTCTTCGTTTCTTTAGTGGTTCTTCCATTCGCAATATTCGGTCAGAACGCGGTTCCCACTGCGTCTCCGGAAGCCAACCGAAGTTCCGGTCAGACACTCGATCCCATTACGGTGGTGGGCCAACTCAATGAAGCGCGTGATCAGATCGTTCCCTATCTGGGCGCCACGAAATACTCGATTGGCCAAACGCAGATTCAGACCCAGTCCCAGGGCGATAACGCCTCTTTCAACCAAGTCATTTTACGAGCGCCCGGTGTTTCACAGGATTCTTACGGTCAGCTGCATGTCCGCGATGAACATGCCAACCTGCAGTTCCGGATCGACGACGTGCTAATCCCGGAAGGAATAACCGGTTTTGGTCAAGAGATCGATACTCGTTTAGTAGACAACGTGAATCTCATCACTGGATCGTTGCCTGCCCAGTTTGGTTTCCGCACGACCGGTATCATCGATATTCATACGAAACAGGGAGCGGCAGTGAACGGCGGTGAAGTTTCATTGTACGGCGGCTCGCATGAGACGGTCAATCCCAGCTTTGAATTCGGGGGCGTACAAGGTCAGTTCCACTACTTCGTCGAGGGCAGTTACAATTCCAATACTCTCGGAATCGAGAGCCCGACCAGCAGCCATCACCCGATTCACGATCAAACCAAGCAGTACAAGGGTTTTGGCGATTTTTCCTACATTATCGACGATACGAGTCGGCTCAGCCTACTACTGAGCGGCACGTATTCGGATTTCCAAATACCGAATAACCCAGAACAGGCTCCAGCGTTTAGCCTGGCGAACGCCGATCCGAAGAAGTTTGATTCGCGGAACCTGGACGAAAATCAGCACGAGCAAAATCATTACCTGATTCTGGCTTACCAAAAATCGTTTGATACGGTGAGTCTCCAATTGGCGGCATTTACCCGCTACAGCGAGACATTATTTACGCCCGATCAACAGGGTGACTTGATCTTCAATGGCATCGCCAGTCGAGTGGATCGAACTCTCTTTGATAACGGCGTGCAGTTCGATGCGAGCTGGGCAGTGAATGACTGCAATGTGATTCGAGGTGGATTTCTGATCACTGTGGAAGCTGCCAGAGCATATACCACTAACCTCGTCTTTCCCGTTGATGCGACGGGAACACAAAGTTCTGATGTGCCGACTTCGATTACCGATAACAGTAGAAAAACCGGTCTTGTCTATGGGTTTTATCTGCAGGATGAATGGAAAATATTCGAGCCACTAACCGTCAACTTTGGCGCTAGATTCGATATCGTCGACGAATTTGCACATGCCTATCAATTGAGCCCAAGAATTAATGTGGTCCTTCAAGCTACCAGAAGCACCACTATTCATGCGGGTTACGCGCGCTATTTCACGCCGCCTCCGCTCGAGCTGGTACAGAATTCTGACTTAGCCAAATTTGTCGGCACCACCAATCAGTCCGCCATCCAGCAAAGCTCTTCGGTTAAGCCAGAAAGAGCTCACTATTTTGATGCCGGAATCACCGAACAATTTACGCGATCCTTTTTCGTCGGTGTCGATGCATACTACAAGGAGGCTCGGGATTTGATCGACGAGGGCCAATTTGGTGCGGCCCTTATATTTTCTCCCTTTAACTATGCCCACGGCAACCAATACGGAGTCGATGTAACGGCGAACTATGCCCAAGGCGGGTTCAATGCATACGCTAATTTTTCGTTCCAGCGCGGGACCGGCGAAAAAATTACGTCGGGTGAGTTTCTATTTGGTCCGGACGAGCTTGCTTTCATCAAGAATCATTTTGTGTTCCTCGATCATGACCAGCGCTACACCGCGTCAGCCGGAGCCTCTTACACCTGTCATGGTACGACGGTGTATGCCGACATGCTTTATGGCAATGGGCTACGCAGCGGGTTCGCGAATACTGACGAAGTGCCGGCCTACTACACTTTCAATATCGGGCTCACACACACGGTCAACTTGCCCCAATTGGGTAAGTTACAGTTACGATTTGATGTCGTGAACCTTCTCGATAAAGGGTATCAGCTCCGCACTGGATCGGGAATCGGAGTATTTGCGCCGCAATTCGGCGCCCGGCGCGGATTCTTCGGTGGCGTTTCCTGGTCTTTCTAGAGCGCGTGGACCTAATAGGAACCTGACTCGGCGCGGGCGCGTAGCGAATCGACAAACGTCTGCAGTTCGTGATTGTCTAGCTTGGAAACCACGATGTAGTTGCAGGCCGAATTACCCCAGGTATAGACATTGCATCCATGGATGAGATTGTTATGCTTCGAGAGTAGCCCGTTATTGGGCGGCCAGCAAAAGAGAGTAACAATGCTTTGGTCGTGCTGGTAGACAAGCGCTGCGACTGGGCGATTCCCGATGACATCGACGCGCCCTCCGAGAAGCGAGTAGCCGGGAGCCTGAAGATCGGCCAGCGGTGGCGTAAAGGTGAGTTTGGCGGCAAACCAGGGTTTTAATACTTGCTGGTCCGACGACACGACGTCGACCAGATGATCGGTGGCGAGCGACTGGGTATACTGCACAACTGCCTGGGCGGAAAGTTCCTTTGCATTGTCCGGGATAAGTATGGTCAGAGCGCACAAGCCGACAACGAGCGCTGCGGCCGCATAGATCCAAGGCCGCCGGAAAATGGTAAGCTCGGACTTCAGTCTCTCGCGCTGGAAGTTAGCCAGAACCTTAGCTCGTAGCTGAGGAGGTGCGGCATAGACTGGCGCGTTGGATCGGAAGAAGGATCGGAAATCCAAGCATTCTTGCAAGAACGATCGACAGGCTGGACAATCGCTCAAATGCTGTTCCAGGCGAAGTGATTCACCGGGGTCGAGCTCGCGATCCAGATACGGATCTATCAGGTGATCGAGTTCTTCACAGCTCATTCTCGGTTCCCCTTAGATCGAACCTCAGACACTTCCTGGCGTAGGCGCAGACGTGCCTCGCTCGGGCGAGATGTCACCTCATCGATGGGCAAGGCAGAATCCAATTGTCCGTAGGACCATCCCTCGATCTCTCGCAGAGCTAGGATTTCTCTAAATTCGAATGGTAATTTACTCAATGCTCGATGCAGTTCTCGTTTCCGCAGTTCTTGGGAGGGACCCAGGTATAACCCGCCTAATAATACCACATGGATCGCTTCTTGAAACTGGATCGTCCTCGAGCGGTCGCTGTTCGCCTGAAACCAGGTACAACACCACGATTGCTGCGGCTTACTTGCCCTTCGCACGGAAAAGGAGCATCTAAGAAGTGGTATCCATGCGCCTGTTGATCATCGAAGATGAAAAGAAAACTGCTGCTCATCTCAAGAAGGGCCTGAGCGAGAATGGATTTACCGTGGATGTGGCCTCTGATGGCTCTGAGGGCTCCCAGCTCGCCTGTGCTGGTGCGTACGCGCTGATCGTCCTCGACGTCATGCTACCGCGGCAGGACGGCTGGGCGATCCTTGGCCAACTGCGCGGAGCAGGTGTTATGACGCCAGTTCTTTTTCTTACCGCACGCGACCGCGTGGAGGACCGGGTCAAAGGGCTCGAAATGGGAGCCGACGATTATCTAGTGAAGCCGTATGCTTTTTCGGAATTGTTAGCTCGAGTCCGAACAATTTTGCGGCGGGGCTCGTCCGCGCAGCAGGAGGTGCTGCGGATCGCCGATCTAGAAATAGACACCCGCCGGCATAAAGTTACCCGGGCCGGACGCAATCTCCATCTCACTCGTCGCGAGTTCGTGCTGCTGAGCTGTCTGGCGCGATCGGCCGGAGAGGTTGTCTCGCGCACCAGGATTGTGGAAGAGGTTTGGGACATCAACTTTGATACGGGTACTAATATAGTTGAGGCGACCATGCGAAGGTTGCGAGCGAAGGTTGACGATCCTTTCGAAAAGCCGCTCATACACAATGTTCGCGGCATTGGCTATGTGCTTGAATCCCGTTAAGAGTGAGGCGACTCCTGCCCGGAGCCAAAGACGGCCCTGGTCACTGGTTGCCCGATTAGCGGTCTTCTACACTCTGGCTACGACCGCGCTCTTGTTAGTCACCATGGCTGTTCTATACGGCGTGGTCGTACGGTATAGCGATGCCAACGATAACCTCTTCCTGAATGACAAGTTGCGGGCTGTCCGAGCCGATCTGGCCGTCAAAAAGACAAACGGAGGAGAACTGCTCGTGGAAGAAGTGGCCAGCGAGCCTTCGGATTATTTCGTTCGGGTGCTCGATCGGCGAACGGGAAAAGTGCTCGCCGAAAGTCCTGAGATGGGAAAATGGCTTTCGCCGTCCGTGTTTCCCGCAGCCCCACCCAACGGCCATATTCCTGAAGAAGGCACCGAGTATAAGACCTCAGCTGGAAAATGGTTTCTCCTGATGTCGGCCTTTGCGGAAATTGATCGCATGATGCCGCGACCGGTCGTGCTCCAGATCGCGCAGGATCGCTCCGACGACAAAGCTTTTGCGGATTTCTTTCGCAACCTCCTTCTCGCTGTTCTCGTAGGCGGCGCCGGCTGCTCGGCTGCAGTCGCACTGTTGGTCGCACGGCGAGCATTGCGTCCGCTGGAGCAGATGGTTGCCGCGATGAAGAGAGTACAAGCTTCGTATCTCCAACCGCGCCTCAATCGGGATCGGTGGCCGAAGGAGCTGGATTCTCTGGCCGCCGCCTTCGACGAAATGCTCGCTCGCCTCAAAGAATCCTTTGAGCGCTTATCCGCTTTCTCCGCTGATCTAGCCCACGAACTACGGACTCCGATCCAAAACCTGCGTGGTGAGGCGGAAGTGGCGCTTACGCGAACTCGCACAGCCGATGAATATCGGGAAGTGATTGAACTAAGCATCGAGGAATATCAGGGTCTGGCAAATATGATCGACAACTTACTTTTCTTAGCACGCGCCGAAAACGCCGAAACGCCGCTCAATCGCTTGACGTTCAAGATCGGCCCCGAGATTGACACCATTCTCGATTTCTACGATGCGGCGGCGCGTGAACTGAACATCGGATTGAGCCGACAAGGGGATGCAGATCTCTATGCCGATGCGATGTTAGTTCGTCGCGCACTCAGCAATCTGGTCTCAAATGCGCTGCAACACACTTCAGCTGGAGGACAAGTCCTGCTGACGGTTAAGCAAGGAAATGGGAGCGTCGAAATCCACGCGCGGGACACCGGCAGCGGCATTGGCCCGGAACATTTACCGCGGATTTTCAACCGTTTCTACCGAGCAGATGCTGCTCGCAACTCCAATTCGGGCGGAGTCGGACTCGGACTGGCCATCGTGAAATCGATCATGGATTTGCATGGCGGATCAGTAACGGCCGAAAGCAAACCGGGCGAGGGAACGATCATCACACTAAGGTTCATTCAGGCAGAGCAGATGTCGCGAAGCGATCAACACCGCACAGACTTGCAGCCATTGGTCTAGCCTAGGCTTGCGGAGTCAGGAGCCGATTCCTACTGATATCTTACAAAGAGCCGTCAGAAGAATTACAATTCCATCAGTTTCGCGGTAGTTTTCCGATTCTGACTTTTCTTACAAGGAGGTCAGCGGTAGCGATTGCGAGGAAAGGAGCGGATTCCTCGCGATGAAAAGTCACACCGTATCATCCGCCACGGAAGTGACCAAAATCCGAGGACCGCTTACCTGTGCATGCGAGAAAAGCAGTCGCATTTCGAAGAAGTTGTTCTGCCTCACCTGGACCGTGCATATAATCTTGCGCGCTGGCTGATCGAAAACGATCAGGACGCGCAGGCGATTGTTCAAGAAGCTTACCGGCAAGCACGGCAGGAGTTTGGAAGTCTTCGCGAAGCCGACCCACAAAACTGGCTGCTTACCATTGTTCGGAAGAGAATTCACGCCTGGATTCAGGAGGGCGAGAGACATTCAAAAGTGATTCCGCAGATTTTCCCGGGCGAGCCCTCCGTCGCGACCCAAGGAATGCGGGACACGCCGGAAAGGGCGCTCCCTGAGGCTGCCGAGCAAGAATGGAAACGACCTCTGTATGCGGCTTTGAGCAGATTGCCGATCGAATTTCGAGAAGTTCTGGTGCTACGCGAGATTGAAGGGTGGAACTATACCCAACTGGCCTCCGCACTGGGAATTCCACGACCCTTAGTGGGGCATCGGTTGAGCATGGCGCGCCAAAGCCTGCGCCAAGAACTGAAGGAGGCTCACCGTACGGAATTAAATGATGGATGAGCGCTCCATGACATTAGGAAACTCTTTTCTCGTGTTATGCATCTTGTGGGTTAACGCCTGGCCTTCGCTGGGAACCGAACCGGAGGGAAAACCGCTGACCCTGGCCCGAGCACTCGCCATCACCTTAGAGAAGAGCCCGGTCCTCTCTTCCTTTTCCTGGGACATCCGTGCCGCCGAAGCCCGTATCATTCAAGCAAAACTGGTTCCTAATCCCGAGATCAGTCTGGAAGGCGAGGATTTTACGAGAGCCGACGTGAGGTCGGCTACTGAGAGCATGCAAAACACTCTCGAGCTTAGCCAACTGATCGAACTCGGAGGAAAGAGAAACTCACGAATTCGGGAAGCACAATTCGATCGAGAAGCGACCGAATGGGATTATCAAGTAAAACGATTGGAAGTTCTGAAACTAACCACTTTAGCGTTCATCGATGTGCTAACCGCACACCGGAATGTACAGTTAGCTGAGGAGAATGTTGAGCTAACCGAAGGAGCGGTACCCGTTACACACAAGAGAGTAGAAGCTGGCAAAGCATCTGACGTTGAATTACTACGAACAAATACGGCGGTCGCGACCGCTCGAATCCGCTTAAGTGAGGTTAGGCGTGATTCGGAGACAGCCCGAGTAAATTTGGCGGCTCAATGGGGCGCGAAGAAGGCAACGTTTCCCAGCGTAACTGGAAATCTGGATCAATTGAGACCAATTCCTTCGCTAGAAACGTTGAAGGCGAAGCTCCAGAAGAATCCGGATCTAATAAGATGGACAACAGAACGCCAAAAACGTGAAGCGACCTTGAATCTTGCTCGCGCGGAGGCAAAGCCGGACGTAACTCTTCGTGCCGGACCTCGTTTGCTTGGAGCAAGTCATGCAGATCTGACGTTGGTGGCGGGATTTTCTATACCGCTACCACTTTGGAACCGAAACCAGGGAAAGATCGCCGAAGCAGAAGCAAACGTTGCGAAATCCGCCGATGAACGAGCGGCGGCCGAGGCGAGGGCATATGCCGAGCTCAATGAGGGTTACCAGATTCTGGCGAGAGCGGCAGAAGAAGTCCAGATTCTACGCGAAACCGTCCTACCCGGAGCGAAGAGCGCAGTCGACCAAATTACCGAGGGCTATGCGGCCGGACGGTTCAGTCAGTTAGATGTTCTTGATGCGCTGAGAACCTATAACGAATCTCAAACCCAATACGTTAAGGCGCTTTCAGATTTTCAGAAGGCGCAGGCGCAAATAGATGCGCTTACTGCCGGACCGGTAGAGCTGTCGAAGTTGGGTGAATCGATATCGAAGGGCCACCAAGGGAATCGCCGTAACCAAGTTTCACGGGATGAATAAACCGGTTTCGACTGCAATCTTCATGAGCCTTGCGCTATTCGCCGATCGGCGAATTTTCGCCGCGAAGCCACTGGTATTCTCATCAGAGATGGCGGGGAGAGCTCCGACTCCGGGCGATAGGGACGAAGTTGCAGATGATAACAAGGGAAGTAAAAAAGGCGAAATCGCCGAGCCAAGCCCGACTCCGATCGAGAAAGATCAAACTGACAGCAAACCAAGCGATGCCAAGGAGAATGAACTCAAAGAACCTCGTTCAAGCCCGAGCGACCAAGATAGGAATGAGAACAGCGGCCAGAAAAGCAACGATCAGGACGTGAGCGAGCCAAACGAGATGGGGCGCATCGAGCTCGACGAGAAGAAAACTGAAAATGCGCATTTGGAGGTGGAGGTAGCAGGTCCAGCAAAGATCAAGACAGTACTTCGGCTCTACGGAAAGATTGCGATGAATGAAGACGCGGTTGCGAACGCATCTCCCCGTTTTCCGGGCCTGGTCAAATCGGTGCCAGTGCGATTGGGCGATAGGGTAGAAAAGGGGCAAGTACTGGCAGTAGTCGAGAGCAATGACAGTTTGCGGAATTATCAGGTAACCTCGGAGATCGCCGGAACCATTATCAAAAAAGAAGTTACTATTGGTGAGGTCGTCCGAGACGACAAGCCGATCTTTACCGTCGCCGATCTTAGCACGGTTTGGATCGACTTCAGCGTGTTTCCTCAAGATTTCGAACGGGTAAAACGGGGACAAATTGTTCGCACCATTTATGCGGCTAATGTGAAGCCGATTGCCGGAAAAATCAGTTACATTGCTCCGATTGGATCGGAAAATACTCAATCGCTGCTGGCCCGTACGGTTGCTGCAAACTCGGAGGGAGTACTCCGGCCAGGGTTGTTTGTTATGGGGGATCTCGAGACCGACGAAGTCGAAGTCCCGGTCGCAGTTCGTCCCGCCGCCATCCAGACCTTGAACGAAAAAACGGCGATCTTCGTGATGGATGGCAAGGCATTTGAAGCCCGGAAAGTGAGGCTGGGAGCACGGGACGACAGTAATGTGCAAGTAGTGTCCGGTCTAAATGCTGGCGATAGCTACGTTGCAGCAAACAGCTTTCTCTTGAAGGCGGAGCTGGCCAAGGGTCAGGCTCCAGACCAGGACTAACAAAGAAATAGCAAATAACAAATAACAGATAGCAGATGGAACAGCGAAACAACCGCTAACCGCTAACCGCCTCATGATAGAGCGGATTATCAACTTTTCCATTCGATATCGATGGCTGGCTTTGCTGGCGGCGCTGGGTGTTGCCGGAGTTGGTATTTACAATTTCCAACATCTGCCGATCGATGCAGTTCCCGACATCACGAATGTGCAGGTGCAAATTAACACCGCTGCGGCTGGATTGTCGGCGCCAGAGATCGAGCAACGAATCACCTTTCCGGTGGAAACGGCAATGGCAGGAGTTCCCCGGTTGGCGAGTGTTCGCTCGCTTAGCTACTACGGATTATCGCAGGTGACGGTCGTGTTTGAGGATGGGACTGACATCTATTTAGCTCGTCAACTCGTCGCCGAACGGTTACGTCAGGCCGACGACGAACTTCCGGGCCACGTTAGACCAGAGCTAGGCCCGATTGCGACAGGTCTCGGGGAAATCTATCTCTGGACGGTCAATGCCGGCCGCGAAGCGAGAAAACCAGATGGATCTCACTATACGCTCACTGATCTGCGCGAGATTCAGGATTGGCTTATTAAGCCGCAGCTCAAAACTGTTCCGGGCGTAGTTGAAGTAAATAGTATTGGCGGGTTTGAGAAGGAGTATGACATCACTCCTCATCCCGACCGACTGGTGGCACTGAATCTGACGTTCCGAGACATCAGCGAAGCGATCGATAAGAATAATGCTAATGTCGGCGCGGGGTACATTGAGAAGAATGGCGAGCAATATCTCATCCGTTCCCCAGGCCAAGCGAAAAGTCTGGCGGACATTCAATCGATTGTCCTCTATACCAGAGGAGGGCTGCCTCTTCGCATTGGCGATGTTGCCGACGTAGAAGAAGGTAAAGAGTTGCGAACCGGCGCTGCCACTAAAAACGGTGAGGAGGCCGTACTTGGAACGGCTTTCATGCTGATCGGCGAAAACTCTCGCGCGGTGGCGAAGCGGGTAGACGAGAAGATCAAAGAGATCAACCGAACGCTCCCAACCGGTGTGGTAGCCATGACGGTTTACGACCGGAGTAAATTGGTGGACTCAACCATTGAAACCGTCGGTCAGAATCTGGTCGAAGGTGCGTCGCTGGTGGTGGTTGTTCTTTTTTTGTTGTTTGGAAACTTTCGAGCTGCACTGATCGTGGCAGCGATTATCCCGCTGGCCATGCTCTTCACCATCACTGGAATGGTTCAGAGCAAAATCAGCGGAAATCTGATGAGTCTTGGTGCGCTCGATTTTGGCATCATCGTCGATGGAGCGGTCATTATTGTTGAGAATTGTGCTCGGTGCCTGGCAACTGAGCAGCGGCGACTTGGTCGTCTGTTAAATCGAGACGAGCGGTTAACAACAGTTTTGCGAGCCAGCAAGGAAGTAATTACTCCCAGTATCTTCGGCTCGATCATCATCATGGTAGTATATCTACCAATTCTTAGCTTGAGTGGCGTTGAGGGTAAGATGTTTATCCCGATGGCGCTGACGGTATTGCTTGCGCTGCTTGGGGCAATGATTTTCTCGCTCACTTTTGTTCCGGGATGCGTTGCGATTTTTCTCCGCGGAAAGATGCGCGAAGAGGAAACGATTCTGATTCGATGGTCCAAGGCCATCTATCTACCGTTGCTGAACCTTTCGCTCCGGTTTCGACTAATGATCGTAGTGGCGACTGTGTTGCTGGTCGCTGGTTGTGGGTTCCTGGCATCTCGGATGGGAGCCGAATTTATACCGAGCCTGGACGAAGGAGATTTTGGTCTTGGGATCAACCGAATTCCGGGAACCAGTCTCAACCAAGCCTTGCAGATGCAGAATAGCCTATTGCTTGGATTGTTGAAGATACCCGAGGTATAGGAAGTATTCACGTGGTTAGGCACAGCAGAGATTGCCACCGATGCGCAGCCACCCAGTGTTGGCGATAGTTACGTCATGTTAAAGCCGCGGGAAGCATGGCCAAGCCCCGAAAAATCTAAAAAACGGGTAGCCGATGAGATCAGCCGTGTAATCGACAGCTACATCGGTAACAACATCGAGCTTTCTCAGCCGATTCAAATGCGAATGAACGAGCTGATATCTGGCGTGAAGGGAGACGTCGCCGTCAAGATCTTCGGCGACGATTTGGACGAATTGATGAAGGCGGGTCAAAGAGTCGCCGATGTGCTCAGCCGGATTCGGGGAGCAGAAGGGATAAATCTCGAACGCCTGGCCGGTCTGCCATTTCTTAGCATTCAACCAAACCACGAAGCGATTTCCCGATACGGATTGAGCGTCAGTGATGTCCAACAGATAATCGAAACGGCTATTGGCGGCAAAACCGCCGGTCAATTTTTCCAGGGTGATCGCCGGTTTCCGATTGTTGTACGGCTGTCGGAAAGCCTCCGAGCAAATATCGAGGCGTTAAAGCGACTTCCTATTTTGCTTCCCACGGCGGAAGGGCCTTCCAGTAATGAAGCAGTTTCTACTAGCAGATCTAACTACATTCAACTAAGCGATGTCGCCGATTTTGAAGTGAGAACCGGTCCAAACCTGATAAATCGGGAAGACGGCAAACGACGTATCATTGTGACTTGCAATATTCCGAGTCGCGATATTGGAACTTTTGTGGCTGAGGCCCAAAAAAAGATTCAAGAGCAAGTAAAACTTCCGGTTGGATATTGGATGGAGTGGGGAGGACAGTTTGAGCAACTGCAGAGCGCTACCCAACGGCTAATGGTCGTGGTGCCAATAGCGTTACTGCTAATTTTTGGGTTGCTATTTTTGTCTTTCGGAACCGCCAAAGACGCTTTGTTGATTTATACCGGTGTTCCCTTGGCGCTGACCGGCGGAATTCTTGCACTCTGGCTGCGCGGAATTCCTTTGTCCATCTCGGCTGGCGTCGGATTCATCGCTTTGAGTGGAGTGGCTGTGCTCAATGGCGTTGTGATGATCAGCTTCATTCGGCGGTTGCGTTTGGAAGGAGTGCCGCTAGCCGAAGCGATCAGAGTCGGTTCATTGACTCGACTCAGGGCGGTTATGATGACGGCATTGGTGGCTTCCCTCGGGTTCGTGCCAATGGCTCTAGCAGTTGGACGCGGGGCCGAAGTGCAACGCCCACTGGCAACCGTCGTGATCGGAGGAATTATCAGCTCAACACTCTTGACGCTCTTCGTCTTACCGGTGTTGTACAGCATCTTTCACCGAGATTCGGACGGCGAAGCTGCCACGTAGTATTGTATTGTTCGCGCCGAACGCGCCCGGCGGAAGCAAGACCTCAGCGCGCGATCGGCAAAGGGGTACGCGACCATGTCGCGAGCCGTCTTCGGAAAGAAAAGGGACCGACTAGTATTGGAGATGAAAACGTGCCATGAAGATGTTGATTGGGCCACGATCCCGATTATAAGCAGGGTCAACGACCAGCTGATAGTCCAGCGACACATTCAGACCCTTAAAAACTTCGAAATTATAATAGGTCTCTACGACATTTTCTAAGCCATAGTGAAGCTTCCCGTCTCCGACAACGATTCCTAGCCCACCAGCGGCAAAGTATTCTCTTTGAGCATGGCCCAGCCCGTCGAGCGCGTAAGCCAGCCCGAAAGTATCGTTTGGACGACACCAAGCGGTCCCGATTATTTGCACTCCAAGCGAGAGGCTTTTCGAGATGTCGGTATACTGCCAGTACTCATAATTTGGATCGCGGTACCCGGCGCGCAGAAAAGCCCCAACATCTTTAGTAATCTCTTGCTCGAAATTGATGCCAAGCCCGTAGGTATAACGATAGCGGCGAGTTCGGGCTATGTCTTCCTGCAAAGAAGGATTATGGACCGTTGCCGCGAAGCTGCCCATGTTGGCGCTCTCGAGATAACCAAGGAAGCGGACCTTACCCGGATGACCGAACAATTCATAACGCTCTTCTAGTTCGGCAACCTGCTGCCAGGCCTTCAAATAGTGGCCGTCGGTAGCGAAACCATTGCTAACACGGGGGACAGTAAAAATTCCCCAGCGTGCCGCCCACCGCTTTTGGTTCAGTTCCAATGTGAGTCCTTGCTCGTAACCCAGCGAATCGCCCGCGAAGTCGAAACTGCCCTGATCGACTACGGCCCAGTTCAAAAACTGAGAGCTCGGGTCATGGGCGTAAGCGTTGTTATCGAACTGGTCAGTAACGGACATTCTCCCAACGGTAAGCGTGAAGCGGGAAATATCTTGCTTCTCTGCAAGCTGGAGCTGGCTGCCTTCGATTTGCTCCTGTTCTCCACCAAAGCCCCAAACTTGACGCAAAAAGAGATGGGGAATAAAAACGTCTCCGCGGTACTTGCCTACCTTGGATGATTGAGCATTCGGAAACGCGGCGATGCCGTGCGTTATGCCAAAACTGAAACCCTGATAGTACTCTGGGTTAAAATAGAGCTCCGTCCCCGGCAATAGTCGGACGCCAAAAAAAAGGTCTGCTGTCGTCGTCTGGCGAAAATTGTCGCCGGGATGTAGACTATTGATTCCGCTGTAGGGTGCATGAAAACCAGGCTGCCCCTGAAGGATCTCAGTTCCCTGGAAGTGGAACAACCAATTCTGCTGCTCGGAGGAATCTGCTTTTTTCTCGAGTGGTACTTTACTCGGAGTTTCCAGGGCGTCGCTCGCCAGATTCTGTTGAGCATTCTCGTCGGCTCTCGTTGACAGCGGGCATTGAGTTTCGGTGACGAAAATAATTCCGAGTGCAGCGAAGAATCTTGCACTGTTAATCATAGAGTAGGTTAGAGACTAACGATCTGGTTTTATCGACTGCGTAGTTTGCCGGGCTCCTGGGGACCCGCATCCGGCCCTCACTTTGCCGAAGTACGAATTAAGAACAATCGGAATCGTGCGTTAAAAAACTTTTATCTGCGAAACGTATTGGTGAGCTCGAACCCGATACTTATGTCGGGTGCCTCGCCGGCGACAAAGCCTGTTCCTGCGAGCTGTCTGCTGAGGCGGTGCGGCAGCTACTGCGGAGGGAAAAATTGCCGAATGCCGATTTTAGAAGCGAAAACTTATTCCTACTAAAGGCTGCCAGTCTTGGGCCGCCCGGGTGACACCGGCATTGATCCCGCAGTCCACAATGATGTTATCGCTGATAGAGTAGGCGAGTCCGCCATCCACCGTTCCGACCCACCCCGTGTGTCTTTCGGTGCTGACATCAGTGAAGAACTCGACGTAACTATCCAACTTCTTAGTGATCGAATGATGCAGTGAAACGGAATTGACGTAATCGAGATGATAGCCCGTGTTTGCGGCATCCTCATTGATGTCCATTTCGGTCATAGCAAAGAGTTGGAAATCCCAGGGTAACTTGAAGGTTACCGGTAGGATGAAACCTCCCTCCACCGCACGATTCCCCAGCCCGTCTTCATTGGTGGGAATCTTCAAAAACGGAATGAAGCCCAGCGCGACCGGCAGATTCCCTTCGTTTCCGAAAAGGTTGAGCTTCGCGCGCACTACCAGATCGCCAAAGCCGCTCATCCGAGATTTCACATTGCCCTGCTTAACGTCGACCTCGTTGAAAACAGGGACGAACAACTCCAGGTCCAGATTGTTCAAAACCCCCAGCTTAATTGCCGTGTTGAGCCATTGATAGCCCTCGATCCGAATGTCGGAGAATCGTTGGGGTTGGTTGGTGTAGGTGTATTGGAAAATACCTATTTCCAATTGAAGATGGCCCGCGTCCGCTGTGAAGGGTCCTTCGGTCTGATCAGGTCGATCGGGGGCGAAGTCCCGCATCTGATCGCACGGCGTCGGATTAAAAAGATTGTATTGGCTTTTGTTGACGCTTGGTGGAGCCGAGTCGGGTTGTTCTCCGAAAGAATTTTGTGCGATCGCTGAAAATATGAGAGCAACCCCACCAGTCACAGCCACAAAACTTGACATTAGGCTATGTCTCATCGAGGCCTCGATCTCACTGCGGAGCAGAACCGGTGAAGTTCTGCCAAAGAAGATAGGCGTTCAGCACGGCGATCACGATAGCGAGAAACCAGCCGCCGATTTTTATCCAGCCCGGGTTCACGAACTCACCCATCTTTGCCTTGTCGCTGGTAAACATAACGAGAGGAATTACCGCGAAACTTAGCTGCATACTGAGGATCACTTGACTCAGGATCAAGAGCTGAGCGGTGCCATTCTCGCCCAGCAGCGCGGTGACAATCACGGCTGGAATGATGGCAATCAACCGTGTGATCAAGCGACGAAGAACCGGAGGGAGTCGCAGGCGCAAGAAACCTTCCATCACGATTTGGCCAGCCAGAGTTCCGGTCAACGTTGAGTTTTGCCCTGATGCCAACAGCGCAACCGCAAACAATGTGCTCGCCGCCCCAACTCCTAGAAGGGGACTCAGCAGCTTGTAGGCATCTTGAATTTCAGCGACCTCGTGATGCCCACTCCGATAAAAGGTGGCGGCAGCAACAATGAGAATGGCGGCGTTGATAAAGAGCGCAAAAAAGAGGGCCACCGTGGAATCGATCGTACCGAAGAGTATGGCTTCGCGTTTTCCTTTTGGTGTGAATTCGTAGTGGCGGGTCTGCGCTATCGAGGAGTGCAGATAAAGATTATGCGGCATGACCGTCGCTCCCAGGATCCCGATCGCCACGTAGAACATCGCGTGGTTGTGGAGTATTTCCGATGAAGGCACACAGCCGAGCGCGATCGCGCCGAAATCTGGTTTCGAAAGGAAGATCTGGATCCCGAAGCTCACTGCGATCACACCGATCAAAGCGAGTACCAGCACCTCGATTATGCGGAATCCGCGATGCTGCAGGTACAGAACAGCGAGTACGTCGCAGGCGGTCAGACAAACGCCCCAGATTAGAGGCAAACCAAAAAGCAAATTCAACGCGATAGCCGAACCGATTACTTCGGCCAGGTCGCAGGCCGCGATCGCGATTTCGCAGCCGATCCAAAGAATAAAATTGATGGCAGGATGAAAATGGTCCCGGCAAGCCTGGGCGAGATCGCGCCCGGTGGCCACGCCTAGTTTCAGCGCCAGGTGTTGCAGGAAGATCGCCATCAGACTGGAGATGACGACAACCGAGAGGAGTGTGTAATTGAACTGGGATCCGCCGGCAAGGTCAGTGGCCCAGTTGCCTGGATCCATGTAGCCGACGGCAATGAGATAGCCGGGGCCGGAGAAGGCCAGCAGCTTGCGGAAGAGTCCCCACCAATTTCGGCCAACTTTGGGTATCTTGACCGAGCGATATACTTCGGGCAGGGAGGGGCCGGATCGCTGAAAGCGCCAGCCTTTTTCAGAGACAGCAGTTGCTACGGTATCGCAAGATTCGTTCATGGTTCCCTGGTTGGACGAAGTTAGTCTTCTCTCAAAGATTTAGTCGGACCTAACGACGATGGCAAGGGCTAATATCGTTTTTTTACGGTAGGGGTCTCTGACGGCGCACAAGGCAAAGACCGCCCGGGCGGACCTTAGAAGTCCCTCCTAGAAGTTTGATGATTTAAAGGCGACCGAACTCTCGGAACCTTGAGCAGAGCGCTTACTTTGCCACCGCGTATTCAATTTTTTTCCATTCTTCTTTGGGAAGCACCAAAATAGCCGCGGCAACATTTTCTTCCAGATGATCGACGGACGAGGTACCAGGAATCGGCAACATAAAGGGCGATCGATAAAGGAGCCAAGCTATCGAGAGTTGAGCCACGGTGGCCTTATATTTAGTTGCCGCAAGATCCAACGCACCACGGGGGCGAGTGAGACTGCCGGCTGCTACCGGCGCCCACGGAATGAATCCGAGATCGTGCTCCTCGCAGTAGTTAAGCACATCTTCGTGTTCGCGATCTGTGAGGTTATACCGGTTCTGAACGCTTACTATTGGAACAATGTTTCGAGCGTGTTTGATTTCCTTGACAGAAACTTCCGAAAGACCAATATGCCGAATCTTGCCCTGATGCTGCAATTCCTTGAGTGCGCCCAGCGTTTCCTCGACCGGAACTTTCGGATCGATCCGATGCAGTTGGTAGAGATCGATACGCTCCAGCCTTAAGCGGCGAAGGCTCATCTCTACGCATTGTTGAATGTACTCAGGCCGTCCGACCGGCGCCCACCGATCGGGACCCTGCCTGGTCAAACCGCCCTTCGTTGCGATAACGAGGCCGGCTGGGTATGGATGCAAGGCCTCCGCGATCAATCGTTCGCTCACCTCCGGGCCGTAAGAATCGGCCGTATCGATAAAGTTGATGCCAAGTTCGACCGCTCGACGCAAGACACGGCGTGCCTCCTCGGGATTCTCCGGTTCGCCCCAGATACCCTTTCCGGTTAGACGCATCGCTCCGAAGCCGAGACGATGGATCGGTAAATCGTTGCCCAATTTGAAAGTTCCGCTTGCAGCGGCGGAGAGTGTTGCGGTTTTCATGAGTCCATTCCTTTCGTGATTTGCGACGTCGAGTCATCCCACTCCGGCGATGTGAGGTCCCGACGATCAGCCCGGGGTGAGGCTCGTCCAGGAGTTGGCATCTGGCAACGATTTGATCTAGAGCCGAGGATGGATCCGTTTTACGGTGCGGCGATGGATACATCGGCAGAGTACGTAGTCGTTTCAGCGTCTCTTCGCGAAGCAAGCTTAAGCCGAGCTCTGGCCAATGAGCTTCTTGCTTACTATCGAGAGTCGAAGCTGAACAGTCAGTTGCTTGATTTGCGACAGGTCGAGCTTCCGTTTTGCGACGCGGACGCCGCCTACGGCCACCCCAATGTGGAGGCCTCGCAAAGCCTGTTGAACTCGGCACGAGTGATTATCGTCGCAACGCCAATCTATAATTTCGATGTAAACGCTGCAGCAAAGAACCTGGTTGAGCTAACTGGTGACGCCTGGGAAAACAAAGTCGTAGGATTCTTGTGCGCGGCCGGAGGCTCCTCGAGCTACATGTCGATAATGGGTCTGGCGAACAGTCTCATGCTCGACTTTCGCAGTGTTATTATTCCACGATTCGTTTACGCGACCCGTCACGATTTTGTCGATGGACTACACCTTCGGGACGAAGTGCGCGCCCGGGTGCACGAACTGGGCGAGGCGTCGCGAAAGATTCGTGTGAGTTAGGTTCGTGGGTCCGGGCCCCCGGGGGCCCGAGATATCAATGGCCAAAGTTTAGCATAAATCGGCTTCATCCGAAGCTCGGGTCCATCCATCTATAATATCAATGTAAATTGCTATTTTATCGATTGGAGTTATATGGTTGATCCAAGAATATTGGATCATGGATCAATCCGCTCAAAGCCGTTCAGCCAAATCCACCAAAGTTTCTGGCCTTCAGAAAACCGCAATTCTCGCCGGCGTTGCTGCGCTCGTGGCCGGCTTCGTTCTGTCGCTCGGGTTTTATTCTATTACTGTGCGAAACGAATCGATCGCCAGCGCCTTTCTTATCCTCGTCTTCTTACCAAGTGTCGTGATCTGCGAGAATCTCGGACTCGGACACTTTAGTATTCTTGGCTCATCAACGATTCCTGATTGGGCGATTCTGACGGTGGGTATTCTCTGGATCTATCTGGTTAGTTCGGTAGCAGTCATTGCAATTCGTACTCTTTGGAGCTGTTTTCGTCAGACAACCCGTGGCCTTAAGCGGATGTTCGCGGCTCGACGAGCGACCGCTCGATGAATGGCACTTACATGGTGGATTCTTCCGCTGGTAACGCCTGACTACGCGCAGTGATTCCGTTGCTCGTCGGTTCTACCGCTTCCAGAAACGGGTGAGTAAACGCGCTTCCGGGATTCGCAAAATCAAGGTTCCGGCGGCGTAGATTACTCCGTATAGAGGCAGGAAAATGGCCCCAGCAATTAGGGGATGAAGATCCACCCAGAATTGTTTAAGAGGAAAGACTATCGCAGCGGCCAAAATGGCAGCTATCCAGATGCGCAAACCAATTGTAGCCGGAAGTGCAAAAGATCCGATCCGCTGCTGAAGTGATCTGCGCAAAAGAAGAAATTCCACCCAACCGGCAATTCCGGCCGAGGCGGTCAGTCCAGGTAGCCCGCATTTCGGGTCGAGATGCAACAAACTCGGCAACGGAAACGCGAAGAGGTAGCCGAGGCTTACCGTCAATACCACGCGCACAATCGCAAATCGCAGCGGCGTCCGGGTGTCGCGAAGAGCATAAAAAGCGGATGAACACAGGCGCCCGAAAGTAGAAGCCAACAAGCCTACCCCGGATCCGGCCAGCAACGCCCAGACATAGAGCGTGTCTTCGCGGGTGAATCGCCCGGTCTGATAAAGTACAGCGGCAATCGTATCCCCCAGAGCAATGAAGGCCACTGCCGCCGGAATGACAAAGAACGCCATCCGCCGAAGTGCGGCGGTCAGGCGGGTGGTTAGCTCGGAACGCACTTGTTGCTCATCCCCGGCGAGTGCACGCGACATAGCCGGTAGTTCGGCCGCCGAAATCGACATCCCAAAAAGGCTGATCGGCAGGAGTCCGATGTTCTGGGCGTAACCGAGCAAAGCAACGGAGCCAGAAGGAAGAAGGCTGGCCAGAACTGAGTCAAGATACGCACTGAGTTGTACCACTCCGCGACTGATAAAGACCGGCACAAAATTATGCAGGACGCTTTGAACCGGTGCCGAAGCCAGGTTCAGCGAAAAGCGTAGGCGGTTCGTCACCCGTAAGACGGTTGGCACCTGGACCAGCAGTTGAGCGAGACTTCCGACGACGGAACTCCAACCGACATAGATAACGAGTTGAGTAAGCGAATCGGTGTTTCGAAAGATTAGGAGACCCGCGATGATACATAGGTTCCAAGCGACCGGCGCGGTATAGGAGAGAAAGAAACGGCCATGACTATTCAAGATGCCAAGGCACCAGGCAGACATCACCAGCGAACCCACACCTGGAAACATGATCTGCACCAACGTGATCGTGAGTTGTCGCTTGTCTCCGCCGAATCCGGGAGCGATCAGATCAATTAAGAGAGGTGTAACCAGAATCCCGAGGATGACAGACGTAGAAACCACGACTGCTAGCAATGATCCGATCACACTGGCAACGCGATCGGCTTCCGCTTCATCATTGCTACCTAAAAGCCGCGCGTAGGTCGGGATGAAGGACGCAGACAGCACGCCTTCACCAAAGAGATTCTGCAGGATATTTGGTATACGGAGGGCCGCCCGGAACGCGTCGGCCGCATCGGTACTTCCAAGAAAATGGGCGAGAGAGCGATCTCTGATCAAGCCCGCGATCCGGCTGAGCATGATTCCGGCAGCAACCAGAAACGCCGGGCGACCGGATGGAGACGAGCTGTTGGCGTGCGCGGTTTGGCGTTCGGCGTTCGGCGTTTGGCGCTTCGACATTCGTCGTTCGGTGCGATTCAAAGTCGGTTAGGAGGCATTAAAATTCGATCGGCTGTTAGGCCGAGACTGTGGCCTATTCGCATTCTATTTCTGGGGTAAGAGCGACCGAGTGGCAAATGTGACGAGAAGTGCGAAACAGCGAAACATGGCCGCAAATTGTAAGGGCGACACGGTGCGAAAACAAGGAGCGGGAGTATCGGCGTTCGCCGGTCATGTTCGGTAGCGGCGACTGTCATTCTTCGGCAGCATTTGGGGTGTCATTCTTCGGTAGCGGCGACTGTCCCACTATGGTTTAGGTTCGGAGGAACCTGAAAACTCAATCAGGGGCTGATCGCTCAAACCACCACAAATCGCAGTCGCCATCGGTGTGCAATGCCGTGGCGATTGCGCTCTCCGGTAAACCTCAACGCAACGAATCCCTGCGTGAGGTTCCGGATTCCGCCGAACCTGGAGCGGTAGCGGCGACTGTCCCACTATGGTTTAGAGTTCAAAGGAACCTGAAAACTCAATCAGGCGGCTGATCGCTCAAACCACCACAAATCGCAGTCGCCATCGGTGTGCAATGCCGTGGCGACTGCGTTTTGTGGTTCGGGCAAGTCAGGGCCTTCGTGGCCAAGGCCCAGGACAGATTAAACCCTGGGCGTATTGGGACAGTCGCCGCTACCGAAGAATGGCGGCCGAACGCTAAACCCAAAGCGGCCTACGCTGCGGCCTCGGATGTTCCGAGCGCTGCGAGATGCATCACTTTTTCTTCCGTTGCGTTGTCTCGAGAAAGTTCGCCGGTTAGCCGGCCGTGCCGCATGATGAGGATTCGATCTGCCAGTGCCAATACCTCCGGTAAATCACTGGAGATGACCAGAATGGCGATCCCTTCTCGGACCAACTCATCAAACAACCCATAGATCTCGGCCTTGGTCCCGATGTCGACACCTCGCGTCGGCTCATCCACGATGAGCACGGTTGGTTGGACGGCGAGCCATTTGGCCAAGAGCACTTTTTGTTGATTGCCACCGCTCAGGAGTCCA
>JBEEIB010000223.1:0-6393 GCA_041167675.1 Verrucomicrobiota bacterium
GTAGAATTACACAGAATCCATGCTCGAAAAGGCCTTACTCTTAACCGGCGACCACTCATTAGCGGACGACCGTAGGGCAGGAAGGCTGCTCGAGTTTTTTGGCGTTCCCTATCAAAGACAAAGCGTAACAGATTTTCGGCCTCCCGAGAGTAGCCCGGCGGGAAAGGATACGAGTTACAGACTGGTTTGCGCAGCACAAACCTTTGCGCGCGTCATGGGAGACCTGCAGGACGCTTCACACCATTTGAACGGCTTTACGCGGCAAATCCATTCTGTCTTCCTGTATTCCCACGGGGATCCCGTCGTGCTGGCGAACGTGGTAGGCCAACTCTACGGAACGACCATCTCAATTCGCAGGGGAGCGGGAAGTGATATCCAGTGGCGTATCGCGAACGATCCGGACAGCATGTGCGGCGCCATGCGCGATCTCCGCATACACCCCTCGGCCATTACACTGCGCAGCGGCGACTTCTTCCATACTGATGGAAGCTCGGTGACTTCGCTCATTGCGGCAGGCAACAAAGCTGCGTTCCTAAAGTTAACTTTCAACGGAGTGACGGTTTTCGTTTCATCAGAGCGGCTGATCGACATTGATGCCGACCTCGCAACTCCTAATTTCGACGTTCGTGATCACTTTTTCTCTGCCGTGCCAGCCGTTTCCTATATCAGATGGGCATTCGCCCACAGCGCATGGAGAGCGCCTGAGGCGAGTGCCTGCCTGGTTATCGACGACCCTTTGCTGAAGGCGAGATACGGCTTCGTTCGCTTTCGCGAGTTACTCGCTCTAATGAAGCAGCATCGGTTCTCGACCAGCATAGCATTCATCCCTTGGAACTGGCGCCGAAACGATCGGGGGGTGGTTAAACTCTTCCGGGACAATCCCGGGAGTTACTCTCTCTGCATACATGGCTGCGACCACACGCGGGGTGAGTTTGGCACTTCGAATCGGCAGCGACTTCGTGCGGTCGCCACGAAAGCGGCCAGGCGTATGTCTCTGCACGAACGGCGAACGGGGTTGGCGCACGATCGCGTGATGGTCTTCCCGCAGGGAGTCTTTTCCGCGGAGGCAATTCCGGAATTGAAGCGCGCCAGCTTCCATGCCGTGGTAAACACAGAGGTGCATAGCAATCCGCCGGGAGAGCGCAAGCTCAGGATCTCTGACGTTTGGGATGTTGCCGTCATGAGCTATGGCGATTTTCCCATCTATACTCGGCGCTATCCAGCTCAAGGCGTCGAGAACCTCGCCTTCGATCTCCTTCTGGGGAAACCCTGTCTCGTCGTGATCCACCACGATTTTTGCCGCGATGGCTGTGGGCAGCTGGTGAGATTCATTGATCAGCTCAATGCCCTCAAAGCTCCGCTCACCTGGCGCCCCCTCGGTGACGTGGTCAGGCATAGTTATCGGCAGAAGGAACTCTCGCCGGATTCGGTCGAGATTGAGATGTACGGAGCCGAGTTGCGAGTGAAGAATCGTTCTGACCAGCGAAAGCGGTTCATCATAAGAAGACGCGAGTCGGAGCCTACAACCGTTAAGGAAATCCGTGCCGAATCTGATCAGATCGCCTGGAATTTTTCGAAGGGCCACGTCGTTTTTGAGATTGAACTGAATCCCGGTGAGAGCAGGACAGTGAGCATTAAATTTCACGATCTCAGTGGCAATGGGCAATACAGCGAAACTATCGGCTACAAGGTCAAGACTTTGCTGCGGCGTTATCTGTCCGAGGCGCGAGACAATTATGTCGTGCCGACGAAGTCGCGACTCGCGGGTTTCGTAAAATGATCTCTGACCGCTATCCTCAATCGTCTGTCTTCCGTCCTCTGTCCTCACGGGCGCACAGAGTATCTGAAGTTTTGAGCGGCTTTACCGCGTGGCTCGCGCGCTACGGTGAAACATCGTGGGACCACCAGAGCTTCTTTGCCGGTCGTGTGGGTATGCGAGCCAAATCACTTTACTACCGACATCGGCTTTTGGGCACGGCTGCGGTCGCTCCCATGATTTTCTTTGAGGCGACCCTTCCTTCCGCGCGACGATTATTTCATCGTCCTGTTCGATTCCCGATCGCGGACGCCCATTATGCGATGGGCTTTGCTTTCCTCTATCAGGCGACCGGAGATTTCTCGCAAATGGAAAACGCGGTCCATTTCCTAACCGAGCTCAAGAAATCGCGGTGCAGCGAGTTCAAAGAATATTGCTGGGGATATCCCTTTGACTGGGTCACTCGTAACGGCATTCTCAAAGAACAGACGCCGCTGATCACCACCACGCCTTATGTGTACGAAGCGTTTCTTCAGATTTTCGAACTACACCCACGAGACGAGTGGAAACAGATCCTCGAATCCATCGCGCGACACGCCGCGATCGATATCAAGGATTTCCGGACATCAGAAAGTGCCAGCAGTTGTTCCTATACTCCTTACGATAGCGGCGGAGTCATCAACGCCGCCGCCTACCGGGCTTTTTTGTTAACGAGTGCTTCCCTGGTTTTCTCCAAGGACGACTACAGGAAGATTGCTGAGCGAAACTTGAATTTCGTTTTGGAAAATCAGAATCCCGACGGCTCTTGGTTCTATGCCGTCGACGGCGTGCGTGATTTCGTTGACCATTTCCACACGTGTTTCATCATGAAAGCTCTCGCCAAAATCCACGCTCTCACTCGACACGAGGCGTGCGGGACGGCGCTCGCAAAAGGGGTCGCTTATTATCAAAGGAATCTTTTTGACAATGAAGGGCTTCCGAAACCTTTTTCCAAGGCTCCGCGGCTGACTGTTTACAAGCGCGAGCTCTACGATTGCGCCGAGTGCATTAACTTGTGTCTGCTGCTGCGCGACCGTTTTCCACAGTTGGAAACAACGCTGGAGACGGTCGTCGAGCATATTTTGGAAACATGGGTGAAGCGCGACGGGTCGTTCCGCTCCCGGAAGTTACGCCTGGGCTGGGACAACGTTCCCATGCACCGCTGGGCGCAGTCGCAGATGTTTCGCAGTCTCGCTTTTTATTTGCGTGAAACGGGTGAAGCGCCGAGTGACGAGAATCGAGCGGCGAGTGCGCCGGTCCATCAACTCTCAACTTTCAACTCTCAACCTCTTTAACAGAATGTGCGGTATCGCAGGCCAGTTTAACTACTCGAGCGGTGAGCCGGTGGACAGCGATGTCGTCCGGCGCATGGCGCGTTCAATCGCCCATCGTGGACCCGATGATGAAGGCTTCTTCATCGCCGGGCCTGTCGGGTTGGGATTCCGTCGACTATCGATCATCGATCTTGCCGGCGGCCACCAGCCGATGTCGGACGCAGAAGAAAAGGTGTGGATAATCTTCAACGGCGAGATTTATAATTACAGGGAACTGCGAGCAGAGCTGCATAGCAAGGGCCATCAGTTTAGGACGAATTCCGATACGGAAGTGATCATCCACGGCTACAAAGAGTGGGGCACTAATGTCTTCAATCATCTCAACGGCATGTTTGGGCTGGCGATCTGGGACGCGAACAAAGAACGCCTGGTCGTGGCCCGCGATGCCATGGGCATCAAACTGATTTACTACCGGCTCGCACATGGGCAAGTGACGTTCGGATCGGAAATCCGACCGATACTCGCTGCGGAAAACTCCCAACCGGAAGTCGATCCCGTCGCGCTTAATCTCTTTCTGCGCTTCCGCTACACGCCATCTCCTTTGACGATATTTCAAGGCATCCGGAAACTCGCGCCAGGGACAATGCTGGTTACTGAGCGAGGAGAATGCCGGGAAGAACGCTGGTACAATTACACGCCAATTCCTTTTTCAACTCCGAAAGAAGACGAGGAAGCTACACAAGAATTGTTGCACCTGTATCGGGCCGCGGTTCGACGACATCTGCTGAGCGATGTTCCGGTGGGGATACTCCTTAGCGGCGGCCTCGACTCGGGCCTGCTGCTGGCGCTGATGAATGAACAAGGCGGTCCCTGGCCTGCCTACACCATCGGGTATGGCGAGACATTCCAAGATGATGAGCTGGCTGATGCGGCCGAGACTGCTTCTCTGCTCGGCGCCCGGCACATAACGGTAAGACTTGACCGAACCGAGTTTGAACGATCACTGCCGCGGATCGTGGCGTGTTTGGAGGAACCAATCGCGGCTTCTTCCATTGTTCCGATGTATTTCGTCTCTCAGCGCGCGCGACAAGATGTCAAGGTTGCCCTCATTGGCCAGGGACCGGACGAATTGTTTGGCGGCTACAAACGGCATCTGGGTGTTCATTATGGCGAGTGGTGGCGCGGACTGCCAACCGGTCTTCGCTCTATGGTCGGCTTCGCGGTCAATGGGCTGCCTCGCAACGAAATGTTGAAGCGAGGCACGCGTTCACTTGGTATCGAGAACCGGCTGAAGCGCTATCAGAACGTTTTCTCCCTCGCGCCGGCCGAGACCATAGACGGCCTTTTTCGGGATGACGTTCTTCCTGCGAAACCGGGCCATGAACTGGTCGAGTATTGGCGCGCCCTATTGCCGCAAATGGAACAGACTGACGAACTGGGCGGGTTTCAGCTCCTTGAGATTCGCTCCTCACTTCCGGACGAACTGCTTATGTACGCGGACAAACTTTCCATGGCTCACAGTCTGGAGGCGCGCGTGCCTTATCTGGATCGCACCGTAGTCGAATACGTTCAGCGGCTCGACGCCAGCTTTAAGATTCGCCGTGGCACTCGCAAGTGGCTGCACCGGCAAGTTTGCCAGAATTATTTGCCGCCGCGCATCCTCAAACGAAAGAAGCGTGGCTTCGCCGTCAATGTGGTGGACGATTGGTTTCACTCGTCGCTCGAGGGTAATCTTCCGGAAATGCTCATGGATAAAAGCGCTCTTACGTTCGACCTGCTCAAGCCTGAGCCGGTGCGAAAGCTCCTGAGCGACCACAGATCGGGGCGACAAGACAATCACAAGCTTTTGTTTAGTCTGGTGATGCTCGAGCAATGGTTGCGCGGAATGCGGTCTGCGACGCACAGCGTTCAATTAGCGAATTTATAGATTATCCGAGCGGCGGAAATTTAAATGACGCCAGCATATTCCTTAGCGGCACGGTTGTATATTATGGGACCGCAAGCAAAAGGATGCTTGATAGTGTCACAGGTTAGCTTACACACCGTTAATATTGCTTTGGAGAGGTGGCTGAGTGGCTTAAGGCAGCGGCTTGCAAGAGCTGTTATGCGGTCGCAAGGTCGCATCGGAGGTTCGAATCCTTCCCCTCTCCGCCAATGCTTTAGATCAGAAGGCGCACCACCCATCAATTCGGAAATGCAGACTGTTGGCACGAATATCGACATTAATGGTACGAGGATCATAATCGAGGGCAAGGTTCTGCGGATTGCCAGGCCTGAGCAGGAGTGGTTCGAAGACGTGGAGGACCCCGAAATGGTCATCAACGCGCTTCGAAGGACTAAACGCCTTCCCGATATCCTGACCTTTTGGCAACGTTTGCCGGACGTAGAACCCAAATATTCCTACCATGTGGAGCCGGATTCCATCGCAGCCCTTCCAATAACGAGCTACTCCTTTTGGTGGGAAAAACAAATTGACGGAGCCGCCCGGAACAAGGTCAGGAAAGCGCAAAAGAAGGGGGTTGTTGTGCGGTTGACGGATTTTGACGATAAACTCGTTCAGGGGATGACGTCGATTTTCAACGAAACACCGGTCCGGCAAGGACGACCCTTCTTGCACTATGGAAAAGATTTCGAAACGGTAAAACGCTATTTCAGCCGGTTCCTGTTCCGTGAAGAAATCCTTGGCGCATATGTGGGCGAAGAGCTGGTGGGTTTCATTATGCTGGCCAACGCCGGAAAATACGCAGTTCTCGGTCAGATCATTTCAAAAATTGCACGTCGGGATCTGGCACCGACGAACGCGCTGTTAGCAAAGGCCGTCGAACGCTGCGCGGAGAGAGGAATTCCATACCTTGCGTACGCATATTGGCTTGACGACGGCCTTGGCGAATTCAAGCGAAATAATGGATTTCAAAAATTCGATCTACCGAGATATTTCGTGCCCCTGACACGCAAAGGAAAACTGGCTTTGGAGCTTGGCCTTCATCGTGGTTGGAAAGCAGCCCTTCCCAAGGAGATCAAGGCTCCGTTGAAGAAACTGAGAAAATTCTGGCACCGGTTGAATAGGCAATAGAAAGCCAACGTGGCGTTTATGCGATCCCCAAAATCGACCGTCTGCGTGGTAGAAGACCGAGAGGCATGCGAGCCCTCCCTCAAGCTGCTTTTGGCGAGCCTGGGTCTTCATTGTCCCGGTATGGCGATTAACCTGTTCTATCCTGTTGCCAACGAGGAATTTCTTCGCTGGCTAAGTGCGTACCCGCAAGTTCGACTGCAGGTTGGTCGGTTGAAGAATGGTTACGGTTGGAACGTAAAGCCGCAAGCCAT
>JBEEIB010000224.1:0-4993 GCA_041167675.1 Verrucomicrobiota bacterium
GTAGTCCCTTCAGAAAAGAACGCCGATTATTCTTTTAATCGCAATTTTCGCATCCCTTCAATCCGGATTGGAAATTTCCGGATCAATGTGAACTCGAGCCAATTCGGGAATTAAAGATTTGAGAGTACGCTCCAGTTCACTCATTTCCTCATGTGTTTCTCTGAGCGATGTATGGCCAGGAAAAGCTCTCTTTAAGGTTACCACTAATCCCTCGTCGGTTAATAAGACGTCGTGTATTCGAACATCGGCCGCCTGTGGTAGACCCAACACAACGTTGCGCACGCTTTCGGTCATTTTCGATTGGCGCACTGCCGGACGCGGTTGGTCGCTACGAGGTTCCAGATGAATGGTAATTTCTACTCGCTCCGAAAGTTCCCCAGCTATAACTCTTTCAAGGGTCTCCGAATGCCTGTGAGCTTCGAGTAAGGACAAACTGTCGGGAAGCTCGAGATCCAGCTCAACCCGCAGATTCTGCGCTAAGCGATAGATGTTCAAATTGTGCACTCGAAGTCCGAGTCTGTCGGCTATCGCCCGAATACCATCGGCAGGGCTTTCATTGGGTATCGCTGTCGGCTCGACATGCACGGTAGCTTGAGCATTGGCTAGCTCAGCTCGTATCGTTTTCTCGACGACCTCACTCAAGCGATGAGCGGATTCCAGCGAGCCTCCACGCGGCGTTGCCAGCTTGATTTCGACGTAAGGTCGGTTGCCTACGAATCTGGTCCGCAATTCCGCGGAGCCTTTAACCACGCCATCTACGCTCTCGACCCGCTCCTTTAGCCGATCGGTTAAATCCGCTGGGATGTTGTCCATTAATGCGCGGATGGCTTTGACGCTGAGCCTCCAAACTGAACGCAATGCGATACAAGCTACCATGGCGGCCGCAAATGCATCCGCACGGGTTGTTAGCCACTCTGGAACAGGAACAGCTCGGGAGACGGCGACGATAGCCAACCCAGCGAGCACTGCCATAGCTCCCAGCATGTCGTTCCAAAAATGCTCGGCGTCGGATGCGAGTGCGTCGCTATGATGTTTCTTCGCTGCTTTGCGCAGTGCTCTGGCGCGGGATAAGTCTATCCCTATTGAGATAATTAAAACGGCAAATGACCAAATAGTTACGTTTGGTGCAATTGGATGCACAAAAATTTTGGTGATAGCGTGATATAGAATGAAAGCCGCGGTCGCGGCCAATAGTGCCATTCCCGCCAAAGCGCCCAGGTTTTCCGCTTTTTCATGACCATACGGATGGTCCCGATCGGGTGGGATAGCTGCTACCCTGACAACCAGCAGGGTGATGAGGGTCGAGACCAGATCAAGCAGCGAATGGGCGGCTTCCGCTATCAGTCCGAGACTGCCGGTGAGCAGTCCCACCGCGAACTTCAACGCGGCCAGGCCACTACTGGCAATAACCGACCATGTCGCAATTCGCTGCTTTCCTCGTTTATCGCTCAGTGTCTCGGCGACTAAGTTGTGGCTCGCACTATCCATCGTAGCTGGGTATCGCTTTTCCGGCGCGGCGGGTCAAACCTGATCGGCGAATCCTCCTAAATCGCGCCATCTATTACTTGGTCTAGGACCGGGCCGGATAAATTGCCGATGCAGACATAGAAAGCGGCAGTTGGAACAAAAGAACGGCAGGTATGCAGAATACTGGGCTCTAATACTGCAGCAAGTAAATCCATGCAACCAGACTATTCGGTCAACGCAGCCACACTTGTAACGGGAGTCGTATCTATGAAATTAGGTTTTGTCTGTCTTAACTTACCAGGCCACCTCGATCCAATGACGGCCCTAGCGCGTCAACTGCAGGCGCGCAACCATGACGTCGTCTTCCGTTATTCGCCAGGTGCTGCCCGGCGGACGCGAAACGGTGCATAGCTATCAGCAAGTTACCTCTAAGCAACAGCGGATGAAGACAACAATCAATATGGACTCCCAGTTCGGGTTGATGGCTGCACAGGCCCTGCGTGCGGTTATGCAAGGTAAGGTCGCACTGCCCGGAGAGGATAGCTACCTCCAAGCCCGGCAAATCTATAATGGTGCGGTTGAATATCAGCCCGCGCTATTCGCGCTTTGTGAGACTGTTGCAGACGTTCAGGCGGCGGTGCGCGTTGCTCGCGAGCATAACCTCGGGTTATCAGTACGAGGTGGAGGACATGACTGGGCAGATCTCTACGTGACAGAGGCCTTGTAATTGACCTCTCTAAAATGCGACGAGTCGAGGTGGATGTAAAAGCTCAGGTTGCTACGGCAGAAGGTGGAGCTACAGCCGGAGACCTCATTGCTGCTGCGGCTCCCCACAACCTCGTCGGTGTCACCGGAACAGCAAGCGGGGTCGGCATGGCTGGCCTTACCCTCGGACGTGGTTATGGCCCCTTGACTCCCCAATTTGGTTTAGCACTCGACAACTTGCTCGGCACCGAGATTGTCCTGGGCGATGGCCGGAAGGTGAATGCCGATGCATTCGAAAATGCCGAGTTGTATTGGGCCTTGCGTGGCGGTGGTGGCAATTTCGGGGTGGTCACATCCATGCGTATTAGGCTGTATCCTCTCAACGAACTGCTCGCGGGAATTATTCTATTTCCTTGGTCCGAAGCAAAGTCGGTACTACATGGCTATGCCGATATAGCAGCATCGGCGTGTGATGAGTTCACGGTGATTACTAACATATTATCCGGGCCGGACGGAAACCCAGTTGTGCTCATAGCATCAATCTGGACCGGCGATCAGGCACAGGGCAAGCAAGCCATTGCAGAGCTACAGCGCTTGGGCTCGCCAATATTAGCGAAGATCGGGCTTATGACCTATAGCGATCTACTTCGTACATTTGACGCCAATTTCGTGAATGGTCGCCATTATGAGCTACAAGCGCGCTGGTTGCCAAAATTAACCCCTGAGCCTATTCGGGCGCTGCTCGATGCCGGCAGCGGAAAAACATCGACGTTCTCCAATATTATCTTACAACACTTTCATGGCGCGCCCACACGAGTGTTCGCTCGAGGCTACAGCATTTGGATTGCGTCGCGAGCACTTCCCGATAACGATCGTTGCTGCATGGGAACCCACAACTAAAGACAACGGCAATATTCATAGACAATGGGCGCGAGATTTGTCGCAGGTTCTGGCTTCGGCTGCGCTTCCCGGCGGTTATCCCAATGTTCTGGGGCCTCACGAGCGCGACCAAGCCGCTTTGGCATTTGGCACCAATACCCCTCGCTTGCAGACCGCAAAGAGGCAGTTTAACCCCGGATGGCATCTTTACATCTGCCATCCCGCTGCCCGAATGAAGTTGTTCAGGCCCTATGCTCCGGCCTCACAGCCTCTCGCAGATTGTCTTCCTGTCTGACGCCGGCGCATCGGTTGTCGAGGCGAAAATCAATGGACCGTTCGCATTTATCTAAATGTGTAGCAGCTCTGAAGGAGGGGAGGGAAGAGCCGGCGTAGCTGCATTTTTTAATGTTATTTTGGTTTGGTAACACACCGTTAAAAGATTCGTCCCTTCTGACCAAAGGACGTGACCCTACTCTACAGCTGGCGCGACCTGGTAGCGCTTCTCGAGGTGGGTGTGCTCATCGAGACCAATCAAGTGATTGAACTCCTCGAACAGAATCATGCGCTGCATCGCTCCGCGCGTATCGCCTTCAGTGGCGAGCACCTCAAGGTACTCCTTCATGCCTTTGGCGGCAGCGAACGCGGTTCCCAGAGGGAAGAGGGCGAGCGCATAGCCCATTTCCTCGAGTTTTCGGATTCCTGGCATCGGCGTCCGTCCGCCTTCGATCTGGTTGCTGAGCACGGGGACAGTGCCGCGCAAGGTCGCACAAATGTGCTGCATCTCGTCCTCACTCTTCGGGTTGACCAGCAATCGCCTTAAACGAGTCGTCCGCTTAGCTTCGGTTTTTACTACAACTATTTCTTCTTTCATAACTATACCTGCACAAGACACCAGTAGCCTACGCCCACGCTTTTGATTCCCCCGCTGACTCGGAGCTTAGTAACCCTCGATCCGAAATATCGGGTAAACGCACTTCAGTATTTCGTTAAAAGCGAATCCAGGCTGAAACGCCCCGAGCCGGCCAAGAGAACGGTCAGGAAGCCACCGAGGTAGAGGACAATTGCCTCACCAGGGCTCACGCCGTCTGCGAAGAATTGAAAGCGAACGACAGTCGCCCAAGCTACAAATATGTTGGCGAAGATCGTCAGTGCCGACCAGCGTGCAGCAAACCCAAATATGACGAGACTGGAACAGATACCATCGGAGAACGTGGACACGGCAAAGCTGGCGTAGGTTCCAATATGTAATGGATCAGGGAAATGCTTAATCATTTCGGAATTGCCGAAGAGCTTTTCCAGGCCATGTCTCAGGAACAAGCTCGTGCCAATCCATACACGCAACACCAGCAGGGCTAAGTCGGGGCTTTGAGGAACCAAACTCAGTTGCAGCCAACGCCTCACCGTGGCTGCATCCATTCTGAACTGTTTACCTTCAAGACTTGACATTATATCGAACAAGAATTTTGAGCGGCTTGAGGTGCATTGAATCGACTCGATCTTTCGCTGCTTACTTCATGTGTCGAGGCCTTCGAACGACTAGTGCCGCCTCAAATCCCCCAAGGATGATTCGTCCACAAAAAATTGGCTCAGTCTCACCGGCTTGATTCTCTGGCATCGCCGAGTCGATCGGAATTACGTGCTATCGATTATTGGGCGAAGAGCTGCTGGCCTTGGTTGGCAAATCCGAAAGCTCGTTCCAGCAGATCGGCTGCTCTAGAAAGTCCATTGGTTTCGGCAATCACTTTCTGGAAATAACGTGCATTATCGCGATAGGTAGAGTCGCTGAGCACCTGATCAAGGAGGAGTGAAAGACGCGATGCGGTCAGCTCTTTCAACGGTACAAACAGTCCGGTTCTCTTCTCAGCGATCCTGGCGGCAACACCAGGCTGATCAGTGGTAACCGGGATGGCAACTTGAGGAACGCCTTGAGCAAGCGCTTCCA
>JBEEIB010000225.1:0-16950 GCA_041167675.1 Verrucomicrobiota bacterium
AAGCAACCTTTTTTTGGCGCTGGGCCTTGACAAACTGGGCTTCATAGAAGCCCGGTACGAAGTGCTGGGTTGTGTTTTAGAGGCGATCATTCCCGGCAGGGACGTGTCGGATTTTGCTGGGCGAAAATGCGCTCGGTTTTTAGCGGCGAAGCCGTGACTCAAGAGAGCCTAGGGCGCAGCCCTAGGAATTCAGCCCCAAGAAGAGCATAGCGCTGAAAGCGCGTTTCAATCCGGCCGGAGAAACACCATATGGTTCACGTCTTGTCACGCACTTTCAGCGCTAGAATGCTGCTTATTTTAGTTCCTAGGGCTGCGCCCCAGGCTTTCCTGATTCACGGCTTCGCCGCTGTGATAGACGATCATTCCCGATGCAAGAAGCTGCTACCAGAATCAGTAATGACATTGTAAGCAGACAAAAGTTCTTGATGTGCATAAGGTAACCTCAATCGTCAGCGAATGCTCAGACGCGCTGTATCAGATTTGTTTTCAATCCTTCGTCAACTTGTGCCTAGCGACGTGAGGAAAATTGGCTGACATCTCAAGCAACGCGCCGATATACTCCCGGGCACATGACTTGTATGGCTGGTTCCGTGGAAGAGGGTCGCGGTTGCGCTTTTTGGGCCGCGGGCAATTTGGATCAGGAAAGGCGTTCCAATCGATGGCGACTGGCAATCGCGATCTTATCTTTATCGGTTCTGTTTCCTACGCTGGTGCGTGCCCAGTCGCATGGTGTTCAGGCAGGTCCGAAAGTAATGGAGGTTTTGGATACGCCGCCGCTGGATATCAAGGATGAGGACACTCAGCTCATTAAATTAAAAAAGATGCGGTTCAATGCGGCTATCGCTGAGGCGAAAGAGCGGTACGCGTTGTTCAAAAAAGGTCAGGCCAAGTTTCCTGATCTAGTTGATGTCGGTCAACGAGTCTTGACGGCCCAAGCGGATCTTGCCCAGAGTCCCGAGGAAAGAGCGCAGGTACTTGATAAGCAGCTGCAAGTCTTCGCCGAAGCAGAAGACAATCTCGACAAGCAAGTGAAGGAGGGAAGGGGGCAGGCTGCAGATCTCGACCGGCTCAAGTACGAACGTTTTGGGGTTGAAATCGATCTCGAGATTTTGCGGAAAGGAATGTCCGAGTGAACGCGGGAAAGCCGGTTTGCGGGTTTGAGGTTGTTCCAGTTTCCTATTGACTTTAGAGAGTGCGATTCGCACGGTGGCCCAGTTAACCCGCAGCCCGCGGGCTAGCTTTTTTATGAGAAATCAAGCATCATTTTTAATTGCCGTTTTTTGCTGTTGGTTCCTGAGCAGCGCTCGAGCCCAAGAACCGACCGGCACCCTTAAGAAGATTAAGGATTCTGGTACGATTTCACTTGGATACCGGGAGTCATCGGTTCCGTTCTCGTATTACGATAATGACAACAAAGTCGTCGGATACTCACAGGAGCTGGCCGCGATCGTGATCGACGCCATCAAGAAGAAACTCAGTCTGCCGAATCTTCAGGTAAAGATGGTGCCGGTAACATCGGGAAACCGTATTCCGTTGGTGCAAAATGGCACGGTCGATTTCGAAGCGGGCTCGACCACGAACAATTTGGATCGTGAAAAACAGGTGGGCTTTTCCAACACGATCTTCATCATCGGAACGCGTCTCTTGGCGAAGAAAAGTTCCGGGATCAAAGATTTCCCCGATCTAAAAGGAAAAACGGTTGTGACCACGGCTGGTACCACCTCCGAAGTCTTACTGCGGGCAATGAACGAGAAAAATAGTATGGGGATGGACATTATCAGTGCAAAGGATCACGCGGAGTCATTTCTCATTCTCCAGAGCGATCGAGCAGTGGCGTTTATGATGGACGATGCTCTGTTAGCAGGAGAGCGGGCGAAGGCGCGCAACCCGAATGACTGGGAGATCGTTGGAACGCCTCAATCAAAAGAGGCGTACGGAATGATGCTGCCGAAAGACGACGCTGCTTTTAAGAAGGTGGTCGATGACGCGATTGCTCAAGCCGAAACCTCTGGGACAGCGGAAAAGCTATACCAGAAGTGGTTCCTGTCTCCGATCCCGCCCAAGAATCTCAATCTGAATCTGCCTTTGAGCGACGACATGAAAGCATTATTTAAGAATCCTAACGATAAGCCATTTCAGTAGGAGCTAGCGGCGGTCGGATCCGGAGTTGAAACGGTATGGTAGACGGGGAGCCTAAGTGAAGAAACCTCCGGGCCGTGTACACGGGCCACGGCTTTTTTTTGCGATCCCAACTTGTTCTGATTGCTTGATTGCTGATCCGAACGGGTTGCCCATGATCTTATGACCTTCGTCGTCGCTGTTCTGGACTTCAGCGTCTTTCTTTCGCCCAGCCCGGAAACTGGCGCTAACTACTTGACCTACCTTTTAGGTGGAGCGCTCTGGACGGTGGTCCTGTCGGTTCTGAGTTGGGTCATTGCCTTTGTCATTGGCTCTGTGGTCGGGGTGTTGCGAACATTGCCTAGCTCGATTCTTTCCAAGATTGGCGCCTGCTATGTTGAAATATTCCGAAATATTCCGCTGCTGGTGCAGCTTTTTATTTGGTTTAATGTTGTGCCGGAGCTGCTGCCAGGCTTTGGCCCGTGGTTCAAGCATCTGCCCTCTTTCTGGCAGGAGTTCACCAGCGCGACGCTCTGTCTGGGATTATTTACGGCGGCGAGAATCGCCGAACAGGTTCGTTCTGGCTTGCGATCTCTCGGAAAGGACCAATTCGGCGCCGGATTGGCTTTGGGCCTGAATATCAAGCAGGTCTATAGTCTGGTTCTCCTTCCGGTTGCCTATCGAATCATTATCCCAACGCTGACTTCTGAGTTTCTGAATCTCATCAAGAACTCGGCGGTCGCTTCGACTATTGGATTCGTCGAACTTGCTAGACGCAGTGACACGATGGCCGAACTCAAATCGACGGTGTTCGAGGCGCTGCTTGCGGGAACTTTGCTCTACGCCGCGATCAACCTGGTTGTCCTTTTCCTTTCTCGCGCCCTGGAGCATTCAACTAAATTGCCAGGTCTGTTAGGAGCAAAGAAATAGATGTACGCGTTCGATTGGAGCTCTATCCCTGGATCACTGCCATTCCTTTGGCAAGGAATGCTGGTGACCTTGCAGATCACTCTGGTCGCGATCGTCGTCGGAATATTACTCGGCACTATTATCGCCGTACTTCGGTTATCCAAAAACCCGATATTGTCTGCGCTTGCCGCCGCCTATGTGACGTTATTTCGGTCAATTCCATTGGTGATGGTACTGCTGTGGTTCCAACTCGCTCTGGTCCCACCGGTCGTCCGTTGGCTGTTTCCCAAAGGCAATTTCGATCTGAACCTCCTCATCGCGTTTACCGCATTTGCCTTTTTTGAAGCCTCCTATTACGCGGAGATCATCCGAGCCGGCATCCAAAGCATTTCCAAGGGTCAGGTAATGGCAGCCCAGGCACTAGGAATGACTGATGGCGCAGTCATGAGGTTGGTGATCTTACCCCAAGCTTTTCGGCGAATGATTCCGCTTTTGCTCACGCAAGCGATCATTCTTTTCCAAGACAGTTCACTCGTCTATGTCATCGGCTTGGCCGATTTCTTTGGGGTAGCGAAGAACCGCGCGGACTCTACTGGTAACGAAGTGGAATTCATTCTTTTTGCCGGCGCCGTCTATTTGATTCTTTGTTTGACGCTGTCGACGATAGTCCGACAACTACAAAAGAGGATCGTTATATGATCTCAATTCGTGACATCTCAAAATGGTATGGTGCATTTCATGTGTTAAAGGATTGCTCCACGGAAATCCAGAAGGGCGAAGTAGTAGTCGTCTGCGGACCTTCGGGTTCAGGAAAGTCGACTTTGATTAAATGCGTTAACGGACTCGAACCCTTCCAAAAAGGGGAGATAGTCATTGAGGGCACCTCGGTCGGGGCAAAAAAAACTAACCTTCCCAAACTGCGCGCACGGGTGGGTATGGTGTTTCAACACTTTGAGCTGTTTCCTCACCTCAGCGTGTTCCAAAATTTGACGATTGCGCAGTGTCGAGTTCTGAGAAGAAGTGCCGGCGAAGCCGAGGAAAAGGCGGGTCGTCTCCTGGATCTGGTCGGTTTAAGAGCTCACGCTCGAAAATTTCCGGCTCAGCTCTCCGGCGGCCAACAACAACGGGTCGCGATTGCTCGAGCTCTCGCCATGGATCCCATTGCGATGTTATTTGACGAACCGACATCCGCTTTGGATCCGGAGATGATCAATGAGGTCCTCGACGTGATGGTCAAGCTCGCACAAGAAGGAATGACCATGATGGTGGTCACCCATGAGATGGGTTTTGCTAAGAAAGTTGCTGACCGCGTCATCTTCATGGACGAAGGCCAAATTGTCGAAGATCGACCGAAGACCGATTTCTTTAGCCGGCCCAATACAGATCGAGCGCAGCAGTTTCTCTCCAAAATCCTTTCGCATTGATGAGAGAATCGGATCTTGACCTAGACTATCGATGATTCATAATCGGCCGCAGCTTGTCGGGACCTCTATAAAACGAGTTCCGCGGCCGCCTGGAGTGCTGCGATCTGTGGTAGCGATTGAGACGGCAAGTGTTACATCCCCAGAACCCATATGGCAATTTCTGCTAGCGCCGTTTCCACCGAGTCCAGCGGCGAGCTGAGTGCTCGGCATCGGACCGTGATTGTAGCTTCGTCCCTCGGGACCGTTTTCGAGTGGTACGACTTTTATTTGTACGGAACTTTAGCTCTGTTTTTCGGGAGCGTGTTTTTCCCGCCTGGGAATGACGTTGCAGCGGGCTTAGCGACATTAGCAACCTTTGGAGCCGGCTTTGGGGTACGACCATTCGGCGCTCTCGTGTTTGGCCGGATTGGCGACATTGTTGGCCGGAAATACACCTTTCTGATCACGATCGTTGTCATGGGATTGTCGACGGCTCTGGTTGGTGTATTGCCGACCTACGCCCAGGTTGGTATTTTGGCGCCCATTCTTCTCGTCGCGCTCCGGTTGGCCCAAGGTCTTGCTTTAGGAGGCGAGTACGGGGGAGCCGCTACCTACGTTGCCGAGCATGCACCTAAGGGAAAACGCGGGTTTTTTACCAGTTGGATCCAAACGACAGCGACGCTCGGATTCTTTCTCTCGCTTGCGGTGATCCTTGCCTGCCGGCTGACAATCTCCACCGATAATTTTAAGGCTTGGGGATGGCGAATCCCATTTTTGGTCTCCGTCGTTCTGTTGGGTATCTCTGTCTATATCCGGCTCAGATTGCAAGAATCGCCGATCTTCGCAGAAATGAAGTCGCAAGGTAGACTGACGCGGCACCCCCTCCGCGATAGCTTTTTCAAAATGCCGAATGCCCGCTACGTCTGGTTGGCATTGCTTGGCGCTACGGCCGGTCAGGGGGTCGTATGGTATTGCGGACAGTTTCAGGCGCTTTATTTCTTGTCAAACAATCTGAAGCTTGATTACCAGACAACTTATACACTGATCGGGATTTCGCTTCTGGTGGGTACGCCCTTTTTCATCTTCTTCGGCTGGTTATCCGATCGAATCGGCCGGAAGCCGATTATGATGGCCGGCTGCTTATTGGCTGTTTTGACTTTTATCCCGCTTTTCAAAGGTTTGACTTCGTTTGTTAACCCTGCCTTGGAGGCGGCTCAGAACAAATCGCCGGTTACCCTATACACGAACGAGTTCAAGGGCATCGGCGATAGGACTTGGGCAACGATCACTGACGCGGTCAATCTGTACAAACCAGCGCCAGACGAAGTTTCGAGTTACAAGGCGCGTCAGTACCTGAGAGGACGAGGTGTCCCTTTTGAAGTCCGCCAAGCAAAACCGGAGGCGCCGCTAGTTATTTCCATTGGCGACAAACAAATTACTGGATTCGATGATAAACAAGTCGAGCCCCTGATTGCGGCAGCCGGCTACCCGAAAGCTGCCGATCCCTCAAAAATAAACTACCTAGGGGCAGTCGCCATACTCATTCTTTTGGTCATCTACGTCACCATGGTTTACGGGCCGATTGCGGCGTTCTTGGTGGAGTTGTTCCCGACCCAAATTCGTTACACTTCAATGTCGTTCCCTTACCATATTGGCAACGGTTGGTTCGGGGGATTCCTTCCCTTTATTGTGCTGGCGATCACCACGGCTACCGGGAATTTTTACGCCGGGCTCTGGTACCCGATTATAGTCGCTTTGATGACCTTTATCATTGGTACGCTGTTTCTGCGGGAGACCAAGGATACGGATATACGGGCTGAACACGGAGCGCAGTCGGTAGAGTAGTAAGAGGTTGCGCCAGCACGATCCGACCGTAGCTGTCGGATCGAGTGACGGCAAAAATGAGAGGGATGGGCCAAACAAATGGGGCGAAATGCGCATAGCCGCTCCTGAGTCTGTCTTCGTGCCGAGCCAACGAGCGCCTTTTCGGAGCTCACAATGCCGGCATGCCGGCTGCTGCTGAGGTAGGATTCGAACGCAGCGGCGAATTAAGAGCGGCCGAGGAGAGATCAGTACCAAGAAGTGGCTCCTGAGGTAGGATTCGAACCTACGACCAATCGGTTAACAGCCGACCGCTCTACCACTGAGCTACTCAGGAATCCGGCGTTTCGTGAGCGCACAAGCTAGTCCGTCGACGCCCGCGTTCAAGCGAAAAGTTCGGCCGCCTAACTGCGGCATTAGGGGGCGAATCGTGAGCTCCTGTGGTCCTTATGCGGTAGGGTGTGAATGTCTGATCGTTTAGCCTCATATGTCCCATTTGGCCCATAAGTCCTATCTTTCTGCTATGACGCGGATCGCCCTATCTGTCAGGGGGAGTTTCGTGCGAAGTCGAGGAAGATCATCGACGAAACTAAAGCAATCCAGGCGGCAATCCAAGTCCGGCGCCCAGCCGTCCCATTTCCGTTTGGGCAAGACCCTTTCCTTTTTCGAGCGCTTGTTTAACTCCACTCAGCACGAGATCTTCCAAGAACTCGACGTCTTCCGGGTCAACGACTTCTTTTGCGATTTTAATGGAAATGATGTCACCGGTGCCGTTCGCAACGACCGAGACTTTACCTCCGCCCACACTGACCTCGACCGTTTTTTCGGCTAGAGTCGCCGCAAGTTGCTCTTGCATCTTTGCGGCCTGTTTCATCATTTTTTGGATGTTCATGGATCAGGTGTCAGCCTCGATCTCGGCCTTAAAAATTTCCAGAGCTTTTTGAATCAACGGGTCATTTTTAAATCCATCCAGGAGAGTCGGCTCAGATCTTCGTGCCGTTTCGGGACGTACTAAATCGCCTCGAAGTTCAGCTCGGATCGTTCGCGGGGCTGCTGCGATTTCCGTCAGGAGATCCTCTACAAATTTCCGGTTGTTCGATCGAAGCAAAGATTCCATCGCGAGTTGTTCGGTTGATGGGAACCCTATCAGCAGTTCAGTCCCGCTTTGGCCTAGGGGTGTAGCCATTTCGATCCAAGACTGAATCAACGGTCGACGGCGTCACACTTCGCCGACCACCTTTATCCAAAGCGACTGCAGATCTTCGCCCTGGGTATCTTCCGCAGTGTCCGGCGAGCTCAAGTCTTCCACTTCACCGATCTCCTCGGCTGGCACCATCAACTCAGGTTCCGCCACGGCTTCGGACAAGTCATTCTCGACGTTTTTTTCCGCCGATAAGTCGTCGGGACGTTCTTCGGCCGGCTCGGTCTTTGGAGCCGCAATTTTCGTCAATCTATCGGACGGAGGATTGGCGGAACTTGAAGGGGTCTTCTTCAGGATTTCGTCATCGGCAGGTAAAGCAGATGACCTGCCCACGCTCTGAGAACCTTGGTTCGGCAGGTTTTCTAAAGCCTCCAAAATTCGATCAATCCCGACTTCACGAAGACTCTGAATGGCCCGGATAGTCGCAATTTCCAAATGCAGCTTCTTATTTGAAGTCCATTTTAGGCCAGGTTCTGCCTCGGAAAATATTTCGATTAATCGGAGAAGCTCCCCCGGTTTCACAGACCGGCTGAGCTCACTGACGATTTTCCGGCCCAATTCACTTAGCTCTTCCTGAACACTGGCTGAGTCGACCTGGTCTATCAGCAAATGACGGAGAAAGCCGATAAGGTCTCCTAGAATTCGGGAAAGATCTTTGCCGGCTTCGGCCTGATCGTGAATGATTCGGAGCGCAGCCGGGGCGTTGGCATCGACGATTGAACGGGCCAGGTCGGCAACGACTAATTCTGACGTCAGGCCGAAAATTTCCAGGACCTGGTCTTCATTGATTTCCTTTCCACAAAATGCGACAAGCTGATCCAGCATCGATTCGGCGTCCCGCAAGCCGCCTTCAGATGCGATCGCAATAGCTTCAGCGGCGCCGATAGAAAGGGAAACTTCCTCTTGTTTGGCAATGGATTCGAGTTGCCGAGCGATAACCTGAGTGGGGATTCGACGTAAATCGAATCGTTGGCACCGGCTTAGAATGGTCGGCAGGACCTTATTGGGTTCCGTCGTGGCGAAAACGAAGATCACGTGCGCGGGCGGCTCCTCGAGTGTCTTGAGCAAGGCGTTAAAGGCCTGCGATGTGAGCATGTGAACTTCGTCGATGATGTAGATCTTGTATTTTCCACGGACCGGAGCAAAACGAACGTTGTCGCGAAGTTCGCGAACTTGATCAACGCTGTTGTTGCTGGCGCCATCGATTTCCAAAACATCGAGACTGATTCCTTGCGAAATTTCTCGGCACGAATCACAGATGCCGCACGGGGTCACGGTCGGACCGTGGACGCAGTTCACAGCTTTCGCTAGGATGCGGGCAGTCGAAGTTTTGCCGGTTCCGCGAGGGCCAACGAAGAGATAGGCATGCGCCAGACGCGTTTCCGTGATGGCGTTTTTAAGAGTACGCACGACATGGTCTTGACCGAGGACGTCGTCGAATATTTGCGGACGATATTTGCGTGCGAAAACCTGGTAACTCACAGATCAAAAATACGATGTGCCTCCGCAAAACAAAAGCATCATTGCGAAGTATTGAGCTTCCATTCATACAGTTCGAAGCGACAGTCCTCCTGGAAACCTTTAACCAGTCGGCGGCCATTCCTGGCCCCCCGCCACCTTAGGTAAAGCCGTGGGCTAGGAGACGTTCACCAAGATCAATAGGACGCAGCGAAGGGCCAACCTGCCAGGATCCAGCGGCTTTGTGTTCCTGCAGGCGCTGTTTTGAGGCAATAATAGCCTCAGCGGTGCTTTGGCGAACGGTCTGGTCGCTCCTGCAAAATTCTTGTTGATCTCAACCGCACTTTGCGAAGAATCTTTTTCCAATGCTGCGCAAACTCGCCTGGATGCTTGCATTTATTTTGGCGACCTTCTGCTGGGTGGTGGTCATCGAACATGGTCCAGACAACTTCATTGTGGGCTCCAAAATCGAAGCAGAGAATTTTAAGTCACTTTTTTTCCGGCTAATTCAAACACCGGGAAAATGACGTGAGGCTAATTTGCATCAGCGCTGAAGCAGCCGAGATCTGCTGGTCCTTAGGTGCGTGGGATCAGGTCATCGGGGTTACCGCTTTCGCTCCTAAACACTTTCCGACGAAGCCGGTTGTCTCTGGATTTGCGTCGGGGAGCGTGGAGCGAATTTTAGCGCTCTCTCCCGATCTGGTGATTAGTTTTTCTGATGTGCAGGCGAAATTGGTTGATCAGCTGATCGGCGGCGGCCTGAATGTTTTTGCGCTCAGCTATTTTCATTTAACGGGAGTTGCTCAAGCAATTTCTTTACTCGGGCGTCTGCTCGGCGTTCCCGAAAAAGGCGAAAATTTAGCCCACGAATTTAACCGGGCTTTAGCAGCGGGGCGGTTCTCTCCGCCGGTCCGCCCGCGAATCTACTTTGAGGAGTGGGATAGTCCGCTGATTCACGCAGTTCCTTGGGTGCAAGAGATCATTGAGTTGGCGGGCGGAGATTATGTATTCAAGAAACCTGCGGCCAATCGCGCAGCCGATCGAGTCGTAACCGAGGGAATGGTATTTTCTATGAATCCCGAAATTATTCTTGCCAGTTGGTGCGGGAAGAGCGTTGATTTGGCGGCAATATGTGCGCGCCCCGGTTTTGCCGAGGTGGAGGCGGTTAAGCGACACCGCGTCTATTCAATTGATCCGGAGAAGCTTCTTCAGGCTGGGCCCCAACTGCTGGAGGGGTTGAAGGAGATCCGCATGATCATCCAAGATTGGTGCACGCAAACCCAAAAACTACACGAGTCGCCTTAACTTGGGAATGCAGTCCCCTATGAAAGCAGCCCTTAATCTTCCTCATAAAGCTGGTCGAAATGGTTTAGGAGCGGGCGTCTGGAACATCGGTCCGGGAACTGATCCTTTCGGCGGCCCGACCAGAGAAGCGATTCCCATCCTCGACCGCCTCCCGATTTTAGCTGAAGCGGGAATGACCTATTATGAGGCGCACGATGTCGAAATTCCGGCTTCCCACGTAGACGCAGCAAAAAAACGCGCGCAAGAGGTCGGTCTGCAATGTGGTATGTACACGCCCTCCTTTTTTGCCGACCCGATTTTCAAGGACGGCGCGATGACATCCAATGATCCAGCGATTCGGAAGCTCTCGCTGAAAAACGCGGTAGCGGCGGTCGACAACGCCGCGGCGCTCGGAGCGCCGACAGTTGTGTTTTGGAACGGACGTGAGGGATTCGATTTCGTTTTGACCAAGAACGGCCAAGAGGCTTTCAAACGGCTGGTCGAGGGCTTTAATCAGGTAGGGCAATATGCTCACGAACGATACGGAACTTCGATTCGCATCGCGCTTGAGCCAAAGCCAAACGAACCTCGCGCCAACATGTATTTAGCGACAGTGGGCGAGGTGCTTTATTTGATCAGCCGTTTGGATTCAAGTCATCAGGCCCTGTTCGGAGTAAATCCGGAAACTGCGCATAGTCGGATCGCAGGACTCGATTATCTCTGGGACGTAGAGATGTGCCTGGAAGCCGGTAAGCTCTTTCACATTCATCTCAATTCGCAGGATGGCCAACGCTATGACCAGGATTTGCCGTTTGGCTATACCGAGCCGCTTAAGGATCTTGCCTTATTAGTTGTCCTTCAAGATGCCGGCTACGAGAACATTCTCGCCTTCGATATCAAAGCCCCACGCACTGATGAGCCGAAATACGTTGCTGATATCATTGAGGTCAGCGCACAAAATTTGGTGTGGCTTTGGGAAAGAGCCCTAGCAGTGGATCGGGCAGTGATTCAGGAGCTGCGACAAGAAAAAAGAAACACGGCGCTCGCGGGGTATCTGAGCAAGAGTCTTTACGGGTGCTGAAGCGAGAAAATTGACGCTGTCACGTTTTCTCGTTATTTTTCACGTGTGGCGAAGCTTGTCATCCCGCGAAAAGCTGTCTATCGGCTGTCACTTTACTACCGGGTACTCGAGCGGCTTCAGCAGAACAGAATTGAAACTGTCTCTTCCGATGCGTTAGCGAGAGCGACTGGTGTAAAACCGACGCAGCTCAGAAAAGATCTGACCTATTTCGGTCAGTTTGGAACGCGTGGGCTCGGCTACAAAGTTGAATCGTTGCTATCACAGCTCGGTAGCGTCCTTCGAACAACCCGTTTTCAGCCGGTGATCTTGGTGGGCGCCGGCAATTTAGGCTCTGCGCTTTTGCGATATGATGGTTTTGCGAAGGAAGGATTCGAAATCGTCGCTGCATTCGATATTCGGCCAGATGCATCGAAAGCCGGCCGAACGAAGGTGCCGGTTTTGCCAACCAATGAAATTAAGCGGTTTGTCCCGGAAAATGGCGTGAAACTAGCGATTCTTGCGGTGCCAGGAATGGTGGCACAGGAGGTCACCAACGAACTAGTCGAAGCCGGGATTCAAGCGATCCTGAATTTTTCGCCCCTTATTCTGCAGGTGCCAGATCACGTAGTGGTTAATAACGTTAATCTGGCGATCGAGCTCGAGAATCTCAGCTATTTCATCGCCTGAGTACTCAAAAAAAATCGAAACCGGTTAGATCCGCGGAGTTGGTACTGATTAGAGACCGAAAAAGGGCCCTGGGTTCACGCTTCCATTTTCGGACCGGTATGTCCGAGAATCTTGACCGTCTGGTTGAGCTGCTCCACTTTCAAGGGCTTTTTCAGCACTGTAACTGGACTAATCTGCAGGATACGATCGAGAACTTCGCTATCGGGATAACCCGTAATAACGATTACGTTCAGATCTGGATCGATCTGTTTCGCGGTCCGATAGACCTGATCACCTGGGGCGTCAGGAAGCTGCAGATCGAGGAACATTAGATCAAACTTTTGTTTTCGGAGGCTTACAATCGCGTCTTTAGCGGTCCCTACGACGACGCGACTGAATCCAACCTTCTTTAAGAAGTTACGAAATAACTCTTGCAGACCGGGGTCATCATCGACAACGAGCACGGTTGGTTGGCCCTGCTTATCTTCGCGTAGAATGTCCTTGTCCAAGGACGATTTTTTGATACGCCAGCGCCCCCCGATCTGAATCGCCGGTATTTGGCCCCTCTGGACCAAATAGTAGACAGTCGGGAGCGGTATTCTTAAGTATTCGGCCGTTTCCTTGACCGTCAGGAGATTGTGGTTAGGAGGTTCGCTCACAAATTGCGAATGGAAGCTACAGTTGAAATTGAATCTAGAATTGTTATGAGAATATGAGAGGTTCGTCAACATTAGGTTTTCGCGAAGGCTCCATACGTGCGACCGTTTTCGGACTTGGCAATTGGCCAATCCAAGTTTGTTTCGGCCTGGGACGATGTTCCGGGTTCCGCTGTTCTCTTTCGGTGAGCCGATCGACACTACCCCTATAACGAATGCAAACGCGTATTGAAAAAGACTCGATGGGCACGATGGAGTTGCCGGCTGATGCCATTTACGGCGCGACCACGCAACGAGCCGTTCTCAATTTTCCCATTAGTGGTTATCGCTTCTCCCGTCCGTTCATTCGGGCGCTCGGATTAGTAAAATGGGCGGCAGCTCAAGCTAACCGTGATCTCGGCAAACTAGACGAGAAAAGAGCGCTGCTCATTACCGAAGCCGCCGAAGAGGTCATTGAGGGCCACTGGGACTCTCAATTTCCGATCGATATTTTTCAGACCGGCTCCGGCACGAGCACCAATATGAATGCGAACGAGGTGATCGCGAATCGCTGTAGCCAACTGGATAGCAAAGCGATTGGATCGAAGGATCCGGTGCATCCGAATGATCACGTCAACATGGGTCAATCGAGCAACGACGTGATTCCGACCAGCATTCATATCGCAGTCGCGGAGTCGGTTCGCAGTGAACTGATGCCCGCGTTAGACCACCTCCAGCAAGGATTGGAAGCCAAAGCGCACGAATTTTGGGAGGTGATCAAGATCGGACGCACTCATTTGATGGATGCGACCCCGGTTCGGCTGGGTCAGGAATTCAGCGGTTACGCGAAGCAGGTTGAGTACGGAAAGCTTAGGGCAGGCAATGCAATTGCGGCAGTCGAAGAACTCGCTCTGGGCGGAACCGCGGTCGGTACTGGCCTGAACTCCCACCCGGAATTTGCTGGTAAGGTGATGGGACATCTTTGGAATCGAACGGGCGTGGCATTTCGAGAGGCCCGCAACCACTTTGAAGCCCAGGGGGCCAAAGATGGGCTGGTCGAAGCGAGCGGGCAAATGCGATCGATTGCCGTAAGTCTGTTTAAGATCGCCAATGATATCCGGCTCTTGGCCAGCGGTCCGAGATGCGGAATTGGAGAAATCCAGCTTCCGGCGACACAACCGGGGAGCTCAATCATGCCGGGAAAGGTAAATCCGGTGATGTGCGAATCGGTTGTACAGGTATGTGCCCAGGTTTTCGGAAACGACACGACGGTATGTTGGGGCGGCGCGAACGGTCAACTCGAACTGAACGTGATGATGCCGGTGATGGCGCACAACGTTTTGGAGAGTATTCGGCTTTTGAGTAACGTCGCGCGAGCGTTCCAGGACAAATGTATCAGTGGGATCATTGCTAACCAAGATCGCTGTAACGAATTGGTGGAGCTGAGCATGGCCATGGTTACCAGTTTAGCCCCGTTGATCGGCTATGATCGAGCTGCCGAAATTGCGAAGGAAAGTGCAGCCACTGGAAAAACGGTACGCCAAATTTGCCGTGAACGGCAGGTGCTGCCGGAGGATCAATTGAACCGAGCTCTTGATCCGGTCGAGATGACCAAGCCAGGCGGAGATGGCTCAACTGGCGGTTAGCGTTCCGATACTGGACTGGTACCCAGGGTTAATTCGATTCCCCGTTGGATCGCCGCGGCCTGGGCTTGTGTTCTAGCACCCAGGTCGTACTCGGAGGGCGTTTCCAGGGTGATCGTTCGATCGCTGTGGTAAAGGGCGAGCAGGCCGGCTTCCGGCAGGAAAGGGAATCTCAACGCTTTGATCCGTCGAGCTATTGAGCCGCTCTCGGCCCGGCGTCCTTCGATTTTCGGGCGAAGATCAACGGGCAAATGGTAACCCGCGGCCGCGAGAAGTTCCGGACCGATCGGCCGTAGATGTTTTCTTACCTCATAGAGATAGACGCCTTGCGCGTCATAGTCCTCGTGCAGGCACAAGGCGAAGCGAAACGTGACTCCGGCAATGATGGCCTTTTGAGCCCGAATCCGCTCGAGATCGTCCAGGTGATAACAGCGGTTAAGGTCACGTCCTTCCGCATCACTTCTCCGGTTATGAACGAGCCCCCATGGGTTCAAACAGGGAAAGAGTAATACCGGCAGCCGTTTCAGACAGGTCACGTTCATCTCCGCCCAAAAGAGGAGTCCTTCGGTTCCTCCCGCTTCGTCGCCGTGGATGCCGGCCGACAAGTAAATTCCGCCTTGAGTTTGCATGGCCGGTGACCGCAGGAAGAAAAGTTCGAACTCGTCCGCGGTGGCGAATACTTGGCATTTCAAACCGGCTCGACGGGCCAGACTCCGCCAACGGCGAATCAGATAACGATAATTGTGGCCGTGATGCTTGTGAGTGTCGAAAATCATGCCAGCTCGGCAAGCAGCTTGTCGTGAATGCCTCCGAAGCCGCCGTTGCTGAAGACCACAATTACGTCCCCGGGTCGAGCGAGGGGCTTCAATCGCTCCACGATTTGGTTGATTTTAGGCTCATAGAAAGCCGGCTTGCCGGTTTGTTGAATCGACTTCACCACTTTCCAAGGGTCGAGCCGATCGTCCTCCGGCACCTGTTCTATGCGGGCTACTTCCGCTAGAATAACTCCATCAGCGATGGCGAGAGCATCTGGCAACTGCTGCTGAAACACTGCGCGGCGAGTCGTATTGGATCGCGGCTCAAAGATGGCCCAGAGCCGATGCGCTGGAAATCGACGCCGCAAAGCACTTAGCGTTTCCTTGATCGCGGTCGGGTGGTGTCCAAAATCGTCGATCACTTTGATGCCATTGACCTCACCGCGAATTTCTTGTCGTCGAGCGACACCCTGAAACGATCGGAGAGCTTTTTGAATCGTGGCTAGATTGATACCATGCGAGAGAGCAACGGCTGCAGCCATACCGGCGTTACGGACATTGAACTCTCCGATGAGCGAGGTTTCAAAACGATCTTTTCCGATCCGAAACGTGGATCCAGACTGGTGGTATTCGATGTCTGCCAAATGGTAATAAGCCTTTTCTGAGAGACCAACGGTCATTACCGGAGCGAACGCCTTCTGTGTTACCTCCGAACAATTGGGATCATCCGCGTTGATAAAAAAACGTCCAGACTGAGGCACGATGTTTACCAAACGGCGAAAGCTGGTTTTGATTTCTTCTAGGTCGTGGAAGATGTCAGCGTGATCAAACTCGATGTTATTAATCACCAATGTTTCCGGCAGGTAATGGAGGAACTTTGAACGTTTGTCGAAGAACGCGGTATCATATTCGTCTCCCTCCAAGACGAAGTATTGCGAATCCGGGAAGGAAGCGCCTCGCTGCAAATCCTTAGCGATTCCACCGATGAGGAATCCGGGATTTAAGCCGGCTTGGCTGAAGATCCAGGTAACCAGTGCGGTTGTGGTGGTCTTGCCGTGGGTACCGGTCACCACGACGTTATGCTTTCCTTGAAGGAAAAAGTCTTTGATTGTTTCCGGGAGCGACCGGTAGAGCAACTTTCGCTTAAGTACCGATTCTAGTTCCGGATTGCCACGAAAGATTGCGTTGCCGATAACCACAAGATCAACGTCATCCGGCACATTTTCGGGCCGGTAACCAGCAGAGATGGGAATCTGCTTTTCCCCAAGAAAAGTCGACATGGGTGGATACACATTTTCGTCGGATCCGCTAATGACAAAACCAAGATCTCGGATGGCGGCCGCGACTGCGCCCATCGCGGTACCACAGACACCCATAAAATGAATTCGGCGAACAGGTTTAAGCATGAAAAAACGCCTTCAATAAACTTCTTCCAATCAGTGCCATCGGACTAAGCCGGCCTCCGAACTTTCGCAGAACCCCCTTCGCATTCTCCAGGCACCAGGACCCCGAAGGTAAGCAGAAGGTCGAATTGAGCGAAAGGGAAAATCGGTCAAAAGCGGTAATCAGCCGCAAAATTGATTTTGGCAGTCAAGACACTTCTTTTCGGCTGGGAAAGGAATTTGCCGGCCAAATTCGACTCTGAGTGGTTTCGCGAGATAAGAGAACTGTCAGATATCTTGGCGCCTGCTTTATGTGCTTTATGTTATTTCGCTGGGTAAGGCGCGCCACGTGAAAACGTTCGATCGTCCCTGTCGGGACGGACCTCTGTTTTTACATCGTTTCCCAGTCCGGCAGCTGCCCATGCGCGTCAACTTAAGGAGGCGACACGGGGAAAGGGCGAGTGGACGAACGGATCCGTCGGCGTGATCTGCCTATTGCGGTAGGGCAGTAACTGAGCTGGTCTGCGCAAGTAAAAAATTTAGAGTTTGGAGATTTTTTTGCTAAGCGGGGAACGTCGATTTTCCAGGGCCTTAAGGTAGTGGCTTTCGTCATCA
>JBEEIB010000226.1:0-59357 GCA_041167675.1 Verrucomicrobiota bacterium
GCCGCCGTGGAAGCGGGGCTCGGTGTCACGGTGCGAACTCCGCTGGCCGTTCCCAAAGGTTTAACCATGAACAACCGGATAGCCGGCTTGAAAACGCTTCCACTCATCCGGTTGTATCTGCTCTCGCGGAAGAATGAAAAATCGCCGATCGTCAAACTCCTGCGCGATCTCTTGGTTAACACATTGCAGTGGAACATGGAACTTTTGGGGGCCGGCAGGGCGATACACGCCCGAGCCACAGCGAGCGGCGTGTGAGCCAATAATGCGGCGGTGAATTGAGAAACGCCTTCGTCCCACAGGGACCTTGTCGGACTTTGTTGATGGGGAATGATCGGCTATCACAGCGGCGAAGCCGTGACTCGGGAATCGGGCAGCGTCCTAGCGCTGAAAGCGCGCGACAAGACGTGAACCATATGGTGTTTCTCCGCCCGGATTGAAACGCGCCTTCAGCGCTACGCTCTTCTTGGGGGCTGAATTCCTAGGGCTTCGCCCAGGGCTGCGCCCTAGGCTATCCTGAGTCACGGCTTCGCCGCTAAAAACCGAGCGCCTTTTCGCCCAGCAAAGTCCGACTGGACCCGTAGGGACCAAAGTCTTTCAAATCTTCAACAGTTAACCACCTGCTAGCGGTGCCCGCGTCCTTCGCAGCTTTGCATTTGGCGCACAATCCGGGCTAAATTGGCCCAAGCTTACTCACATGCTGGCCAAAAGAATCATTCCATGCCTCGACGTCACCGACGGACGCGTCGTTAAAGGAACCCGCTTCCTGCAATTGCGTGACGCGGGCGATCCGGTGGAATGCGCGAAGGAATATAACCGGCAAGGAGCGGACGAGCTCGTGTTCCTCGATATTACGGCTTCTTCTGACCACCGAAGGACGATGATCGACGTGGTTGAACGCACTGCGAATGAATGTTTTATGCCACTGACTGTGGGAGGCGGGATCCGGAGCGTGAGCGATGTGCGTGACATGTTATTGGCTGGCGCTGACAAGGTGAGTATAAACACTGCCGCCATTCAACACCCGGAGCTGGTTGCTGAAGCGGCGGAGACGTTTGGCGTGCAGTGTATTGTGGTCGCGATTGATGCGAAAAGAGAGAGCAATGGCCGCTGGCGCGTATTTACGCACGGCGGACGGAACCCAACACCGCTCGATGCGATTGAATGGGCCAAAGAAGTAGAGGCTCTTGGCGCAGGTGAGATTCTCTTAACCAGTATGGATGCGGATGGCACCAAGGATGGCTACGACCTGGAGCTCACGGCGGCGGTTAGTACCTCGATTCGCATCCCGGTTATTGCTAGTGGGGGAGCCGGCACCCTCGAGCACCTCGAAGCTGTCCTGCGCGACGGGAAAGCCGATGCAGTGCTGGCGGCCAGTATTTTCCACTTTGGGGAGTTCACCGTCTCCGATGCAAAACGCTTCCTGGCCGCGCGCGGTCTCTTTGTTCGTCCTCCTTATGATGAATCCGCCTATTAGCGCGTCAGATTTAGAAACCGAGCGGCATGGTAGATAGTGGCTATGGTCGTAAAACTGCCGGCCTTGAAGACGGGTTGCTTCGCGGCATGATCCAAAAATGAGCGCGTACTTGGACCGCGTTTGGCATTTTCCTTCGAGTGATACAGACGCGGGTGCTCCCGCTGTCAGCCAAGCACTTCAACTTCCCGCCTCTCTTTCGCGACTTTTGATTAAGGCGGGATTTGGCGACGTCGGCGCGGCCGAGAAATTTCTTCAACCGAGGTTACAGGATCTCTCGGATCCTTTTTTGTTGTCCGGTGTCCGTGAGGGGGTATACCGGATTCTCCAGGCCATCGATCGCAAACAGAGGATCGTGCTTTACGGAGACTATGACGTCGACGGGGTAACGTCGCTCGCAATGCTCACTCGAATCTTGCGATTGTACGGTGCCGAACCGAGCCAATTTCTACCCCATCGGATCGATGAAGGCTACGGATTGTCCGCGGAAGGAGTAACCCGTTGTTTGCAGGTTTTTCAGCCTGAACTTTTCATCGCGCTGGACTGCGGAACTGCCTCCACCGAGCAAATCGGCCTCATCAAGGCGCAAGGGACAGATGTTATCGTCGTTGATCATCACGAACCAAAATCACAGCTTCCGGAGTGTCAGGCTCTCATCAATCCGAAAACGGGTTCGAGTTTTCAATATCTCTGTACCATTGGACTCGTCTTTAAACTTTGTCATGGCTTGCTCAAACAACGCAGGCTGGCCGAAGTCGATCTGAAAGATTTCCTCGACTTGATTGCCGTGGGCACCGTAGCGGATCTGGCGCCGTTGGTCGGGGAAAATCGAACACTGGTCTACCACGGACTTAAGCGGCTCCTTTCCAGCCAGTGGATCGGTTTGCGCGCTCTCATTCGTCGCACGGGAATCGAGGGTCCGGTAAAGGCCACCGACGTTGCATTTCGAATCGGACCGCGGCTCAACGCGGCCGGTCGAATCGGTGCCGCCCAAGAAGCACTCGATCTCTTACTGACCGAGGATGCTTCCGCAGCGGATCGGCTTGCGGAATCGCTCGATCGGCAGAATCGAGAAAGGCAAGCAGTCGAGCAGACCACCGTCGATGAAGCGTTCGCCCTTTTGGCTGATCGGTTCGATCCTTTGTCTGCGGCCATTGTGGTCGGTTCGCGCGGGTGGCATCCCGGCGTGGTCGGCATTGTCGCATCTCGTTTGATGCGGCATTTCCATCGTCCAACCATTGTGATCGGCTTCGACAAGGATGGAATCGGAAAAGGCAGCGGCCGGAGCATTCCGGGCTTTTCGCTCGTACGCGCTCTCGAGGCGTGCAATGGCGTATTAATCCAGTTCGGCGGCCACGAAATGGCTGCCGGAGTTACGTTACAGTTCGATCGGCTCGCGTCGTTTACGGAAATGTTTTTGGCAGCAGCGCGCGATACTCTACCGAAGGATCTCTTGACTCCAAAGTATGTCATTGACGCCGTAGTTTCCGGGCGTGAGCTGAATTTTGAATTTTTAACCGGGTACGAAAGGCTGCAGCCGTTCGGGGTCGGCAATCCAGCGCCACTCTTCTGTCTGCGGAGAGCTGAACCTGGCGGAGAGCCACGTCTTCTGAAAGAAAAGCATCGAGTATTCAGCATCCGGCACGACGGGAGGCTGCTTCGGGCCATTCACTTTGGGGCTGGAAACATCCCGGTCCCACCGCCACCTTGGGATATCGCATTCTACCTAGAAACTAATCGCTTCCAGGGCCGTCTGGAGTTGCAACTGCAGATCGAAGCGATTCGCTCTTGCCGCTAGAAGGCCATCGATAGACTCCGCCAATGGATCCTCTAGAAACTCCGATTCGGGACCTAGCTTGGGTCAATCCGTCGCTTGGCCGGGGATTGACGCGGCTCGGAATCGAGACCTGGCGGGATCTTCTCGAACATTATCCCCGCCGCCACGAAGATCGCTCGCGCTTTGGCCGGTTTCCGACCGCTAGCTCCGAAATACCTACCTGCATCCGCGGGGTCATCACCAAAATAACCGGCCGTTACTTCGCTAGGCGAAAGATTGTTGAGGCTACGGTAGAAGAAGATAACGGCACTGCGCTTAGTGGTCGCGTCACCTGTCGCTGGTTTAACCAATATTACGTTCAGCGGATGCTAGCAGCTGGTCAGACAGTCGTTCTTTTCGGTCGGCCGAAAGAAGTGCGAAACCGCATCTACTTCGATCATCCGGAGTTTGAAATTGTCGAGGAAACTGACGAAAACCTGATCCACCTCGACCGGATCACGCCAATTTATCCGCTCACCGAGGGCCTGCGCCAGCGGGCGCTGCGAGAATTATCGTACCGAAGTATCGAGCAACTGGAAACGATCCCGGATCGGCCGGTTCTTCCCGGGTATGTTGCCTCGCTGCGATCGGCGCTCCGGCAACTACATTTTCCCGAATCCTGGGAGGAACTCGAGAAATCTCGGCAAACTTTGGCCCTGGCCGAGTTGGTCGGCATGCAGCTGGTGGTGGAACAACGTCGCCGGACTGCTCGAAGCGGAGTGGGTGAATCCCACGCAGGCACCGGAAAGATCCTCTCGAAGTTTCTCGACCAGTTACCCTTCGAACCGACCAAAGCGCAGCTCCGGACAATGGAAGAGATTCGCCGCGACCTGGCTGCGCCTCGACCGATGGCTCGTCTGCTACAGGGCGACGTTGGCGCAGGAAAAACATTCGTCGCGGTGACTGCGATGCTGTCGGTCATCGAAGCCGGATTCCAGGCAGCTCTCATGGCTCCTACGCAGGTGCTTGCCGAACAACACTATCGAGGGCTGACCGAATGGCTGCAGCCCCTGGGCGTCAAGATCGCGCTGCGGACCGGTGTTCGCAAAGAAGAAACCTTCCTCCCTCTCGAAGGAGAAGCCGACGCCGTTGTTGGTACCCACGCTTTGCTCTACGACGCCGACTCTTTTTCTCGGCTCGGATTGGTCGTTATCGATGAACAGCATAAGTTCGGCGTACTCCAACGCGCGCGACTGGTGCAAAGAACGCCTGTACCTGATCTTCTGGTAATGACTGCAACGCCCATTCCTCGCACGCTAGCAATGACGGTATACGGCGATCTTGATGTTTCGATCCTCGATGAGAAACCGGCCGACCGCCGGCCAGTGGTTACCCGAGTAAGATCCACGGCAAAGCTCCCGGAGGCGACCACATTTTTGAAAGAGCGACTGAAAGCCGGCCGTCAGATCTACATCATCTACCCGGTCATCGAGGAATCGGAATCATTGAGCGTCAAAGCGGCAACCACCGAATTTACTCGCTGGAGCCAACTTCTGGCACCGGCCGCATGCGGTTTACTCCATGGGCGGCTGACCCCGGAAGAGAAGGAATCGGTAATGGCCCGATTTCGTTCGAGAGAGGTCGAAGTACTGATCTCAACTACCGTCATCGAAGTCGGTGTGGACGTTCCCAACGCTACGGTCATGTTGATCGAGAATGCGGAGCGTTTCGGTCTGGCACAACTTCATCAGTTGAGGGGCCGCATCGGGCGGAGCAATCACCAGAGCTACTGTGTACTCCTGACCGATAGCGAAGACCCAGTTCCGTTGGCCAAATTGAGAATCCTGGAAAAAAGCGACAATGGATTCGAAATCGCGGAGGCCGATCTTCAATTTCGCGGTCCCGGCGATCTACTGGGCACCGAACAGAGTGGGCTTCCGCCTTTGCGATTGGCCGATCTGCTTAGAGACGGACATTTGATTGATGAAGCCAGAGGCATTGCCGGCGTCATTCTCGACCAAGATCCGGATCTGCAAGCGCCTGCAAACGTCGTTTTTCGGCGTATGATAATTGAGAGTGGAAAAAGGGCCGCAAATTTAGCTAACTAGGCCCAGCAGTAACATGAAGAGCTTTCTCAAGTTTCTCGTCTTTGTGCTTCTTCTGGCGTTGGTCATTTCATTGATCTACGTCTGGCAGGCCAAACAGTTCGGAGCAACCGAAACGAGAGCGGAAAAATTTACCCCCGCGGACAAATCGAAGATCGAGCTGGGATCGGTCCCCCTGCTTGAACGCCTGAATGAGGAATACACGCATCTCGCTGATACCGTCGTACCTAGCGTGGTCAGTATCACTACGATGAAAACGGTGGTGCAGCGGCAATGGTCGGATCCCTTGGAGTATTTTTTTGGCGGTCGCTCCCGACGTCGAAACCCGACTGAGCAACAAGTCACCTCGCTCGGCTCTGGCGTGATTGTCTCGCAGGAAGGCCATATCGTGACGAATAATCATGTGGTCAATGGCACCGATGACATTGTGGTGGAACTGAACGATGGACGTCAGGCGAAAGCCAAGGTGATCGGCACCGATAGCCAACTCGATCTGGCTGTACTAAAGATCGATTTGCCGGAACTCACGCCTTTGCCTCTGGCCAATTCCGACTTGGTAAAAGTGGGTCAACTGGTTTTTGCGATCGGCAATCCGTTTGGACTGGAGGAGAGCGTAAGCCAAGGAATTATCAGCGCGAAAAATCGTCGAGCAATCAGCGAAAGCTCTCTGGAATTCTTCCAAACCGATACCGCTATCAACCCGGGCAATTCGGGCGGCCCTTTGGTCAACATCAAGGGAGAGGCAGTCGGAATTAACACCGCAATCTATTCGGAGTCTGGCGGTAACCAGGGTATCGGGTTTGCGATTCCCGCCAACGTGGTAAAGCGCGCGATCAAGAACTTCGTCGAAAAAGGACGAGTGGTACGCGGATATCTTGGCGTCAGTGTCCAGCCGGTAACCAAAGAAATCGCCGAACAATTCAAATTGGATGGTAACACTGGCGCTTTAGTTACCGATGTGACGAGAGGTTCGCCGGCAGAAAAAGCCGGAATCATTCGTGGCGACGTAATTCAAAAAATCAATAACCACGACATCAAAGATACCCTCTCGCTCGGCAATCAGATTTCGGACGCGGATATCGGATCGAACCTTAATGTTGCACTTTCTCGTGACGGCAAAAAGCTGTCGGTGACAGCTCAAGTCGCCGAGCAGCCAGCAGAACTAGCTACCCAGGGCACTCCGGGAAACAGTCCGGACACCAATTCCAGCAAGGTGTTTGCTGGGATCGAGGTTAACGATTTGAATCCACGGTTACGCTCGGAGGCGAACGTTCCTGAGTACGTTAAAGGGGTCATCGTCATACAGGTAGATCCAGAGGCGTCGACCGCGCAAGATTTGCGTGTCGGCGACGTAATTGAAGAGGTGAACCGGCAACCAACTCCCAACTCGCAGGTATTCGCTCAAATCTCTAGTCGGCTTGATCCAACAAAACCGGTCGTAGTCGGTCTGACGAGAAACCGCCAAAGATCATTCTTAATTCTTCAACCCAATTGAAACTTAAGGGCAATCAACTTTGTTATTGATGGAGGAGATAACTATGGGACAAGGATCCACCGGAAATGTGCTGGCTGCGATATGTAGCTTTTTCATCCCTGGCCTCGGCCAGTTGGTACAGGGCCGTATTATCGCTGCAATTATCTTATTCCTCGTTAGCGGTTTTTTATGGCTAGTTTGGCTCGGATGGCTTGGCCATATCATAGCCTGCGTCGATGCTGCGCTTTGGAGAGGACCTAGACGTGATTAACTCAGATCCGTCCGGCTAAAATGATCGACCCGGTCTCCACCGAATCGGTGTTGGTTCAATCCGTCCAAAGCCTTCAACCCGGAAACGCGGTTCGTCTGATCGAATACAACGCCTATTCGCACAGCGAAAAGCAGCTTGAGCGGCTCGAAAATTTGACTGACAGCTTACTCGATGGAGGCGTCCGTTGGTTCCACTTGCAGGGACGGCCGAACGATGACGCATTAGAGCGAGTCGCTACTCAATTCCGGCTCCACCCGCTCACATTGGCCGGATTTAAAACCAATCCAGGACGATCCCACGTCGAAGCATATGACCGACAGCTCTCCATTGTACTCCAGATTGTTTCCCCTTCGCTAACCGGAGCGTTGATTATCGAGCCCTTACACCTTGTCCTGCAGGAACAGGTCGTCGTCACTCTTCTGGCGAACACCGCGCTTGACCCTTTTCAGACTTTGCGTGAAGGCGTTGGTGACAACGAAAACCAGTTGCGCTTCTTACGAAGCGATTATTTGGTCTACTCTATTTTCGAGGCCATGCTGGAACCCTATGCTGCTTCGATCGCACAATTATCCGATCATCGCCAGAGTCTCGAACAAAATATCCTGCGCGATCCTAGCCAGGAATTATTGCCGATTATCAGCCACACGCAAAAAACGGTAGCCACGCTCCGGCAAATCGGCCTTACCCAGGCTGAAGCCTGGCGAAAATTGGCTGAAGACCGGACCGGAGCAATCAGAGACCGCAGCAAACCGTTCTTCCGGTCCGGATACTTGCGTTTGCTGGAAATGATCGAACGGCTGGAGAGCGAAGCGTCAACCGCCGCGAATCTCTCCCAGTTGTACCTAGGAAGTTTGAACTCGCGGACCAATGAATCGATTCGAAGGCTCACACTCGTCGCTTCGATCTGCCTGCCTATCATTACCATCGCAATTCTGTACGCGATGAGCTTTTTCGGCCGTTCCCCTCGTTCGCTGATACATCGATGGCACGACACCTACCCAATCTTCATTTTATTGATGCTGGTCTGTGTAGTGGTAACCTTTTGGCATTTCCAGCGTCGGCGCTGAGATCTTAATCTGCCCATGAATATCTCGATATTGGCGACTCGACAGACCAGTTCGATATGAATGAGCCCCACCAGCTCGGAATGAATGATCTCGAACAGGCCCGACAAGTCTTGCAGATCGAGATCCATGAATTGGAACAGCTGGCCAGGAGACTGGACCGGCGCTTTTCCGAAGCAGTTCAGCTTTTGCGCAAAACGGTTGAAGCGGGTCGAAAGATCATTGTTCTAGGGGTCGGTAAATCGGGTCAGATTGGAGAGAAAATTGCGGCAACTCTCACCAGCACCGGGTCGCCGGCGGTGGTGCTGAATCCGCTCAATGCGCTCCACGGTGATCTCGGAATCGTCGCCACCGGAGACACCGTTCTCGCGATGAGCTATAGTGGAGAAACCGCGGAATTGCTCAACATACTGCCGGCATTGAAACGCTTTAACGTTCAAATCATTGCGTTTACCGGGGATTTGAATTCGACGTTGGCCAAACATAGCGACGTCGTGCTGGATTGTTCGGTCGAGCAGGAGGCTTGTCCGCTAAATCTGGCTCCAACTTCGAGTACGACCGTCCTGCTTGCCCTGGGCGATGCATTGGCGATGGTGCTTTTGCAAGCGCGCGGCTTCCAAAAAGAAGATTTCGCGAAGTTTCATCCAGGCGGCAGACTTGGCCGCGCCTTATTACAGCGGGTCACCGACGTGATGCGGGGAGGTGACCGCATGCCAACCGTAACACCTGATACCGAGGTATTGGCGGTGCTACACGCGATGAATCAGTGTCGCGCTGGAGTTGCGGTGGTAGTGGATCGATCCGGGGTATTGAAGGGAATTTTCACGCATGGTGACTTCGTGCGTGCATTTGAAGATCGACCGGCCATGGTTCAGGAAGCAGTCGGCAGCTATATGGTCAAGCACCCGATTACGATCCGTTCGGATCGTTTGGCCGTCGAAGTACTGACTATTCTCGACCAACATCGCATTGACGATCTCATCGTGGTCGACGAGTCAAATCGACCGGTTGGGATTATTGATTCTCAAGATTTGACGAAAGTGAAGCTTCTGTAATCGTACCCTCTCCCATAATCACCTAACCACGGGACCAGCTTTATGGCAGCAGCAAACGATCTTCGAAAAGGAATGGCAATTCGGTATAACGGCGATATTGCCGTGGTGCTCGAAGTACAGCACCGGACTCCGGGCAATCTGCGCGCATTTGTCCAAGGGACGCTTCGCAGCATTCGGACTGGAAAATCTAGTAACGTTCGCTTCAGCTCGACTGAAACCGTCGAATTAGTTGATGTCACTCGGCGCACCTTGGAGTTCAGTTACAAGGATCAGGACGGTTTTGTTTTTATGGATCCGGAAAACTACGAGACGGAAACGTTACGGCCGGAACTGCTCGGAAGTGGGCAAGAGTATCTTTCTGAGAATCTAAAAGTAGAAGTTCTGTATGCGGAAGGTAAACCGGTCGAAATCGAGCTTCCTTCATCGGTGACACTCAAGGTCGCTGAAGCGCCGGAGGGAGTGCGCGGCGATAGTGCGACCAACGTACAAAAAATGGCCAAACTGGAAACCGGGAAAACTGTCCAGGTCCCACTGTTTATAAAAGAAGGCGAACTGATTCGCGTAGACACTCGGACCGGTGCTTATATGGGAAGAGCCTAGGGCGAAAAACTCCACAAAAAGGGTAGCAAAGCGGCATCCTTTTGTGCAGTTTCACTTGTTCAACACGAAAACGCCGCTTTGCTATCCTTTTTGTGAGTTTTTCGCGCTGTGGCAACGACAAACCGAAAACGCCGGAAGCTGCGATCGGAGCGTTCAGCCACGGAAAAGATCCGTGAAGTAGATCGGGAAATAGCGGTTCCAGTTCGTTGGCTAAAACAGCTAATCGCTGTATTTTTGATCCCGCCAGCCTGGATTCTTACTCGCGCTTTCTTTTCCTGTTTTTCCCAGGCGACAGTGAATCACTCTTTTTGGGCTTCGGAAGAATTTTGGTTTTTTGCGCTTGGGTCAATCCTTTGGCTGATCACTTTTTTCGGATTACCGAAGCCGGTGCTCATGTACGTCTTCGGCCACGAGCTCACGCATGTGCTTTGGGTCTGGATTATGGGGGGCCGGGTTACTCGTTTTCGCGTGGGTAGCGAAGGCGGACATATCGTGACCGATACAAACAACTTCTGGATCTCACTCGCGCCTTATTTTTTTCCGATTTACAGCCTGATTGTGCTCGCTCTTTACGGCGGCGTCAGCGTGTTTTGGGACCTTTCACCGTACCACTGGTGGCTGTTCGGATTGATTGGCTTCACCTGGATGTTTCACGTTACCTTCACCGTTTGGATGCTCTGGAACGGGCAAACCGATCTGGTCGAGCATGGAACATTTTTCTCCATGATGGTGATTTATCTGATGAACTTCCTGGGATTGAGCCTCATGCTCATTCTCTCCAGTCGCGACGTGACTTTTTACTCCTTTGGGGCGGAGCTCCTGCAGGGCGCGATGGATTTTTCCGACGCGATCCTGCGGCTGGTACGGGTTAAAGCTTGAAAGTTACGGGTTGCAGGTCATACCCAAAAACTTGCAATCTTATAACCTGTAACTGTACCCTCCTATTCTCTCAGCTGTTCCCAAGTAGTATTCCAGAAAGCTGGCAGCCGCTGCACCTTCATCTCTGGCAATTTCACCACGACCAACGTCTGGCGGCAGCTAATCAACACTTGGCCGTCACTCGGACGCGTGATCGTGAAAGCGCACCAGAATCGCGTTCGCTCAAATTTGTCCAGCCAACCGCGGACAACCAACTCGTCCCAAAGACGTGCGGGCCGGCGATAATCGATCTCTGTCCGGACGACGACAGGGCAATCGCCTTGAAGCAATCGTTCGCTCATTTCCCAACCAAGCTTCTCAGCTAACAGGGATCGGTTGGTTTCGATGAACCGGAGGTATGCAATGTTGTGTACCACCCCGCCAGCATCAGTATCGAAGAACATGACGCGAACGGAGGTCTCAAGGCTCGGTGCTTCCATGGCGCGGGTTACGATATGCTTCAGTCAAAGCAGCGCGCCAGGAGAAAAGGGCCGGTCGGCACGTGCGTGCGAAATTCCGGCATGAAGGGCCCCTGCGAGCCTAGCCCAGTGCGCGTCAATCTGGGAGGTTACGATAGGAATCGAACCGGTCGTCCCTGGCCGGGGTAAATCAGTCCCGCAGGGACCTGACGAAAGTAGATGACATGAGCCGACAGCTAACAGCACCCGCTGCTAAACTGTCGGCTCTATGAATAAAACAAACCAAAGAATATCGAGTGGTGGTGGCAACCAAGCAAGTGGAGAGCACAATGGCAATCGGGTCCTGAGGTTAGGACTGGATCTGCATTAGCGGCAGGTAACGGTGGCGATGCAGGAGGACGGAGGGCGGATTAAAAGTGTGGCAAGATGAGCCATCAGGCATTTGAGCAGTGGGTGGACAAGAAGTTGGCCCAGGGATGGCAGATGGAGAGCTGTTACGAAGCTGGAGCCAGTGGCTACTGGTTGCATTGGCAGTTGGTGGCTCTTGGGGTTAAGAACCTGGTGGTAGCACCCAAGGCGATGGGAAAGGGAGCTAAGCGGCAAAAGACCGATCGGCGTGATAGCGCGGAGTTGGTCGATAGTCTCGATCGGTATCTGCGGGGCCAGGATCAAGCCTTGAGTGTGGTGGGGGTGCCGAGCGCCGAAGGGGAAGAAAAACGAGCCCTGATCCGCTATCATCGCCAGGTGATGGCCGATCGCAGTCGCTTTGGGGGGCCGCGGTAAAGGGTTGTTGTGCGCCCCAGGGATCGAAGTGCGAGGCCGCTGGTGGCAGGCTAAAGGGTGGCGTGAACTCAACGCTGAGCCCCGGCTCAAAGACTCGATGAAGGAGCAATTGGAAGCTTGGCGCAAGAAGGTCTTGAGCGCCGAAGAGGAGCAAAGGGAGTTGCGTCGGCAGATCGAAGCGTTGGCTCCGGCGCTGCGGCCTAAGGGAGTGGGCGCCTACAGCACGGCGGTGTTGGAATACGAGATGAAGGGTTGGCAGCGCTTTCACAATCGAGGGCAGGTGAGCAGTTATACGGGTTTATGTCCTGGGATCCACCAGAGCGATGGCCGCGGCAAAGAGGGTTCGATCAATCGCTGTGGCAACCGGGTGGTGCGCTGGAACTTGGTGGAAATGGTCTGGCGGCTGATGGTCTGGCAACCCCACTATGGCCCGGTGCGTCAATTGGCTGCTGGCTTAGTGCGAAGTAAAGGAGCCAAGCGACGCTTAGTGGTCAAAGCGGCGCGACAGTTGGCCATCGATTTATGGCGTTTAGCCACCGAGCAAACCACGGCCGAAAAACTCGGCTTAATCATGCACTCTGATCGGGGCCGCAACTCAAGCGGCCTCCAGCAGATGGGATTTTAGAAACCGCTTCGAGAATGGTTTTTTTTGGCAGCAACGGCGCGCGTCTGATACTGGGCTTGGGTCAAAACCCGAAAAGTAGATCAGACCGCTCGTTGCTGTCCCTTGGTATGCTCATTGCATCAATCACCGTGTTCGGAAGGACCCCTTCCCACCGATAGAAGCTTAAAGCGAGCAATCATGAAAATGCTCGCCTTCGGACAGCAAACGTTGGCTCCAGACCAAAAAGAGCAAACTCGAGAGTCGGCAACGAAAAGAAAAAAGGAGCAAACCAATCCCCAAGAGAAAAACCTTTACCGATAGAGAGCACGCACTCCAAGCAGGTCACCGAACTTTGATCTTTGATCACTGCGGCGTTCGTACCTCACACCGCGCCGATCAAGCACCAAAGCCGGCCAACAGGTGAGTTGTTGCCTGGTCTCGGAGAAAACTAACTAAAAACATTCAAACAAACTTTTTTGCGGTGGGCTTGACAACGTCGGCTTCATAGAAGCCCAGTACGAAGTGCTGGGAAAATATACAAAAAGAGATGTCCGTCCCGCCAGGGACGATAGAAAGCTTTGGTTTCCAGTCTCTCGCATTGGGGGCGCTTCATCAGCCGTCGGCTTCGCCGCTAAAGACTCATTGACTAGTGGCACGGCTTATCCCGCCCAGCTTCGTTGCCAACGCCTCCGGATCAATGATCGGTAGTTCACAAGTGAAGTTGCGACAGACGTAGGCAGCAGAGCGCCCATCAATCAGATCCATGCCGCGCAACTCCGGAACTTGTTGGGCAAGCCCCTGTTCTCCAGCTAACAACAATATTCGGCGTGGTTGATAGGCGGCCTGAGCGATCCGCAGCAGCGGATCGTCTGCCGGATTGCGCGTCGCAATCACAATCTGGAGTGGATTTGCTAACAGGGCATCCGCCGCGCTTAACATTTGCGGCATCGCCGCTGGATGACGGTCGAGCATTTCGTGAAAGCTGTTAATCACCTTTCTCGCGGTCGATTCGAGATCTGCCCGGCCTAAAATGCGGCTTAGCCGGATCAGATTCATTGCCGCCACCGAATTGGCAGAGGGCTCAGCTCCATCATGATCATCTTTTAGACGGAAAAGAATATCCGCCGCACTTCCTTCGGTGTTAAAGAATCCGCCGGCCGGATCAGCGAACCTTTTTTCGAACTCGCTCTGAAGTTCGATCGCCCATCGCAGCCATTGATAGTCGAAATCTGCCTCGTACAAATCGAATAATCCCTGAATCAGGAACGCGTAGTCTTCCGCGAAACCAGGAACTGTGCCTGGTCCCTGGCGATAGCTTCGCAACAAACTTCCCGAGTACAGTTGGCTTTGCAGGAAGCTGGCGATCCTTTGCGCGTGCTGCAGATGAATCGGATTGCGAAAAACCTGGTAAGCACGCGCCAACGCCGAAAGCAAAAGACCGTTCCAGGCCGTGATGATTTTATCGTCCAAATGCGGCCGAGGCCGTTGCGATCTTCTTCGGAAAAGCTTATCCCGGGCAGACACCAGCAGTTTTTCCACCTCTGACTGACTTTTGCCGGTTAGCTTTGCTACCAACTCCGTATCGTTTTGGCGGAAGAGCACGTTCTGGCCCGACAGTTCCCCGTGTGGATCGCTGTCTGCGCGCACGTTTCCGGCCTTTTCGACTCCGTAGGATCGTCGAAAGACCAACGATTCATCCGGCGACAAAACCGCGTTGATCTCGGAATCGGTCCAGACATAAAACGCTCCCTCCTTTTTTTCAGAAGCAGCCGCAGAAGGCAGACTATCGGCATCCTCGGCCGAATAGAATCCTCCCTCGGGAGCAGCTAAATCGCGAATGAGATAGCCTAAAGTCTCGTCCACAACCCGGGCAAACAGAGTGTCTCCGGTAATCTGGTAAGCTTCCGTGTAGATCGAAACGAGCTGGGCCTGGTCATAGAGCATTTTCTCGAAATGTGGTACATGCCACCGACCGTCGACCGAGTAACGGTGAAAGCCGCCGCCCAGGTGATCGTACATCCCGCCGGCCGCCATTTTGCGTAATGTGAAAAGGCTCGTGTCCAAGGCAGTGGTTGAGCCGGTCCGTGACCAATATCGCAACAGAAAATGAAAGACCGCGGGACGCGGAAATTTTGGCGCTGCCCCAAATCCACCTTCCTCCGGGTCGAATCCGGAGGCAATCTGTCGATAAGCGGTATCCAGCCATTCCGCACGCAAGGCGTCGGCGGGCTGAGAGACCTTTTTCGTCAAAGCGTCATTCAAAGCATCGGTGAATTGGTGGCCTTGATTGACTACCTTGTCTTGATGCTGTTGCCAGATGCCAGCGAGGCGCTCGAGCAAAGTGCCGAATCCTGGCCGGCCATAACGATCCTCAGGCGGATAGTAAGTACCGCCGAAAAACGGTTGGAGTTGCGGAGTAAGAAATACGCTCATTGGCCAACCACCTGAGCCGGTCGTGCTTTGGACAAAGAGCATATAGACGCGATCGACATCCGGGCGTTCTTCTCGATCGACCTTAATGCTGACGAAATGTTGATTCAGGATTTGGGCGATGTCTGGGTTTTCAAACGACTCGTGCTCCATGACGTGACACCAATGGCAGGTGGAGTACCCGATCGAGAGAAAAATCGGTTTGTTCTCTTCACGCGCTTTGGCGAACGATTCCTCGCCCCAGGAAAACCAGTCGACCGGATTGTGGGCATGCTGGAGCAGATACGGTGACTTCTCGCGGATGAGCCGATTGGGCTTTAGTTCACCTGACATACCCAAACAAACCACGTTCGAGGCGTATCGCATAGCGCCCGATTATTGCGAGTAATCCCTATGCTCGGCGCGCCGATACGATGAACAAGTGCTGCAGCGACTCAATTGTGCGCTTCGCCAAGCACGTTGGGTTTGGTTTGAACGAAGTGAAAGTGCTCCTGGAGGGGTTCGAAATGGGTCCGCCGTCCCAACGATGGCATGCGCTGGCCAGACGCAAGCTCAGTCAACTGGATCAGTTCATCGCTTACCGGCTCCTAAGCTTCTCTTCGCAAAAACCTGGGAGTAGGCTTTTGAATCGGAACGTTACCAGCCGCGATCGTAGTGCCATCCTCGGCGATGCCCGTTCCGGTAACCTCTATCGTATCCAGCGTGCTGCCCATCGTGAAAGCCTACACTGTAGGTGTCGTATCCATCTGGAAAGTGATTTGAGTACTCGTCACCGTTCACAGCCTCGCGGTACCCGACCCGGTATCCATTTTCATATCCGCGTTCATAACCGGACTGATACTCACCGCGATCATGGGCAGATGTTGCGCTAGGAGTCAACAAACCGAGTCCGCTCAAGAGTAGCGCGATCGTGCTCAAGACAATTTGTCTGATGGGGGCGTTCATAAATCGTGGAGATTCGACGCTTGGAGTTCGAGAAATATTCGACGATCGTGAGGAGGGTAAGGACAAACATTTTGGCGTCGAATCACCCTCGGTTATCCGGAATCGGGCCTAGTCATAACGTCGCGCCCGAGCGGAACGTCGACATGGCGGCTCACGCCTTCGGAAAGAAAAAATTGAGACCGAAGATCCCGACGCTGCTTTCAAAAACATGCATTGAAGCGGACTACATCATTGAACAAAGCAGTTCGAAAACAGAACCGGACAAGCTTTAGCGTTTTTTTAAGTTGAGAAGAATACGTTCAGGGATGAAGAGTCCGGAGGCAGTCTATGACTTGGTTGGGAAAAGCGAGATTTTTTAGCGCGACCGTCGCGGTCGTGGGTGTACTCGCTTGGATCACGGGTACCAATCACTGCCTGTTTGGGCTGATGGAACGCGGTCAGAATGCGGCCGCTTCGGTGTCCCACTGCCCTGGGCATCCTAAAGAATCTGGCGCCGCTCATGACGGCCCATCTGGAATGCTGGCCTGTTGCCAGGGACTATTGAGTCAGCATTTTGAACTGGCAAAAGGAAATGTCCCATTTTTCCCCGGGCCGGTGGCGATTCAGCCCTTTGCGATTGGCCATCTCACTCTACGGGAACCTCCCAGAAGTAGTCTCCTCAGCACGGAATACGACACCGGACCTCCTTGGCCCGGCTTTTTCGTCGGAACTGTGTTGCGGCGTTCTTTGCAGGAGAACGCGCCCCCACTGGTATCTTAGTTGAGCCGGACCTCGGAGGGAAGGTGCTTGCGCCTCCCGCGAACAACCAACGGCGGACTCTCTGACTGGTTTCCCCGGTGCGATTTGGATCACTCTCGGGCCTCGTACGTGTCCGATAAAGCTTTTGTCGCCAATTAGAAACAAGGCGAAAAAATGCGAAATCGGAAGCGACGCCCCTCCGAAACCAGACATCGAACTTGTCCCACCGAAGTCCCGCGCCACCGGGACGAAGGAGGAAGCAACGTCCGCCCGAGTGATTCAGAAACTTCAAAGCCCGTTATGACCGAATTCGATCTTCTCAAGAAACCTGAATACCTCCACGTCGTCCTGAATCATTTACCGATTTACGGAACGATCTTGGGCGCTACCGCCCTGGCCATCTCGTTGCTTCTCCGAAGCCGAACCGCACAAGTCACAGCTCTAATCCTCACGCTGATTGCTGGTGTTTCATCGTACCCGGTCTTCGTGACTGGACAGAGAGCCTACAAAACGATCCGCAGCATCAGTGACGATGCCGGCTCTGATTGGCTCGATGAGCACATGGAGCGAGCGGAAAAGACCATTGGTGCTTTCTACTTTTTGGCAGTACTCGCCGTTGCCAGTCTCATCGTGCCGATCAAATGGCCGAAATCAGCTGCCCCTTTGGCCGCGCTGACCCTGATCGTGGCAATTCTCTGTAGCGGGATCGCTGTCTACACCGCCCAGGCTGGCGGTCGAGTAAGACACCCGGAATTTTGGCCCAGCGAAAGCCCAATTCCGTCTCCGGAAACTCATCACCATAACGAATAGATGACTCAATCAATTTTCCTATCGATATTCGCCTTAGGCGTTCTGGTTGGGTGCGCCCCGACCAAGCTTCCATCACTGACAGCTGATGACCCAGCAAGTCCATCAGCGCCGGAAGCCACTGTAAGACCCCTTCGTAACGCACTTGGACCAGACGATCTTACGAAGAAAACTCGCCAGATTTTCGCACAAGCTGCCAAAGAGCAGCAGCAGGCGTCGCCGACTCCGACCCCACAACAAGGCCAAATGGATCAGATGCCTGGCATGAACATGCCGCAGGAAAAGTCGAAGCCATCACTAACTCCTAACAATTAATAACGCATGACCATTACAAGGTTTGTGACCTGTTCATCAATTTTGGTGATGACAATACCGGCCGGTTCTGCCCGCGAGAAAGAGGGAGCGTTTCAAGGTGTCCAGCAATCGGTTCAGGAACGCAGCGGAAAAATTGTTCGTTGGGAAGAGGATCAGGCGGCGCATGAGCAAGCTCTGCAAGAGGTGCGCCAGCTTCTTCGCAAGCCTTTGACAGTCGATACCGCCGTTCAGATTGCGCTGTTAAACAATCGATCGCTGCAAGCGACTTTCGAGGAAATTGGCCTTTCGACCGCTGACCTGATAGACGCTGCTACATTCCCGAATCCGAGGTTCGATTTAGCAATCAGATTTCCGGACAAGCCGCCCTCCGGTACCTACATCGACTATGGTGCGGCGATTGACTTTTTAAGCATCATCATGATTCCGCTGAAAAAGCAGGTTGCTAAAGTTCAGCTGGAAGCTGCGGCTCTTCGTGTAGCGGATACAACTCTCGAACTGGTTTTGCAGGTCAAAAGCGCCTTCTATTCGCTGCAAGCCTCCCAGCAGCTCTTGAAGCGGTTTAAGGTGATAGTAGATACTAACGCCGCTTCGCTGGATCTCGCCCAGCGACAACACGAAGCTGGGAATATCACGGACTTGGCGCTGGCTCAGCACCAAGCAAGCTACAGCCGTTCCCGGCTGGATGTCGCCTCAACCGAGGCCGAAATCCGGCGAAATCGTGAGAGGTTCAATCGCCTGCTTGGATTGTGGGACGCGGATACTGACTGGCAAATCGCCGGTGAATTGCCCGAGGTGCCGAGTTCAGACATTCCCACGAGAGCGCTCGAACGCTTGGCCATATCCCAACGGTTGGACTTACAGGCAGACTATCTCCAGGTCACAAGCCAGGTGAAGAATCTCGGACTGACTAAAAGCCTTCGACTCGTGGGGGCGTTGGATTTCGGGTTCAATAGCGAACGGGAAACAGATTCGCAAACCAGGACTGGTCCGACATTCGCAATCGAATTGCCGATCTTGAATCAAGGGCAGGCGCGGATCGCCAGGGGTGAAGCGGCTTTAAGGCAGTCACAGGACAAGTTTGAAGCATTGGCAGTTGACGTTCGCTCTCAGATAAGAGAGCTGCGGGACGAGCTCATGAGCAAAAGGGAGATCGCTCGTTTCTATAAAGACGAACTTTTGCCCGGCCAGCGTCGAATCCTCAACGAAAGTCTCGTTCACTATAACGCGATGGAGATTGATAATTTTGAGCTCTTTAGCACAAAAGCCGAAGAGGCACGTACCGAGCGTGAATACCTCGAGGCGGTCAGAGATTACTGGATTGCACGAGCGGAACTCGAACGAGCTGTGGGCGGTAATTTGAATCCGCGTCAACCGGCAGACGGCAAATCCCAACCTGTTTTAAATCCAAGGCCGTCAAGGCCAACCAAAATAAGTAACTAAGAATAGAAAAGTTATGATATCTCGCCGCAAGTTCTTTTCCAACGCAGTTGTTACTGCAGGCGCGGCTGCACTTGGCGCTACTTCCGTACAAGGAGCGGAGCCTGCTAGACAACCGCTCGAAAGTCCTGAGAAAATCAAGGGAAACGCTCAATCTGATCAGCAGGACTATCCTCCGGGTGAACCCGGCAACGATTATACTCCAGTCATCACACCGAACGGATCTACGCTGCCCTATAAATTAGTGGGAGGCATCAAAGTATTTCATCTAATCGCTGAAGAGGTTGATCACGAATTCGCGCCAGGACTTCGCGCCTCCTGTTGGGGATTCAATGGCCAGGTCCATGGCCCAACGATTGAGGCGGTGGAGGGGGATCGGGTGCGCATATACGTGACGAACAAGCTTCCGGAGAACACCAGTATTCACTGGCACGGTGTGCTTGTGCCATCAGGTATGGATGGAGTGGCGGGGCTTAGCCAGAAAAATATCGGTCCCGGGGAGACCTATAAATACGAGTTTAAGCTCAGGCAGCACGGAACGTGCATGTACCACTCTCACTCCGACGACATGACCCAGATAGCACTTGGGATGATGGGAATGTTTATCATTCATCCGCGAACTGCGACCGGTCCGAAGGCGGACCGAGACTTCGTTCTGATGTCGAGCGAATGGCGGATCGATGTGGGCACCAGGCGGCCCGTTCCGATTGAAATGACGGATTTCAATGTCCTCACGTTTAATGGTCGGTCGTTTCCAGGTACTGCCCCGTTAGTGGCCAAATACGGAGATCGGGTAAGAATCCGGTTCGGAAATTTGAGCCCGATGGAGCATCATCCAATCCATCTTCATGGGTTCTACTGGAGGATCACTGAAATGGACGGTTTTCAAATCCCAGAGGCGGCGCAGCAGACCGGGAACACAGTCCTGGTCGCGGTCGGGCAAACCCGGACCGTGGAATTTATTGCGGATAATCCCGGTGACTGGGCGATGCACTGCCATATGACCCACCACACCATGAACCAAATGGGGCATAAAGCACCAAACCTCATCGGGGTACGGCCAAGCAAGCTCGACAAAAGAATAAGCACATTACTCCCCGGCTATATGACAATGGGAGAGAGCGGCATGGCTGACATGGGCGAAATGGGCATGCCGGTCCCGCGCAACAGTATTCCGATGGTCGGCGCGCCAGGTAAACACGATTATATCGATATGGGTGGTATGTTCACCATCGTGAAGGTTCGAGAAAACCTGACGAGTTACGATGACCCGGGCTGGTACGAGAATCCGCCAGGGACATTGGCGACTTTGGCCAGTAACGAGGAATTGCAACGTGATTTAGGCCAAATTCCAGAGGCTAAGCCAATGGATAAGGACATAAAATGGACCATATGAACATGCATCATGGCTAGCTCTTGATCAATCCCGCGATGACATCACATGGCGAGATCAACCACCATCAAAACGCACATACGACCCGCTAAACTCATTTTTGACGAAAACCGGTCTATCGAATCCGTCTAACTTAGAAACATAATCGTTTGGACCAGAACCATTCCATGAAAAAACAAATGATAGTCTTGCTGACCGTGGCGTTTACCCTTAGCGCCTTCGCAGCCGACCCCAGCCCATCAGCGAGCGCAAGCGCGGCGCCATCCGCACAAACCTCCCAGAAAGCGGCAAACACAGTCTGCCCAGTTTCCGGTGATACGGTGGGAGACGTTGGAAAACCGGTTTACGCGCAATACAAGGACCAGACGATTGCGTTTTGCTGCAAAGATTGCCTGAAGAAGTTCAATAAAAACCCGGATAAATACGGTCCGTTAGTGCTCAAAAATCAGTCAGCGAACGAGGGAATGGAATAGCTATCGGTAATTAGGATTGTTGGTCGGTAGCAGAGCCGAGCGAACGTTGTTGGTAGGGCGAGCCTAACTAAGCTAATCACTGATCACCAATCATCTGGACCCGCTACCGATATACCCGCTCCACCCGCTTCGTGATCGCCGTAAATATATCCCACGTAATCGTTCCGGCCTTCGCCGCAAGCTCGGAGGCCAGGATCGTCTCCTCTCCCTGGGAACCTACCAGGATCGCCTCTTCACCAACGTTGACCGTTTCAAGATGCGAAACGTCGATCATGGTTTGGTCCATGGTAATTCGGCCAAGGAGCGGGCAACGTTTTCCGCGGATAATCACTTCGGCGTTCCGGCCTGACAAATGCCGCTGATATCCGTCACCGTAACCGACAGCTAACGTCGCTACCCGGGTCGAACGCTTCGTGATAAACGTACGTCCATAGCTGATGCTTCGTCCGGCTCCAACCTCACGCACCAGAATAACGCGGGTCTTCCAGGTCATGGCCGGTCGGAAGCGTGATTGGAATTCCGGCAGAGGCGAGATTCCATAGAGGGTCAATCCCGCGCGTACGATGTCTCCCGGCCGAGCAAACGATCCAAACCGCAGGATACCGGCACTATTCAGGACCGTCGTACTCTCTGGTGACAATTTTTCAATCTGAGCACGTGCTCGTTCGAGCTGGTGCAAGGTATAAACGGGATCTTCATCGGCGACCGGCAAGTGGGTCGAGATCGATTCGACGTGAAGCTTTTTCATCGCCTGGATCAACCGAAGCTCATCGATCACTTCTTCCTCCCACAAACCAATTCGGCCCATGCCGGTATCTATGACGAAATGGATCGGTAAAGGCGATTCTTTAGTCGCTTCCGCATAACCGGTCGCTTCTTCCGCAGTGGAAACAGTTGGTATAAAGCGGTGGTCGGCAATCGCTGCGCGTTCCTCCGGCAGTGCCGGGCCAAGAATCATGACTGGCAGGTGGACGGCGGCCGCCCGGATCCGCAGCGCCTCGACAAAATTGGCGACACCTAAAAGCTCGACTTTATCTGCTATCCGTTGAGCGATCGCCTCCAAACCATGTCCATACCCATCGGCTTTGATCACCGGGGCAATTCTTACGCCGGGCAGTAGGAAGCCGCGCAGTGTTTCGATATTATCTCGCAAAGCGCCAGCCTCAATTTCAACCCAACAGCGATTCGGCAAATTCATTTGGAAATTATCGAAGAAAATTCAATGAGGACGAGGTTTCCACCAAAGGAAAACGGTCATTCCAGGTAAGACCAGATTGCGGAGGAGGGGCCAAAAGGTACCGGTTGACTGCCAGACCCGGCCAAAGCAACCACAATCGATGTTCAGGCCGCGAAGCGTTGCACTCAATAGAGCCAGGCTGAAGACGATAAGCAAAGCAGTGACCCAAGCCAGAGCTCCGCGCGAAAACCAGCGGGTGAGCAGAGCGATTCCCACAAGAATCTCCAGCCACGGGAGCAACAGCGCGAGGAGTGCACAGCTCCACCAAGGAATCAATTGATACCGACTGATCTCCATGGCGAATGCCGCGGGATCGAGAAGCTTCAGTGCACCAGCCAATACGAACAATCCAGCAAGCACAACGTGTAGCGCCAGAGCTACCCAGCCGAGCACTCGCGACTGAGGATTGATTAGTGAGTTGATCGTATCCGCGGTCATCGTGAAGCTTTCCAAGCCTCCCATCCGCCCTTCAAGTAATAGACCGGATCCACACCGCTGCGCCGGAGGCGATCGGCAATTTCTCGGCTAGTCTCGCAGCTAGCTGCGCTGCAATAGACGACCGCCTTCTCCGGCGGACGCCATCCATCAAGAAAATGGGGCAACTGTTCCGACCAGTTATCTGGATTCAGCGATACCGCCCCCGGGATGTGCTCCACTTCGTAGTCCGATTCGGGCCGGGCATCGACCCAAAGTACGGGTTCGTTCCAATTCTGAACCTCTTGCAGGCTAATTTCTCCTGGGTCTGAGGCTCGATTAGGGAACGACGGTTTCTTCGGATGCACCGCAGCGGTCAGACCGGCCAACGCCAGGGCGGCAAAAAAAATAACCGAAGCTTGCCCGCCGGTTTTCACTTTTTTATTGCACTCGGACGTACTCGTAATAGGTCTGCGGATTCTCCGGAGGGTAATCCGTCTTAATCAATAAAGTAGCGCTCTGCGGGCGCTTGGTTTCATTTGGTGTTACGCTCACCTCAAGCTCTTTTCCGGCAGTAATCGGGTTCACCACGAAATGAATGTCCGGATTATCCGATTCCACGCCAAGCAGCTTGGCCGAGAATCCTTCCCCAATCGCGACCCGGAATTTCTTGGTATCCACTGGTTCCCCAACTTTCCAAAACATGAATTCCGGCTGAAGAACGACTGCTTGAGGGATATCGACGACCAATCGAAGAAAGATCGGTTGATTAGGTGAATCTGAAGTGGTCACTGCGATCGTTTTCTCTTGATGTCCAGTGTGACTGCCAAAGGCAAACCGGGCCTCAATGTCTCCCGCTTCGCCAGGAGCAAACTGATCCTTCGTTAACGCGGCGGTCGTGCACCCGCAAGAGGTGCGTACGTTAGTGATCTTGATCGGCGACTGGCCCGTATTGACAAAGTGAAATTTGGCAATTGCTTCTTTGTCTCCAGGCTTTGCCTTTTGATCCTGCTGCAGAGCATCCCAATGCAGCTGGCCAAAGAGTGGAGGGGTGAACAGCAAACTGACGAGAAGGATTAAACGCATCACAGCAAGTCGAGAATTAAAGCGCAAAATCCCGAAAATAGCCAACAGGGGATGACTAGGAATTTCGGATTGCGAATTTCCTACCCAACATCCCCGCAATTCGCATTCCGAATTAGGGTTCGTTATTGGCTATTGGCCATTTCCGGGGCTACAATCTAAGGCGACCCCAATGTACCAGATTGTCTTTAACGAGATCAGCGCTTCGGAATTGGCCAAGATCCCGAAAGAAGTACAGCTAGAGCTGCTGGCTGAATTTCAGTTTCTTCCCGACAATTTGGATCATCTGGACTCCAAGGCGTTCGGCCTGATCGAGCGTGAAGGGAGGAAGCTGTATCGGTATCGCGCCAATGATTATCGGATCTACTTCCAACGTAGCCCCGAAGGTATCGTTGTGCACCGTGTCCTTCACAAAAACACGATTCGCGATTTCTTGTTCCGATCGAAGCTACCCATGGCTGAAGACGAGCAACTGGAGAAGAGTTCCGGCTTCTGGAAGCTGATTGAAGAGGGCGAGCGGACCAAACGCAATTGAGCGTTCAAGCTCCGTGAGGCGCCTGCATTAGGTAGGGCGCGTCCCTCTGAGACCGCCGGGTCGCGCGCCCAGCTAGGAAGAACTATTGGGAGGTTATTCGTGACAAGACCCTTCGGCTGCCGGGTAACTGCATGTCGGCGGTTTCGGCAGTCCGGGACGGACGCGTCGGAACCGGACCGCTACCGAGGATCAGCGTCTGACTACCCAGCTTTCTCTCTTCCTCTTCAATTCTGCATTCCAGCTTCTAGATTCTGGATTCCTTTGCTTTGGCCGCCTTTCGGTGTAGGGCAAAGAGATGGATTTCTTTGCTTCGGTTCTGACCGACGAGTCGTTCCGCGCCAACTGTTTTCCCATTGTCAGAAATAAAATCTTTATCGCCCACGCTGCGGTGAGTGTGCTGCCACAGGCTGTGGCCGATGCAATCAGCAGCTACGTTCGCAAATCGGCGGAAGAATTCCCCGATTTTACGGAATTGTTGAGAATTATTCAGGAAACGCGGGAGTCCGCCGCGCGCTTGCTTCATGCTTCACCCGAAGAGATCGCTTTACTAGGTCCAACTTCGCTTGGTCTAAGTCTATTCGCCAATGGCATTTCCTGGGAGGCGGGTGACGAGGTGGTCTGCTATCTCGATGATTATCCAGCAAACGTTTATCCATGGCTGAATCTCCGGCAGCGCGGTGTGACGGTGCGCTACCTAGAACCGCCCAGGTTGGGCGAAATCACGGTCGATGTGGTGGAGCGCGCACTCACCGACAAGACCCGCCTCGTGGCATTGGCATCATGCAACTTCGTCTCCGGCTATCGCATCGACCTTCCAGCAATCGGTGCGATGCTCCATGCGCGCGGCATTTTGTTTTCGGTGGACGCAATCCAGACACTTGGTGCATTTCCGACGACGGTCGAACACATTGACTTTCTTAGTGCTGACTCTCATAAATGGTTGCTCGGTCCACTAGCCAGCGGCGTTGTGTACGTAAAGAAGGAGCATTTCGATTTGTGCCGTCCAACATTGCTGGGTTCATGGAATATCCGTGCACCTGGATTCGTGGCGCAGGATCAAATCGAGTTTCTCGACACTGCTCAACGTTATGAACCCGGAGCTATGAACCTTCCCGGAATCGTCGGAATGAAAGCGGCAATTGACCTTCTTCTTCAGGCTGGAATTGATCGGATTGCGGAACGAATTCTTTCCCTGCGCGCTCGACTGATCGATGGACTGGAGCCTGCCGGTTATCGCTTGCTCGGAAATCTAGAGCCAGCAACCGGTTCCGGTATCGTCACATTTTCGCATCCGGATCGGGACCTGACCGAGGTTTTTCAGCGAATGACTCAGGCGCGCATCTTCTGCTCACAACGCCAGGATAGACAAGGTGTTCAATATCTTCGATTCAGTCCGCACTTCTACAACTCGGAAGCGGAGATCGATCGCGTGCTTGAAATCGCGAGACGCTGAGAACAGAATCCAGAATCCAGAATCTAGGAGGTGTGGCGTCTGTCGAGCGCGCAGGTAGGGCGCGTCTCTCCGAGGCCGCAGAACCGAGGACGTAGCTGCACCCTGTTCGGCCGAGAACCGTTGCGAGAGTCAAGAGCATTTGGCCTAACGCGCCGACGGGTTACCGGTGATCCTGCGGTCTCGGAGAGACCGCCCTACCTAGGCGCTCGATAGACCGCCACCTTAAGTTGACGCGAACGGGCAGCCGCCGGACCTCCAGCAAATCTGCGCGAAATTTCCACGGAGTCGTGCTAAGAGCGCAAGAGTTGAAAACAAGCGCCTCATCAGACGAAATAACCGAGAACCCGTCGTTGATAACCAAATTCGGCTATCGGCTATTGGCAATTGGTCATCGTTTTCTGGCCTGGGTCGGGCGCCATCCACTCGCTATTCTCGTTCTGCCATCGCTTTGGTTTTTCGTGTTCTATCTACCTTTTTGGAAGGATGTCGACGTGCTGGACGAACTGGTCTGGGGGTTTACGGAAATGAATATTTTGCTGGCTCCGCCACTCTACTGTGTGCTAGGCCGGATTCCTTTCTGGATCGCCGATACGGTTCTCCAAGGCTCTTCTCCCAGCATCTTGTCGTCGCAACATCCGTCCTTGGCCGCGGTCTACTTCCTTGTTCTATGCCAGCATGTCGGATTATGGTTTTCGTTGCGCTACTTCGTGTTCTCAGTGCCCACCTCGGAGTCTGGCAGAGGCGGGATCACGCTCCTGCTCGCTTCGATCGCCAGTTTTTACGCCGTTGCTCATACCGCCGGACCTGAGTCGACAATTGCCATTAGTTGGTTTTGTCTCTTCGGAGTCGGGCTTCGGATCTTGAGGGGACTAAGTTCCTGGAAGACATGGTTGTTTTACTTTCTCGTTCTTCTGTTCTCGATCGGATCACGACATATCAGCGGCTTTTTGCTCGGCTGGCTTCCCACCACCGCATTTGTGCTGGCGGTTCTTCGATTTTTTCGGGCTGGCTCTCGACGATTACAGAATGCGTTGCCAATGACGAAGGTCGCCGGACTTGCGCTCGGTCTTAGCATTCTCTGCCTATTTACTGAACAAACGTTCGTTACCGCGATGTGTAATCACTTCGGAGTGGTGCAACGTCGCACGATGGGCCGCACCCTAAGCGACCGAATCGGCAGCTATCTCGACTCGCTGAAAGCGGAAGATAGGGAACGGATGGCTCAACGCGCCGCGTCGTTCACCAATGATTCAGATGTGAAGGCCGCCGTCGATGCTTTCAAAGATATCGGCACCTATCACAAAGGAACTGACGAATTTATCGCACAGTTTTTGCGCAAACGAGGCTTGAGCGGCGAATCGCTCGAAGTCGAGCGCGACCGAATCACACTCGAAGGGGTCATGTGTTACTACCGGACCTTGGATCCAAAACTGATCGAGATTATCCTACGGGATATCGGGAAGGGATTTTATCCGACGAACGACCAGGGAATCGCCATAACCGGGGCAAAGGCCACTTTTGATTCGCTCGGGCCGATGAGAGAAGATCCGGCCAGTTGGAAAGGCTTAGAGGGACTCCTTATTTTTGAGCCGGCAGTCGCGCAAGGCACCTTGGATCGAGCATTCCACGATTTATTCATCCGGCATTGGCGCTTTCTGCCGGTCGGCGCTTGGCTTCTTCTCTTTCTCGCATTGGGAATCCGGCGGCTACCCCGGAATCGCCTTTCGACTGAGCTCGCGTTGATCAGTCTCTGCATCTTTGGCATCGGACTGGTGACGTATTCGGTTAACTGCGTCTGCAATTATTCGATGCCGCGTTATGTACTGCCACTCTTCGTGGCAGTCTTAGCGGCGGGCGCGATTTGCATGGTCGGGGAAAGGAGAAACGGCAAAGCGCCTGACCACGGGAGCTGATGAGTCGTATAGGTCTCATAAGTCGTATAGGTCATATACGACTTCCACTTGTGAATCGCCTCAACTAGCTACCGGTGGTTCCCATCCGCTATCCGGTTGATGCACTCGGGTGCGCTCGGTTTCCATCAGTTGGTCTAGAGTTTGGATTCGCTCTCGTGCCTGGAAAATTAATTCCTTTTCATTTTTGGCGTACTGAGCTAGCGCGCGGACGCTTTGTTCGTCGTAGTCCCGAAAGAAGCGGGCAGCTCGCTGGGCTTCATAGGCACGAAAACCCAATGATCGCAATGCGGCAACGCTGAGATCCAGTGAGCTGCCCAGCGTTTCCCGAAAGATATTTTCAACTCCTTGTTCGAGCAACCGGTAAGCGTGATCCCGACCGAAAGCGCGTGCTAAAATCTTGAGATTAGGAAAGTGCTTTTGCGCGGTTTCAATGATCAGTAGCGATGTTTCTTCTTCGCCTACCGCGACTACCAGAAGTTTGGCCTTATCTGCACCGGCGGCTCGCAACAGTTCAAGCCGCGAAGCATCGCCATAGAAGACTTTTAATCCAAGCTTGCGCACCAGCGCAACTTGGTCGGCATCGAGATCAAGGACGGTAGTCCTGACGCCCTTGAGGTTCAGAACCCGGCCAACGATGTGCCCAAAACGGCCGAAGCCGGCCAGAATCACTGGATTATCTTTCTCATCGATCTCATCAGCCTCCTGGTCGGGCAATCGACTCGAGAACCGCGGCTGCACTAGTTTTTCGTTAATCGTGAAAAGGAAAGGAGACACGACCATTGATAGCGCCACCGTCGCTACCAGAGTGTTGCCCATGCTTTCATTAAGAACCTGATTTTGCGCAGCAAAAGAAATCAAGACGAATGCGAATTCGCCTCCTTGGGCTAGAGCAAATGCAAAAGTAAAATACTGGCTCTTTTCCAGTTTGGTGATCTTACCAATCAGCAGCAACAACAAGAATTTCACCAGCAATAACCCGAAGACCAAACCGGCGATCAACAACGGTCGCTCCTTAACCAGAGGCAGATCGATACTTGCTCCGACCGAAATAAAGAACAGGCCGAGCAAAAGACCTTTGAACGGTCCAATGTCCGATTCCAGTTCGTGTCGATACTCACTCTCGGCCAGGACGACTCCGGCGAGGAATGTGCCAAGCGCCGGAGATAATCCGACCTTTTGCATGGCCAGTGCAATTCCGACGATCAGCAACAGTCCAGCCGCGGTGAAAATTTCCTGGAGCCGAATCGAAGCCAAATACCGGAACACCGGCCGGATGAGAAAGCGCCCGCCGAGAACGATGGCAACGACAACTCCCAGCACAATCAGACCACGCACCCAGGGAGGCTCTCCGCTGTTCTGGTTCAAGGCGCGGATCCCGGCATTGTTGGATACAGCAAGGAGCGGTAGAACGGCCAAGATCGGTATAACAGCAATATCTTGGAACAACAGAACCGAGAAAGAGATCTGTCCTCCTTTGCTGGTCAGGAGGCCCTTTTCGCTTAAGGTTTGGAGCGCAATTGCAGTTGAAGAAGCGGAAAAGATCATCCCGATCGCCAATGCCGGTTGAATCGTCATGCCGGCGAAGAGCGCGAGAACGGTGATAGCCAACGTCGTTAAAATAACTTGCAAGCCGCCGGTACCTAAGATCGGTCCTCTCAATCGCCACAACAGGTTCGGCCTGAGTTCCAATCCGACGAGAAACAGCATCATCACCACTCCGAATTCCGCGACGTGCATCACGCCCCCTCCTCCATGGCCGACGAGCCCTAGGACATAAGGACCAATCGCAACGCCCGCTAGGAGATAACCGAGAACAGAACCAAGGCCGAGCCGCTTGGCGACAGGCACCGAAATTACGGCAGCGAACAAATAAATGAACGCTTGGAATAGGAGCCCTTCAGTTTCCATAGAATGACGCCTTACTTGAGATCTCTTCTAGAGCCTCATTATAATAATTGAGCTGTTGCAGCCGCGAGAGTTCGAATCGGCCGTCCCGCAAGTCTTCCACCATTCGCCGATAAACGGCGCTGTACCCCGAAATTTCTTCTTTCTCCCTCATACGAAGCGCCCCGGGGATGACAAACGGTGGCAGATAAATCATCCCACAAAATCGAGCTGTCTGCTCAAACGGAGTGAGAAGTTCGCGGATTGTAAAATAATTATAACCGTCCCGTCGGTAGGCGGACAACGGACCGCCCACCGTGATCGCCGAAAGCGCCAATTTTTGTTGGAGCTTGATTCCTCCTGGGCCATAGGCGAACCCGAACTCCAAGACCAGGTCCTCCCATTGTTTTAGGATGGCGGGACTACTGTACCAATAAAACGGATGTTGAAAGATGATGATATCGTGGTCGATCAACAGCTGCTGCTCGCGCTTTACGTCAATATAAAAGTCTGAGTATTCCTCGTAGAGGTCATTGATTGTCACGTTCTCCAGGTTTCGAATGGTCGCGATGAGCTGGCGATTTATCCTCGATTTATGGAGAGCCGGGTGAGCGAACAGAACAAGAATGCGATAAACCATGGAGGTGCAATGCCGGGAAGAAATCTGGACCTTCCCAGGTCCCCACCCGAAATGTCAACGCCTTCTTACCAAGCGCGCTCCCCGGGAATCTCACATACGAGTACGATGCGGTTGGGGCTCCGCCGCTGCACCGCTCCGCGATTGCTCAATCATTTAGTCCCATGTTTGATTCCCGTTTTCTTGAGAGCGAATCCCGAATTTGAATCCGGAACTCCGCCGCCGTAGAGTTGGTTGGAGGTTTGTTTATATGGATGCGAATTCTTTTTTGAAGCGCATCACCCTTATTGCGTTAGTTAGCGCGCTACCTACTTTCGTTAGTGTTGCATCCCCGGGCGGCGGCGGTCATTCCTCAGGCGGTTCGAGCGGCGGGCATTCTTCGAGTGGCTCGAAGGGCGGTCACTCCGCGGGCGACCCAAGCATGGGCCCTGCTTCAGGCGGAGGCGGGCGTTCCGTCTCCGGTATGCACATTAGTTCAAGCACAGTTCGCAAGGCCTCAGTCTCACCTGTCAATACGCGCGTTTTCAGCAGTGGTGGTCCCTCTGAACATGAGAATTGGGTTGGAAACGATGACTGGCAGCGCCGTAATCGGCGCTTACTTTTTGGGTTCTTGTGATTTTAGCTGCCTTCATTAGCTCGCACGCATTTTTGATTTTTTTGGGTAGCAAGCCAGCGCACGGATGCTTTGCCTCGTCGTAATCCCGAAAGAAGCCGGCAGCTTCCAAGCTAGAGAACGCAATTTGAATCCGCCCCTCGCAGTTGTATATTTTCGCGGAGGTATTTGTGGATAGAAAACATTTCTTGAAGCGCCTGCTCCTTATCGGATTAATCAGCGCGCTACCGGCCGTTGTGAATGCGGCACCGCCTGGCGGCGGCGGTCATTCCGGAGGCGGATCTCATGGTGGTCATTCGGCGGGCGGCGGACACCCCGCCTTCGCTGGTCGCGGGGGCCCTCGATCGGCCGGCTATATGCACAATTATAGGTACGCCTACGCGGGCAACGCTAACTCCTGGCATGGAACCGGTGGCTCCTGGCACGGAAACGCTAACTCCTGGCATGGAACCGGTGGCTCCTGGCACGGAAACGGTGGCTCCTGGCATGGAAACGGTAACTGGCACCGACATGGCGAAGACGGCGGACACCATCATCGTTTTTCCTTCGGTTTCTTTCCGTATTGGTATCCAGGATGGGGGTACTATGATTACGGGTATCCTTATTATTCGGATTACTCTTATGACTATCCCGATTATTACTACCCGAACAATTACTACCCGGACAACGGCTACTCTGGCCAAAACGGATCAGCGAGCATCCAAGCGCTCGTTCAAGACTCTCTTGCTCGGCGGGGTTACTACGATGGCCCAGTCGACGGCGTCGTCGGATCCGGAACGCGGAGCGCGATCCGCGAGTTTCAGCGGGATAATGGCTTGCCGGTGACTGGACGTATCGACTCGCAACTCGTGCAAACGCTACAGATCGGAAGAGATTAGCTTCGAGATAGCCGCCGCTGGCTCGAATGTTCGGATAGTTCAACCGCCAGCGGTGGAACGGTGAATGTAACCTGAATTCCCGCATTGGCGGAATCGAGGACAGCATAAAGATGACGGGCCTGCTCCTTGAGGTTCATAACATCATGCCGCCCGCGGGAACGCTCTCGGCGTTCCCGGCGCTTCCGGCGCTCTCAACTTTCTGGCATCCCCTACACCCCAGCCGTTTCGAGCCGTTCTTCGGGTGACCTCTCCGGTTGATTGGCTTGCAACAGAACGCGATTAACTGCGTTGATGTAAGCGCGGGCGCTGGCCTCGATCACATCAGTACTTGCTCCCTTCCCGCTTACCAATCTGCCATTACCGAAATCGCACTTCACGCTCACTTCGCCGAGCGCATCTTTACCACTTGAGGTAGCATGCACCTCATAATCGACCAAATGGCCTCGAAGGCGCAGGACTCGGTCGACCGCTTTCATCGCCGCGTCGACCGCGCCATTGCCCGGCGAAGAATCCTCCACCGTTTCGCTGCCGCGCCGCAAACGAACGGTCGCGGTCGGGATCGTCGTCGTACCGGTGTTAACATTGATATAATCCAAGTGCCATGTTTCGGTTGACGAACCAAAGGCATCATCGATCAGCGCAGCCAAGTCTTCGTCATAGACGAATTTCTTCTTGTCGCCGATCTCCTTAAACCGGACGAACAGCTGCTCGACTTCATCGTTTGAGAGCTTGTAGCCCAGGTGCTCCAGCCGCTTCACCATTGCATGCCGTCCGCTGTGTTTAGTCAATGGAAGCTCAGTCTCACCCCAACCGACTTCTTGCGGATCCATGATTTCATAGGTTTCGCGATGCTTCAGAATACCATCCTGATGAATGCCAGCTCCGTGCGCGAACGCATTCTCCCCGACGATGGCTTTGCCTCGCGCGATGGCTAATCCGCTCATCCGGCTCACAATCCGCGAAGTCTTCACTATCTCCGAGACCTGAAGATCGGTGAAGTAGTCGCCATAGAAATCCCTTCGAGTCTTGATTGCCATCACGACTTCCTCCAGTGCAACATTACCTGCTCGCTCGCCGATACCGTTGATCGTTCCTTCCACTTGCCGGGCACCGGCGCGGACCGCGGCCAGCGAATTGGCTACGGCGAGCCCCAGGTCATCGTGGCAATGTACGCTAATGATGGCGTCATCAATATTTCGGACGTTGTCTTTCAAATACTGGATGAGCGATCCGAATTGCTCAGGTACGGCATAGCCAACCGTATCGGGAATATTCACCGTGGTAGCACCAGCTTCAATTGCCGCTTCAACGACTTGTGCTAGAAATTCCGGCTCAGTGCGCGAAGCGTCCTCGGGCGAGAATTCGACATCCTTGACTAGGGACCGCGCGTGAGTAACTCCCTCCCGTGTCAGTCGAATAATTTCCTCGGTGGCTTTTTTCAGCTTGTGGTCGCGATGAATTTTTGAAGTCGCGAGAAACACATGGATCCGGGCGCGATCACCGGCCGATCTTACTGCCGCTCCGGCGGCATCGATATCCTTGGTATTGCAGCGGGCAAGCCCGGCGATAATTGGACCACGCACTTCGGCTGCAATCTTGCTGACTGCAGCGAAATCCCCCTCACTGATGACCGGAAATCCTGCTTCAATGACATCGATATTGAGCCGCTGAAGTTGGCGAGCCACCTCCATCTTCTCGCGGAGATTCATTGAGGCTCCAGGACACTGCTCGCCATCGCGCAGTGTCGTATCAAAAATGACTATTTTCTCTGGCATAATAGGTAATTCGTTCTGAGTTTCGGTGGAGACAGTTTGGGCGGTCACCGTTGGTCTCCACCGCGAACGAACGTTGACCTGAAAAACTAAAGAGTAGTGGGAAGAAGAAAAGAAGTTGGGGCGCCACTCCCGAGCAGGAGAAGCTCAAAGCTAAGAAGCTGAGCGAGAAAGCGCATTGGTTCGAAGACTATAAAGATCTTTTCGCTTTGCAAGCAATTATCCTGACCAGCACGCTGCTGGTCCGTCGTTACCCTTAAAGGGTACTCACTGGGCTGCTATGGCATTCGGGACATTTACCAAAGAACTCCAGCGAGTGCCGGAGATCGACGTACCCATACTTTTTCCCGATTGCGTGCTCGAGCCGCTCAACTGGACATGAATCGATCATGAGGGTTATCCGGCCGCACTCGGTACAAACAATGTGATCATAGTGCTGCTGTGGATCCACAAGCTCAAAGTAACTACAGGAGCGGTTTAGCAGCACCTTCTGCGCAACATGCAGATTCTCTAACAACGTCATTACCCGAAACACAGTCGCAAAATCGGGCGCCACATCGGCTTCGCTCGACCGACGTTGAATCTCTTCCAGCGAAAGCGGTTCCTGCGCCGCGAGCAAGGTCTCGAGAATCTTTTGGCGACTCTTGGTAATGCGCAATCCATTCGAGCGAAGAAGCTCCAGAATGGCATTCAGGTTGAGTTCAGCCAAAGGAGAACCGTGCGATTGCGTCTGCAAGGGCATATTGCGAACAGGCTACCGCACCGTTCGACTGGGATCAAGAATCAGCACGGAAACGTGGAATGCCGAATACGGAACACCGAATACGGAATATGGGGCACGGTGCTTCACCAATCGCGAGACCACGCCCAAGATCGATAGGTAGTTCAGCATTCAATTCGCATCTATCCCAGGAAACAATTTGATCAGCTCAGCTCGAATTGCGCTAAAGCTGACCTTTTCTTGGGCAAGCGCAGTCATTCGCTCGACCTGCCGGGCATAAAAGAGGTCATCGCGCAGGAGGCGTAACGCGAGTTCGATCAATTCGGAAAAGGAACGGCTGTCGCTGTTCAATTCGGTCAGTATTTCTCTTTCGATAGCACCATTTCCTCCAACCGTTGGCACACGACAGAGCAAGGCGTCTCCCGCTACCTGACCGGGCACACGACTTTGATCGAACTGCAAGACGATGCGGTGGCGCCGGATAACCTCGAGGTACTGATGATAGGGCATCCAAGGTAGAACGGTGAGTTGTTGAGGCGGATAACGAAGCGCCTGCAATAGGCTTTTTGTCGCCGGTGTTCCTTCATCGACAACGGTCACGGGATAAGAGGTCAATCGGGCTGCGCCCAGCGCCAGCAGATGATTGCGCGATGGCACAGAAAACTCTCGAGTCCCAACAAAAATGCCGGAACGTTCGGGTATTGGGATGGCCAGGCTCCAGTCAGGAGAATCGATTGGATACGGGGTCGGCAAGTAAACGACTCGCCGGCAAAAACAGGAAAAGAGTGGTGCGAGATCGGGCGTGCTAGACAGACAAAGATCGGCATTGCTAGCCAGTTCCCCAAAATAGCTGAAGGTCTTCGGATGCGATAATTGTTGCGCTACCTGATGCGTGCCAGCCTCCTTAAATGAGATCGCCACGACGCATCCTTTCGCCTTGAGAGCAACAAACGCTTTCCGAGCGGCACGCAAATCCCCTCGCAGGAGCAAGAGCACGTTTCGGTGACGACTAGCTAGTTCGGTTTGCCGATAAAAGGACCCCCGGGTACAAGCTGCGTACGCATGATAATTAATCGGCGCATGCGCCCCGGAGTCGCGTGTTGGCAGGTGCTCCGCAAACGATTGGTCGGGGTCATGGCCTTGCGGGTTGAGAACCGCCAAACCGGGATAAGACGCAAATCGCACAGGATCAAGAGGTGGCGTCGGAAAGCGGAACAACCAATACCGGGCAGCGCGCGCCTTTCAGCACTCCCTCGGTTACGCCACCGACGAAGAGGTGGTAAAGTGGGCCTCGGCTGTGGGAACCCAAGACAATGAGATCAACCCGTGACTTTTCGGCCTCGCTCAAAATCAAATCAACCGGCGCACCTTTAAGTTCCACCGAATGGGAGTCCAATCCGACCCCAGTCACCAGCTCTTCCAGTCGAGCGAGTTTCTCAGTGACTCCTGACTCTGCCAATTCTTGTAGCGTCGGCGTCGGAACTGCTTCTGGGCTAGGTCCAATCCCTAATATTTGAGGCGTAATCTCCACTACATGCATGACCGTAATGCGGCTTTGAAATGGCTTGGCCAATTGTATTGCCGCTTTGACAACCTTGAGTGTGACATCAGAAAAATCGACCGGAACCAGAATTGATTTCATTGCTTCCAACTACACAGACCGTTCGACAACTCGCCTCAATCGAAAGTAAATAAGCTTTGCACCATAGTAAAAGCAGAATCTAGAATTTAGAAGCCAGAAGCTAGTGTACCGTCTCAAGACTGGACTTCTCTCACTTCGTTGCGAGATTGTTGACGTGGAGGATCTTTTCGAAAAGGGGCCCGATTCTCCGATGGCTCACGCGCCTTTGGCTGCACGGATGCGACCGCGATCGCTCGATGAATACGTCGGTCAGCGTCATATCCTGGGAGAAGGGAAACTTCTTCGGAGAGCGATCGAATCCGATCGGTTGACTTCGATCATTCTTTACGGTCCTCCTGGTGTCGGGAAGACCAGTCTGGCCCAAGTAATTGCCTCCGCCACGCAGAGTCATTTCGAGCGGCTAAGCGGCGTAGAAAGTTCCGTGAACGACATTCGGCGGACGATTGCGAGCGCCGGTTTACGCCTGAATAATCGGGGAACCCGCACGATCCTGTTTGTTGACGAAATTCATCGCTTCAACAAGGCGCAACAGGACGTCTTGCTGCCAGATGTTGAGAGCGGCCTTCTTCGATTGATCGGTGCCACAACTCTTAATCCGTTTTTCTACGTGAACGCGCCGTTGGTATCACGGTCCCAGATTTTTCAGCTGGAACCATTGTCGCCCGAAGATCTTGAGGAGCTGATGCAGGAGGCATTGCGCGACCAGGAACGTGGGCTCGGCCGACTTCCGATTGAAGCCGATTCGAGCGCTCTGCGATTCCTCGCGGAGGTTAGTGAGGGGGATGCGCGACGGTGCCTCAATGCGCTAGAAATCGCGGTGCTCACGACGGCTCCTTCGCCCGACGGTAAAATTTATGTCACCCGCGAAGTAGCAGAAGAAAGTATTCAAAAAAAAGCCATCGTTTACGACGCCGACGAAGGCCAACATTATGACACCATCAGCGCGTTCATTAAAAGTATGCGTGGATCCGATCCGGACGCGACCCTCTATTGGTTAGCGAAAATGCTGTATGGTGGAGAGGATATCCGATTCATTGCTCGTCGAATCGTGATCGCAGCAAGCGAAGATGTTGGCATGGCCGATCCACAGGCATTGGTAGTGGCTGTTGCCGCCCAACAAGCCGTGGAATTCGTGGGTCTGCCGGAAGCGAGAATTCCGTTAGCCCATGCTGCGATATACGTCGCGACCGCACCGAAAAGCAACCGGGCTTATGTTGGTCTCGAGCATGCTACCGAAGATATTAAAAAAGGGCGTATTCTCGCCGTTCCGAAATACCTGCGTGGTTCTGGGAGCAAGCTGTTGGGAGAAGGAGAAGGCTATATGTACGCACACGACTTCGAAGGTGGCTACGTACCACAGGCGTATCTACCCGAGGGCCGGCGCTACTATGAGCCAAGCGATATCGGCTTTGAGCGTCGGATAAAGGAACGTTTGGACTTTTGGCGGTCGCAATTTGAAGCGGCCAAGAAGACCGATGCAGATAATCCTAGGTAAAGGGGGAACCCACGGGCACGTGTCGGCGTGCGGGCGTATGGCGGTACGGCGAAAACCTCGGCGCTTTTGCTAGCTGGGCCCTTCCATTCTGCATCCCCATGCGCCGGGTTTGAGCCATTCGTTGCCCGTCGATAGTTGCTCAAATCTTAACAATTAGAATCAAGAACTCTCCTGGCCCGTGTTTGGTGTTACTGCTCAGCGTCACCTCGTATCCCCCGCTGTGAGCATCGCGAAAGTGTTGGCCCCTGATTTGCTCATTAGTCAAGGCCACCAAAGCGTTGCCGTGATGCGCCGCGACAGCGGAAAGCGCCTCTTCCACGGTAGCACTTTGAAAATGACCTACGATTTGATAAGGCCTACCAGGCAAGCCGTAATAAACCGGAGTACCAGATACAATCTTCTTGACCGACAAGCCGGAGGTAGGCCAAGCATCTTGCGGTCCCGACCAGGGGGTAAAAGAACTGGCCAAAGCGGTTCCCGCGATCGCCACTGCAATAAGTATTGAAATTATCTTCATGGTTAATTTAATTTTTTTCAGAGGTTATTAGTTAAAACTGTTAATTTGGAATACTGCATCCATTAGTCTGATTCTATTTGCCTAGATGGTTAGACCACCTCTTTTGGGCGGCCGCTCTGGCGCGAGCAGACCTGACCTCCGGCGACTCCTTAGCTCGAGCCGCTTTGCCGCCAGCACTCGCCTTTTCCGCCATATGGCGGCTTATCCGACTTTTTCCTATGAGCGAACCGCAGAGCGGGCACCTAACTTTCTGTTCTCGCTTCTTCACTTTGTTAAGGGGTTAGTCTTTAGTGTGCTTTGCTCGATCTGGAACTGCCTCATGCTACGGATTTGCCAGCCATTCTTATTTTCGTTCTCGATCAGGACGTGAGTACCGAACGGTTCGCTCATCGTCCAATGTTCGAAATGCTCTGCGCCTAACGACTTATGCCCGACTTTCCCGTCCCATCCCATATTTCCGTGTTCGTTTAGGTACTGATATTTATCATCCCAAGCGATCGACTTATCGACGTTTGCGTTCCAAACGCGCTTCCGCATTTCGACCGAGAGCGGTATCGGCGCAGTATTATCGAAGTAGGTAACGTCTCCGACCTTACCGTCCGGCGAAAAAATCGCGTAGATATAGAGCCCTCGATTGATGAAACTGTAAGCGGTTCCACCACACCATGCTTTTTCCACTTTGACTTCGTGGCCGTAGTTTGCTCGACACTGTTCCAGGTTCCAACCGATTCGCGCCTGGGCGGTAGCGGCTATTATCATTGCTGTCGCGATAGTTAATAAGGATGTTTTCATTTTCATTTTTCTGTTTTCTTTCTGCTTTGCCCGGGGGAACGGGTTGTATTTTCTAAATCAGCAAACCAAAGCGGTACGCCTGCTTGCTCTCCTCTGTAGCCCGAGGATCAGGATGATTAGACCGATGTAGCTCACTCCGTTTACGCAACAGAGCCAATAGTATCCCATGGTCTCTGGGGTCTTTGCCCAAAGCGTGGTAACAACGAGCGAAGCGATCGCAATCGCGATGTAGGGGATAAACCACTGCAAAGCGACATGTGAGCTGATTGCGCCGGTCTTTGGGGTAATCCGCCATTCCAGGGTGGTCTTCATCAGGGAGCAGCGGGTGGCGTCAATAACGGCCCAGACAACCCATGGCCAGCGGGCTAGCTGAAATAGAGGTACTTCCCAGTTGATGAGCTTCGCATCGAGCGGTCGAAGTAGACCGCGCCCCTTTACCCAGACAATGATTCCGACCGACGTGATAATGGGTGGGGTTGAGTAAAGGATGAAGTCCAAGTAATTTACATGGGCAAACGGGACGCCGAGTACCACCGCCAATAACGGCAGCAGATAACTGCTAAGCATGGCGCCGGAAAAAAGGAAGTACCATAGTTGTCCGAACAAGAACTGAGCCTTCAGTCGAAGTGGTAACTTCGGGAGATAGCGAGGGGTCATGGTTAGAAAAATCATGACTAGGCTTCTAGCCCATTGGAACTCCTGCACCATGCCATCCGCAAAGGTCGCTGGGCCTTCGCCGTGAGCCTCTGCATCCAAGGCATGAATACCGCGCCATCCATGGGCAGCGAGTAACAGCGTCGTAGAATGATCCTCGGCTAATTCAGGTCCTAGTCCTCCACTTTCTTTTAGCGCGACCGTTCGCACGGCATAGTGCGAGCCGATGCACATTGGTGTCCAGCCACCGGAGTTGTAGCCTGCTTGCAGACTTCCGTGGATATGCGACTCGAGGTATAGACGTCCACGGGCCACCCAACTATTAGCCGCGTTACTATCACAGATGCTCGGTGCCGAGACGTATCCCACGGCCGGATCGTGAAACGGACGCAACATGGCTTCCAGGTAGCCAGGTTGCGGCACGTGATCGGCGTCCATCTGAACTACAAAGTCGTAGCTCTTATAACCGAAAGTGTCGTAGAAATAGGCCAAGTTACCTTCCTTGCAGCGCTTGCGTCGCGGCCAAGTATCGCGATGGTAATCGGCGACTCCTTTTCGGCAGGAGACAAATACATCGTTTTCCTTGCACCAGTGCAGGATCTCCGCCGTTGCATCTTCATCAGCCAGCCAAGTATCGTGCGGACTGGCCTGTGCCTTCATGGCTAGCAGCATGCGCTGCACTAAAGAAAAAGGCTCCGATGGAGCCCGGGTGACAATCATGGCGACGCGCCAATGTTTCGGAATTGTTAGCGCGGGATTACTTCGTTTCATCCGACTGAGGAAAAAGAAATAGTAACCCGGTATGATCGCTCCCCAGACCAATATCAGTGAATTGAACGCAAATCTAACAGGCCCGGTAAAATGGCTAGGATCTAACCACCAGACTCCAAAAGCGGCAACGGTTGCTAACCATAAACAGATTAATAATTCAAGTTGCTCCCTTTGTGCCTTATTTAGTACATCAACCAAATAGCCATCGGAAGCACGCTTGCGGAGATGCTTCTTCATTACGTGGCTCACATCGGCTATCCGCGCTTAGCATAAAGGCTACGGGTCCCGACTTAATGTGATGAACGTATGATAAATGCCTAGCCGGCCTATTTGTTATAGATGAGGGCGCGGCTCTATAAAGAAGGCGGTTGAATATGGTGATTCTAATAAACCGAGTGGATCTTCGGTAAGTCGTTCAATTCTAACGTTCACCAAACGCAGCTATCACGCCACGCGGCGGCCCGTGCAGGCGGCCATCGAGAGTTCGACCCGCGAAGAAAAACGACGGAGACGGTTCTGCCCGACTTCTGGGGCTAGGTCGTTGTTCTTAATCCGTTACTGGTTCAGGGTCGCGACGGAAGCAATTGCGGACTAATTCGCCAATCAGGAGTGGTACAATGTGGGCCCCAGGCCCCAGCAGTATCCTTGGCCTGGAAGTAGGCCACCGTCTTGAGCAGAGGGTAATTCTTCATATCCCGCAAAGCAGCGCGCAGCCAGACTTGCTGAAAATCATGGTCGCCAGTCACGCCGAACTCGGCGATGATCACTGGCTTTTGGAAAGCTGCTATCCGCCGGTATTTTTCGTCCATCTGCTCACTGAAAGATCGGACTTTGTGATAGTATCTCAAATCAAACTGTGGGAACCCAAACACAGATAATCCTACGAAATCCACAAACGCGGGTCCCGGCCAGTAGCGTTCACATCCATTATCGCCGACGGGAGACCAAATATAAGAGATGTTATGTGTATACAGCCGGCAGGCCGTAACAAAGTGCCTGTAAGCATTCTTGTACAGTTCAGCATTACGCACTGCCCAAGGATATCGTCCAGTTACGTTCTCCATTTCGTGGCCCCAGCGTAAATATACTGCATCGCGGAACTCGGCGATATCCGAGGCCAAAGCTCGAATCGTCCGATCGTACTTTCCGATTATAACATCGGCAAGAAGGGAAGAACTCAATGGGGTAATCCCGGCGTCGGCCCAGGGCTCGATGCTAACTAAGGGCCGTCTCCCTTTGTCCCGGATGGCATATAATTGTCGGAGGAGGTCGCCAGAATGGTAATTGGCCCAACTGACAAACACGTGCTCAATTTTGACCGCAGACGCATGCTGCAATGACCCACCAGGGTCATAGGCGCCTAGGTTGATTGCCGGGGAGGCAAGCACGGCATCTTCGGCCAAAGGGATTACCAGGGCAGCCGTTAACAACGTTTTCATAAGCCGCTGCCTCATCGTTTGATCCTTGCGGTCTGCCTGATCCTTAGCTGAACCGGAAGCCACCTGGCGAGTAAGGCAAAACAGCCCGACGATCACCCAGCCGATCAGGAGTAGTTGGAATATATTATTAAGCTCGTCCATTCTCTCACTCCGGAGTGAGGAACCTCCGACACTGCCGCCTGCACCGCAGTTAATCGCGGGGAGGATAGTGAGATTTCTGAGATTTGTCGAGGCTAGTTGAGTTTTTCCGCCGAAGCAGTTATTGCTGCTTGCTAGTCAAGGGCGGCCCTGACTCTGGCGCAGTTAGGCGATTTTACCGGGGCGGACGATCTTTTCGCGCGAGCGTTTAAATGGAGTCCAAACCTGGGCGGGGTCTACGCCTTTTACGACTCTCGTCTCCAACTGGAGGGGCGAAATGCCGAAGCGGCTATTGCTTACCGGCATTCGAACCAGTTGAGCGCCAACCAAATCGCAACGGTCGGGTTGAATCAAACGCTTGAAGCCACGAACATTGCCCAGCCGAAAGTAAGCCCAAACCGTAAAAATCTCGTCGCAGCGTATCGGATTCCGGCGAACAGTTCAGCAGGACATTTATGAAAAGCTTTTTTGCTTCTTTCTTCGGAACTCTTTTCGCCATAGCGCTGGTAATCATCGGGGGATTCCTTCTGCTCATCGGCATTATCTCCTTGATTGGATCGAGCAATAAAGGACCTACCGTAGAGAATAAGAGTGTGCTGGTGATCGACCTGTCAGTGCCGATCTCAGACGCTCCGGCCGAACTCAACACTTCCGAGCTGATCTCAGAGCTATCGGGCCAGGAAAATCAGCGCGTCACGCTGCGCGAAGTTCTACGCAGTATCTCCCTGGCTACCACTGACGATCGGATACCCGCGATTTTCTTAACCGGGAATGTATCGCCAGGCAGCTATTCGTCCGGGTTAGCAGCGCTCCGCGAAATTCGCGAAGCGCTCCTTCGCTTTAAGCAATCGAAGAAACCCGTATATGCTCACTTGGTCGTGCCGTTTACTCGGACCTATTACGTTGCTTCGGTAGCCGACAAAATTTATCTCGATCGCGAGGAAGGCATGGCAGTGAGCGGCCTGGTTTCTGAACAACTTCGGTTCGCTTCCTTGCTTAAGAAATTCGGAATTGGGGTCCAAGTCTCCAAACAGGGAAAGTATAAGTCGGCGGTCGAGCCGTTTCTGCTGGATAATAGCAGCCCAGAGAATACCGAGCAGGTGCAAGCATTACTGTCCGATTTCTGGACAGAAATCACTACTGGAATCGAACAAGCTCGAGGGATTAAACCGGGCACCGTACAAGAGCTGATTGCACAAAAGGGCCTCATCGATGCTGAAACCGCCCTCGAACAAAAGCTCGTGACTAATCTGGAACCTCTCACCGCTGTGATGGACGAACTGAAGCAAAAATACGCGGAAGATAGTAAAAACAACACGTTCCGTCAGATCACAGTAGCCAATTACCTGGCAGCTTTCGATGGTCGGCCTCGAGCTCCGGAAAAGGGATCCAAGGTCGGCATCGTTTATGCCGAAGGTGAAATCGTGGACGGCGAGGGAGATTCAAGCACGGTCGGTGGCGACAAACTGGCTCGGGCCATTCGCAAATTCAGATTCGATCCGGATATTAAGGGCATTGTTTTGCGGGTAAACAGTCCCGGTGGCAGCGCTTTGGCTTCCGAGGTCATCCGTAGCGAATTGGAGTCGACGCAAAAGGCGAAGCCGGTTGTTGTTTCGATGGGAACCGTAGCCGCATCCGGAGGTTACTGGATCTCGACCGCGGCGAACCGCGTCTTCGCTGAACCGGGAACGATCACCGGCAGCATCGGCGTATTTGGCTTGTTCCCCAATGTGCAAAAGCTGGCTAACGAAAATGGTGTTTTCTGGAACCCGATTGAAACGTCGCCCTATTCCGATCTTTTCACTATTTCGCGGCCGAAAACAGATGCTGAGCTGGCTGTGCTCCAGCGAACGATCGATCACATTTACGACGATTTCTTAAAGCATGTATCCGATGCGCGTCACATACCGGTCGATGGGGTGAAGGAGATCGCACAAGGACGGGTTTGGTCGGGCAGCCAAGCGATCAAACTGCATCTGGTCGATGAGATTGGTGGACTCCAGGCAGCGATTTCCTACGCCGGCACCTCGGCCAACCTCGGTGATAATCCAAAGATTACCGAATATCCGGCAAAGAAGGATCTGAACGAAAAATTGAAAGAGCTCTTCAAAGGCACTGAACGTCCTCCGGTTTCGAAACTCGATCCCATCAACCGGGAACTCAAAGCGCTTGAAGCCGAACTACACACGCTGACCCATCTCAATGATCCACAAGGAATATACGCCCTTCTGCCGATCGGGATCGACTGGAAGTAGGCGGGCCAGGGAACTAAGACTATCCCCGAAGGGACCCGGCGATAGTAGATTGGCATTTGCGGCGCTCAAAGGCAAAGAGCGGTTGCCGATCTATTATTTGCTATTTGTCAGCGTGCTGCGGCTTCGATCACGCGCAGGTAAATATTTTCCAGCTTCTTAATTTGCTGGGCATGGTTGAATTTGCTGGCAACGACTTCGGCACCCTTTTCGGCGATCGAGCGACGTAATTGATTATCGCGGGTGAGTTCCTTCAAGGCACGAAACAATGCCTCGGGATCTGCCTCGTCCACCAAAAGCCCGTTGACCCGGTCGGTCATCGCCTCGGGGATTCCACCGTGCCGAGTCGCTACCGAAGGCAAACCGGTGGCCATCGCTTCCAATAAGCTATTCGGTACCCCTTCCCGGTTCCCTTCGCTCGTGAGCTCACTCGGATGCACGAATATGTCGCTCGAGAAAAAAAGTTGTGCTAACGCCGGTGCATCAAGAAACCCGGTAAAGTTCACTTTTGGCGCTATCCCCAGCTGACTAGATTGCGCCTCGAGTTGGTGCCGAAGCGGTCCATCTCCTGCAATGATGAGCGTTGCAGCCGGAAACTGTTCTTGAAACTTCGCAAAGGCTCGGAGCGTCACGGCCAGGCCCTTCTTCTCCACCAATCGACAAGCCTGCACGAGCCGCCAGGCGCCCCCTGGCGGTGCTGATCGATGTTGGAACGAATAGAGCTCGAGCGGAATCCCGGTCCGATGCACCTCCACTTTATCCGGGGAACAGCCCTTTTCTTTGATGACCTCAGCCAAAGATTCGGATCGCGCCAACACCAACGCGGCGCGCTGAAAAAGCTCCCGCAATCGAAGTCCAGCAACCGGCGAATTCAGGCCTACCTGGACATCAGCACCATGAAAGGAGACGATGACCGGCACTGGGCTCCTTCTGATAAATGGCAACCAAAAGATCCCGTTGTTCCCGAAATAAATATGTACGAGGTCAGACTTTTGCTTGATCAGCGAATGCAACAATCCTCGACACTCACTGGGAAGCGCTAATTGTGGGCTGCGGCATATCTGAACATGCCAAATTCGTCGCACCCAACGGAACGGCGATTTCGGAATGAGAATCAGGTTTGGGTAAGGAAAGCGGTCGGCGCTTTCTCGCTTAAATGCGTGAACTGCTATTCTCACGCCAGTCGGACCGACGACCTGTCGGTAGACGTGCCACATTTCCGGTTTAAGGAATGTCGGGCAAAACACGCTGACCGTGGGAGTGTTCATAGCGAGAGCTCAGATATTCTGCTTCGACGTAAAAACTCACCCGATTCGTGAAACGATTTCACTCGGACAACAAAAAAGGCCGGAACAATCCGGCCTTTCTTTCAAAAACCTTTCTGTGAGTTCCAATTAGAACGGGATCGAGAGCACCCTCCAATATAACACCGGTTTTCCGCTCGTATCTCGCGGGTCTACTGCGGGTCTCCCGCTCGTAAGTCGCGAATCAGCTGATACCACCTGCTGACCGCTACCGTAGCTCGCGGGCGCTCCCGGGTTGACCAGTTGGTATTTACGGGGCGCCGTAAAGACCTTGTGAAGAATGCTTGAATTGGAGCCTTCTTCAATAGCCGGACGAGGAGGGATCGCTTGCGGCGCCGCTTTGGGGACATTCGTAAACTCCTGGGCAAAAGCCCCGCCTGCGCTTAGACCAAGAAGGACCAAGGCAGATAACAGTTTCTTCATATATAGTTCTCCCTACAGCTAGAAGGTAAAACGGAATCGGCGGCTGCAAAAGCAAATATTTCGAGAATCAATTTCGGATTTCTCAGTCGCGATTCGCATTTTGCAACTGTTTACTCCCCTTTCGCCCAACTTGGCAGATGATACCCGCGCTGAGCTAACTCACCGACTGAGTAAGAAATAATCTTCGGGGAGACAGAGACAGTTCGCTTGGACCCGAAAAAAAAGTCGAAAGTCGCTTTCTGATCCGGATCATCGCGATCAAGGGCACCGGCCCCTTGCTGAACAAACTTGCCACTGTCCACGAAATAGTATTCCAGATCGCTGATCATATTCGATTGATCGCGGTCCTGATTGTCTAATTCGAGGCTATACGCCTGGACTAAACCGTTCCGGTGCAGGGCTGGAATTGGGCCGACATAAATCCCTGCGAAATCAATGAGAACGTCAGAATCAGTGATTCGCTGGTAACCTCCTTCCGCTGGAGCGTAAGCGATCCAGAGCCAAGTGTTCGGCCCCGATTTCCGATACCAGGTTCCGACAAAAACAATCGGCTTTCCGTTTCCGTCTATGTCCACTTCCACCCGTTTAAGGATCAATAATCGACCGGTGTTCTCGACGCGATCAGGCACATTCATCGACAAGTAGTCGGCGATAGGATCCGCAATAACTTGGCCCGCTCTTGCGCTGCTTAGAGCAAAGCCGATGATGAACAGAACCAGACGCCACATAGTTTGCGAATAGATTCGTGATCCGGGCGGTTGTCTACCGGCCCTTCAGGAATAACGTCGAGAACGCCGTCATCGCCGACAACGCCGGTCGCGGCAGACTCGGTGATTGCGAACGGACATTACGCCACACCGATAGGCATAACGTACCGATGGCGACTGCGTTTTTGCGGACATTTGCAGAGTCGGCAGCTCCGCTCCGACCATGGATGGCTTCTTAATCAAATGCCTAGCGGGACAGTCGCCGCTACCAATCCTGGCGGATCCATTCGTGTTCATTCGCGTCCATTCGTGGTTTCATTCGGATCCAAACGCGTGCATTCGTGGTTTGATGAAATCTTCCACCGAGCGTTTCAGTGATCGGGTAGAACAGTATGACCGATATCGCCCGCGCTATCCAAATGCGCTGCTGGATTTCCTGGTAAGCAAGACGCGGCCGCCGGCTACCGTCGCTGACATCGGATCAGGAACCGGGATTCTTTCCGGCCAACTCCTCCAATTCGGTTACCAAGTTATGGCCGTCGAACCAAATAAACCGATGCGCGAAGCGGCCGACGCCCGGCTATCCGAGCACCAAGCGTTTCAAAGCGTCGATGGCACCGCGGAAAACACGACGTTGCCTTCATTTTCGGCGGACGCGGTCATCTGCGCTCAGTCTTTTCATTGGTTCGATCGAGCGAAATGTCGAACCGAATTCGATCGGATCCTTCGTCCAAAAGGTCTCATCGCACTGATTTGGAACGATCGGGTTCGGCGAGATCCATTGATGGAGCAATACGATGAACTGCTCACCAGATTCGTTCCCGAATATCCTAATTGCTCGCACCGCAGAGTTTCTCCGGAGGATATCACGGAATTTTTCGCGAACAGTTCGTTCGAGCTATTTACGTTTCCAAACCATCAATTTCTGACGCGAGACGAATTCCTGGGACGGCTTGTTTCTTCCTCGTATGTACCGCTCGCCGGAGAGCCGGGCCACAAAGAGTTGATCGAAGCATGCAACGCCCTCTTCGATCAGTTCGCTATGAACGGGTCCATCCGGTTTTTCTACGAGACGAAGCTTTATCTCGGGCGCTAAGCAAAGAGCTTCTGGTGGACGGCGCCAGCATTAAAGCGACTTTACCCTGAGCCCCGGAAAACCGTGCACGAGAGGCTGTTCACCACTCGCGTTCGGCCTTTGTAATTTGACTTTCGCTCGACGCACCGCCTCCTCAACTTCTGCCGGCAGTTGGTGTTGATCACTGATTCCTACCAATTGTGTTACAATGGCTTCCAACCCCCGCTCGAGGGCAACGACGACAGCGGGTAGAGTGCTCGTGCGAGCGGCGGTAGGGCGTGTCCGTCTCGGACCGCCGACGTGTCCGCCGAAGCCTTCGATGTCGTTGTGTTTTGGCAGACACCCTCCTCCCTCTAGGGACTAGGCGGGCTGCGTGTTTGGTGACTTGATCGCTAGGAAAGGGCTTGCACGGGGGCTAATCGGATTAGATCTGAAGAAATGCGCGTCTTCGACAGTCCCGCTTTGACAGCACCGCAAGTTCAGCTTTTCTCCAATGGCCGTTATCACCTTACCATCAGTAGTGCGGGCGGCGGATACAGCCGCTGGCGTGATCTGGCAGTCACGCGTTGGCGTGAAGATGCCACGCGCGATTGCTGGGGAGCTTTCATCTATGTGCGCGATATCGCGTCCGGAGAATTCTGGTCCGCTGCTTATCAGCCGGCTTTGCGTTCGGCTGAAGCTTATCAAGTGACCTTTTCGGAGGCCAAGGCTGAGTTTCGCCAACGCCGAGGCGACCTGGAAATCCACACGGAAATCTGTGTGTCTCCGGAAGACGACGTGGAAGTACGACGGGTTTCTCTAACGAATCATTCCGGCACGCATCGCTCGCTCGAGCTGACAAGTTACGCTGAGGTTGTGCTCGCAATTCCTTGGGCGGATCTGGCCCATCCGGTTTTCAGCAACCTCTTTGTGCAAACTGAGTTCCTGCGGGAACGCAGCGCCATCCTCTGCACCCGACGCCCTCGCTCCGAAACAGAAGAACGGCCGTGGCTCTTGCATTTGATGGTGAGCGAAGAAAGTGGCCAGATCTCCTGCGAAACGGATCGCGCCAGGTTTGTTGGACGCGGCCGATCCGCGGCCGATCCGGCCGCAATGCGGAACATTTCCCCGCTTTCCAATACGGTCGGTTCCGTCTTGGACCCGATCGCCTCGCTTCGAGGAACGTTCACTCTCGCTCCCAATGAAACCCTCCGTGTCGCTTTTGTTCTTGGTGCAACGGAGAGTCGCGACGCCGCGTCGGCTCTTATCGAAAAATACCAGAAACCCAGTGCGGTAGACCGGTCATTCGATCTCGCCAGAAGCCGCAGTGAGGCTACTTTGCACCAGCTCGGCATTACCGAAGCAGAGGCCGAAATTTATGCACAACTGGCCGGCGCTCTGATTTACGTCGATCCAGCTCGACGAGCGGATTCCAACGTACTGCTTCAGAACCGGCGAGGACAGAACGGACTCTGGAGCTACGGCATCTCCGGAAACCTCCCGATCGTTCGGCTGCGGATCAGGGATGCGAACAAAATAGAGATCGTAAAGCAACTGATTCAGGCGCACTCATACTGGCGAAGCAAAGCGCTGGCAGTGGATCTGCTCATCTTGATCGAGGACGTTTCGGAATCGCGCCAGTTCCTCTACAACGAAATCATTGGCCTGATCGCACTTGGACGCGAACCTGGAATACTGGACAAGCCGGCGGGAATTTTTGTTCGAGACCGGGCGCAAATCCCGGAAGAAGATCAGACGCTGCTGGCAGCGGCGGCCCGCATCGTCCTGACCGATCGAGACGGAACGTTGGCAGAACAATTGAATCGGCCGGAGAGTGACACCTCGATCGCAGAGCTGAGACCGACGCAGCCCACCTTCCCTAGCGAGTCCACCCAGTTCGCACCGCGCGAGCTGGTTTTTCAGAACGGGCTTGGCGGCTTCACCCCCGACGGATGCGAGTACGTGATAACATTGGAATCGGAGCAAACGACACCCGCCCCTTGGGTGAATGTGATTGCCAATCCGAACTTTGGAACCGTCATATCTGAGAGTGGGGGCGCGTATACTTGGTCGCAGAATTCTCACGAGCTTCGGCTAACACCTTGGAACAATGATCCAGTAACAGATGCCACCGGAGAAGCGTTTTACCTCAGGGACGAGCAAAGCGGAGATGTCTGGTCACCGACCCCTGGGCCGGCACGCGGCGCGACCCCTTACGTGATTCGGCATGGTTTTGGCTATTCCGTATTTGAGCATACCGAAAATGGCATTATTTCGGAACTGACAGTTTATGTTGCTATTGATGTACCGGTAAAGTTCGCAGCGCTAACATTGCGCAATGTTTCCGGTCGTGCACGACGAATATCCGTAACTGGGTACTGGGAATGGGTGTTTGGTGATCTGCGCCAAAATGGTTTACTTCACTTGCAAACCGAAGTGGAAGCTAACAGTGGAGCGTTACTGGCACGTAACCCTTATAGCGCCGAATTTTCCGAATGGATCGCATTCGTTGACGTCGATGCTTCGATGCGAACCTTAACCGGAGATCGGAACGAATTTCTTGTCCGAAACGGTGACCCGTCGTGCCCGGCAGCGCTGAAGCGAGAACATCTCTCCGGCAAAACTGGAGCCGGTTTGGATCCGTGTGGAGCGATGCAAATCACTCTTGATCTGCCGGACGGCCAGGAACGAGAAACCTGTTTTCGTCTGGGCGCTGGCCGCGGCCTAGCGGAGGTGCAAGATCTGATTGAGCGCTTTCGGGGGGCACAGGCTAGCCAGACAGCGCTTGAGGCCGTTCGGCAATATTGGAAGCAAACGCTTGGCACAGTTCAGGTTGAAACTCCCGATCCATCGGTAAACCTGATTGCCAACGGTTGGCTGTTCTACCAGACGTTGAGCTGTCGGCTCTGGGGTCGAACCGGTTTTTATCAGTCCGGTGGCGCATTCGGGTTTCGCGACCAATTACAAGATGTGATGGCGCTGGTGCATGCCGAACCGGCCCTTACGCGAGAGCATCTTCTGCGCTCGGCAGCGCATCAATTCCGCGAGGGCGATGTCTTGCATTGGTGGCATCCTCCGGCTGGACGCGGAGTGCGCACGCATACCTCCGACGACTATTTGTGGCTCCCATATGTCACCTGTCGCTACGTCTCGGCGGTTGGCGATACCGCTGTTCTTGACGAAAGGGTTCCGTTTTTAGAAGGCCGGCCCCTCAAACCAGAGGAAGAATCTTATTATGATTTGCCAAAGCGCTCCGAACAATCAGGTACACTCTATGAGCATTGTGTGCGCTCTATCGAAAATGGCTTGAAATTCGGTGTACATGGTCTGCCGTTGATCGGGAGCTGCGACTGGAACGACGGAATGAATCTCGTCGGAAAAGAAGGAAAGGGTGAAAGTGTCTGGCTGGCCTTCTTCCTCTACGACGTGCTCACGCGATTCGCCGAGCTGGCTCGCAGCCGCAACGACATCTCCTTTGCCGACCGTTGCCTATCTCAAGCAAAGCAACTGCAAGCAAACATTGAGGAGCAAGGCTGGGACGGCGAATGGTATCGGCGCGCGTACTTCGATAACGGCGAACCGCTCGGTTCTCATATCAACTTGGAATGCCAAATTGATTCTTTGCCACAAAGCTGGTCGGTTATCAGCGGCGCCGGCGATCGGCAACGCGCTCGTCAGGCCATGCAGGCGGTAGACCAGCGCTTAGTTCGCCGAGAAAAAGGGCTGATTCAGCTGTTCGATCCGCCTTTTGACAAATCGGACCTTCATCCTGGCTACATCAAAGGCTATGTCCCGGGGGTCCGAGAGAATGGTGGCCAATATACGCATGCTGCGATTTGGACCGTCATGGCGTTCGCGCTGCTCGGCGACCACGAACGCGCCTGGGAACTGGTTGGATTACTCAATCCGATCAATCACGCACCCACACCTGCGGCCGCTTCCGTTTACAAGGTCGAGCCCTATGTCATCGCGGCCGACGTTTATGCCGTCGCGCCGCATACCGGCCGGGGCGGCTGGACCTGGTATACCGGTTCGGCCGGCTGGATGTATCGGCTCCTGATCGAGACGCTGCTAGGCTTGAACCGGGAAGGGAATCGTTTGCGTCTCACACCGCGCCTCCCAAAGAGCTGGACTACCTGCAAAATTCATTATCGCTTTCGGCAGACGCCTTATCATATCAACATGTCCAGACCGTCCGATCATTCGCCTGATTCCGTTCGGGCAACTCTCGATGGGAGGGAACTAACCGATTTGACGATTCCGCTAGTGGACGACGGCCAAGAGCACGACGTTGAGGTGCGCCTGCCGGGGAACCAATAGCACAGCGCAGTACGTCGGAGGGAGCCGCAAACGACTCTCTGCCGACATCCAAGGTTGTCCGTGCGTAAATTTCTGAGCAACCTCAAGATCTCCTTCGAAATCTCCAACACCGTGTAGAAAACAAACAACCTATTGTTCACCAAGTAGCGCCGCCAAAGTCGCCTGGGTTCCATTAGCAAACGAAACGCCGATTCCAGCCAACGATCGTCCAGCCTTGCCTAACTAAGCACAACTGTGGGCGATGATACCTACACGAATTCTTGTTGCGGATGCTCAAGGAGCAAAAGCGTACGGGGCAGCAATCGAGCTGAATTGGACCTCCCGATTTCTCTTCCCCTAGCGGTTCGATCTGCTTTCGAACTCTTCTACGGATGCCTGAACAAGCATCTGAGCAACTTCTTTCATTCGGCTTCGCGGCTGCCAGCCTAAGATTTTCTGTGCTCGGATCGGATCACCTTTACTAAACAGGATCTCGCTTGGACGAAACAAACTCTGGTCGATCTCCACGTGATTTTGCCAATCCAATCCAGCGTACGAGAAAGCCGCTTTGGCGAAATCTCTGAGCTGACGACTTTCTCCGGTCGCAATCACGAAATCCTCAGGCCGATCCGAAGCCAGTATCGCATGCATTGCTTGTACGTATTCCGGAGACCAGCCCCAATCCCTCCAAATATCCAAGTTACCAAGTGTCAGCTTGGTTTGCTCGCCACGCAGGATTCTGGCAACGGAGTTCGCAATCTTTTTGGTCACAAATCGTTCGGGACGCAAAGGAGACTCATGATTGAACAAGATGCCGGAACAAGCAAAGAGGCCGTATGCCTCGCGATAGTTGGCGACTAGCCAGAAAGCGGCCGCTTTGGCGACTCCATAGGGACTTCTGGGCTGAAAAGGCGTGGATTCGGTAGCGGGCATTCCCGAGAGCTCGCCAAAGCACTCGCCGGAGCTCGCGTTATAAATACGGACCGGTCGTTTCACGAATCGCGCAGCCTCGAGCAAATTGAGCGCTGCCCCGGCGATACTTTCCTGCGTCTCGACCGGCTGCTCGAAAGAAAGCGCTACGGAAGATTGACCAGCAAGATGATAAATCTCATCTGGTTCCACTTTCGTCAGCACCTGTAAGACGCTGCGAAAATCGTTGAGCGCAACCGATTCAAGCCCAACTTTTTTCTCGATCCCTAGTCTCCGAAGATTTCGGAAGGAAGTGATTTGCGCATCGCGAGAAGTTCCGATGACAAGGTAGCCTTCTCTCAAGAGCAACTCGGCCAAGTATGCTCCATCCTGGCCTGAGATCCCGGTGATCAGAGCCTTGCGTTTTCGCATGGTTCAGAGTTGCCGCAAATTGAATCTGGTTACAAAGCAAAACGGTCGGAGAGCTAGTTCGTTTCCCTTCGAGTTTCTTTTCTGTTCGGCTTCGTTGAATCCCTGCCGATTTGGCTCGTCGTCAACTGACAGCTTCCCGCCGGTCTTAGGTTAATAGGTTCTATCGAGTTCACTACGGCCGACTACCAATGAGATCTTTTTCTGACCCTTTTTAAACATCGGCCACGTCCTGCGACCAGCAAAAACGAGGCCACGGAGAAATGCTCCCCGAGCGTAAGTGCGATAGCACAAGGCGAAAAAGCTGCTATAGCACTTTGGTACTATCTTCCCTCGGTACATAAATGCGGCCGTTCGCGGCATTGAGGCCGACGAGACTGGCCGAACCGAGGTAAAGACCATCTCTACCGCTGATCGATCGGTACAAACTTTCTGCCGACCGGCTCACCGACGTACTTGCTCAGCGGCCGGTACAGTCGGTTGTCGGCTAGTTGTTCGAGGATATGCGCGGTCCAACCAGCCGCGCGCGAGATCGCAAAAATCGGGGTAAAGAGGTCAGTCGGCATCCCAAGCGAGTAATAGACGGTGGCAGAGTAGAAATCGACGTTTGCGTAAAGGCCGCGTTTCTCTTTCATCAATGCGGCAATTCGCTCGGACATTTCAATCCACTTCGGTTCACCCAGCTCCCGGCTCAATTCGACTCCGACGCGGCGAAGATGCGGCGCACGCGGGTCCAAGACTTTGTAGACCCGATGGCCGATGCCCATGATCTTTTTCTTTTCGGCCAGCATCTTTTCCACGTAAGCATCGACCTTATCGACCGAACCGATTTGTTGCAGCATGTGGATCACCCCTTCGTTCGCCCCGCCGTGAAGCGGGCCTTTCAGGGTCGCAATCGCCGCGGTTACGGCTGAATACATGTCGGTCAGCGTCGAAATTGTTACCCGTGCGCTGAAAGTCGAAGCGTTCATTCCATGCTCGGCATGGAGGACATAGGCCAAATCTAGTGTTTCGACTTTTTTCGGGGATGGATCCTGGCCATCCAGTAGGTAAAGAAAATGAGCGGCCTCGCCTAAGTCGGAACGGACTTCGGGAAGATTAAGGCCGTTCCTGGCCCGGTGAAAATAAGCGATGATCACCCCAACCTTGGCGACCACACTGATGGCCCGGCGCCGATTCGCGTCCAACGTATCGTCCAAAACCACGGAGGGATCGTGTAGGCCGAGCATCGATACTGCGGTCCGCAGCACGTCGATCGGTAATGCCGTCTTCGGCGTGGTCCAAAGGAATTGGATTATTTGGTCCGGAAGTTTTCTTTCCGCAGCTAATGCCTGTTTCAGCTCAGCCAATTCTGTCCGATTCGGAAGCCGATCGTTCCAGAGGAGAAAAACGACTTCCTCAAAAGACGCTTTCCCGGCCAACTCATTAATATCGAAGCCACAATAGATAAGTTGGCCTTCTTGGCCGCGTACATCTCCCAATCGAGTCTCGTTCGCGATTACCCCTTCCAAGCCTTTTGCAAAATCAGACATAAATTACCCTTTGGCTATCTTAATCAGTGTCTCACCGATTGTCGCCGGAGTATCTGCAATGGCAATGCCGGCCGCGCGTAACGCTTCAATCTTTCCCGCTGCGGTACCTTTTCCACCCGCAACAATCGCACCAGCATGACCCATACGCCGCCCGGGCGGAGCCGTGACGCCAGCGACGAAAGCGCAGGCCGGCTTTTTCAAATGTGTCTTGATCCAAGCCGCCGCCTCTTCTTCCGCTGTGCCACCGATCTCTCCAATCAGGATCAACGATTCTGTCTCAGGATCTTCGGCGAACATTTTCACCGCGTCCAGATGAGAAGTCCCGTTGATCGGGTCGCCGCCGACTCCGATGCAGGTCGATTGCCCGTAGCCTCGCTGGGTTAGTTGCCAGACCGCTTCGTAGGTCAGTGTACCTGAACGAGAAATGACGCCGACACTTCCTCGTTTGTGAATATATCCCGGCATGATGCCGATCTTGCATTCGCCTGGGGTGATAATTCCAGGGCAATTCGGACCGATAAGTCGACTGGGACTTTCCGCTAGCACTGCCTTTACTCGCATCATGTCGATGACCGGGATTCCTTCCGTGATACAAACAATCAGCTCAACGCCGGCATCGGCCGCCTCCAGGATCGCATCGGCCGCGAACGGCGCAGGGACGAAGATCATGGTTGCGTTGCATCCGGTCTGTTTTCGCGCCTCGGTGACTGTGTCGAAGATTGGAATCTTACCGTCGAACAACTGCCCCCCTTTTCCTGGCGTGACTCCTGCCACGACATGCGTGCCGTAGTCTAGGCATCCGCGTGCATGGAATGCGCCAGAACTGCCGGTTATGCCTTGAACCAGGAGGCGCGTATTTTTATTGACCAGAATAGACATGGGAAATGTTAGTGCACCTGTGGATGTCGTTTATGGATTGTGATCTTGTTGCCATCGGGATCGGCGATCACCGCCATCCGGCAAACCGGAGTTTCCATCGCTTCGACATCAAAGGGAATACTTCTGGCTTTGAGCTCAGCGATGGCAGAATCGAACTCTTCTACTTCGAGTCCAACACTTGGTCCGTCCGCTGACGGATTCCATTGTCCGGGCGGCATCATGGCTACGGCAAAAGTGTTGGCTCCCAGGTCGTACTCGATCCACGCGTACGATTCACCCGTGAATTCGCGACTCGGTTGCAGACCCAAAACTCCTTCGTAAAACCCGCGCGACCGCTCAATGTCGATCACCGGATAAGCAACAAAGGCAATTTCGGATATTTTCATCAATACCCCTTTGCCGCTGCCACCACCAACTGTGCCGCTTCCGCCAGGTTGCCCGCGGCACGGATCGGCAGCTTAGATTCCTGCAGCAGCTTTTTGCCCTGTTCGACGTTGGTACCTTCCAATCGCACCACGAGCGGTACCGGCAACGAAACTGCCTTGACCGCATTGATGATTCCCTGGGCGATGATGTCACATTTCATGATCCCGCCGAAGATATTGACCAGGATCGCTCGCACGTTCTTGTCGGAAACCAGGATCTTGAACGCCTCGGTCACCTGCGATTCACTGGCTCCGCCGCCTACGTCCAGAAAGTTGGCTGGTTCTCCTCCCGCGTACTTAATGATATCCATCGTAGCCATCGCCAACCCCGCGCCGTTAACCAAACAGGCAATATTACCCTCCAACCCAATGTAATTAAGATTAAACTTTGAGGCCTCAACCTCGCGCGGATCTTCTTCCGCGATGTCTCGCATCTCGATAATCTCCGGATGCCGGTACAATCCGTTATCGTCGAAGTTGAACTTTGCATCGAGGGCAACTACCTCGCCGCCCTTGGTCAAAGCCAATGGATTGACCTCTACCATTGAACAGTCAAGCGAGATGAAGAGCCTATAAAGGTTACCGAATAGCTTCGATGCGGCCTTGAGTTGGTCCCCGGTGAAACCGAGCTGCCGGGCCAGTTTCAGGCATTGGAAGGGTTGCAGGCCCAGCAATGGATGCACCTTTTCACGGATGATTCTCTCGGGATGCTCTTCGGCCGTCGTTTCAATATCGATACCACCTTCGGTGCTCGCGACCACTACCGGAGCGCTCGTCGCCCGATCGATCAGGATCGCCAAATAGGCTTCTCGCTGGATTTCCACCGATTCGGCAACCATCACTTTGTGAACAACCCGCCCGTCTGGACCGGTCTGGTGCGTGATGAGCGTATAACCCAACATATTCCGCGCCAGTTCCGCCGCTTCGGCCGGCGACGAACAGAGATGGACTCCGCCCTTGAATCCATGCCTAAATACTCCCTTGCCGCGGCCGCCGGCATGAATCTGCGCTTTAACCACTAAATGGGAGGTCTTGAGATCGCGTGCCACCTTTTCTGCTTCCTCGGGAGTCTCGGCGGGCGCTCCGGGTGGGGTGGCAATGCCAAAACGTGCGAAAAGCTGTTTCGCCTGGTATTCGTGAATATTCATGTGCGAAAGAAGTGCCGGGGGAGGCAACTCGTGCGTACATAGGTCTAGCCGAGAATGCCGTCAACCCTGGAGAAAGCGCAGATGACAAATAGCAGAAATTAAATCGCCAGGAAACAGTGTGGACAATCGAGGGATCATGTCGATAATCCGCTACTCTGACGCCCTTCCCGTTCCAATAAAAGGGCGTAGTCCTGAAAACCGAGTGGAATTGGAGAAACCAGCTCAGCAAACCGGTCGCGAACTTCTAAATTCCAAATTCTAGACTCGGGATTCTGCTTTTATGTCTTTGCGTCGTTGTATGAGGTCAGCTCTGCATATATTACTCGATGTTAGTCGCGCTACCTGGACTGTTTGACCGGATACGAGCACTCGGTCTTGACGAATCACAGTTTGAGGAATCTTTTGCCCGGTCGGCCGGTCCCGGCGGCCAGAATGTGAATAAGGTTTCGACGGCGGTGACACTTCGCCACCTTCCGACCGGAGCAAGCATTACAGCGCGCGAGTCACGTTCCCAATACCAGAATCGAAGGATTGCGGCGCTGCGTTTAGTAGCGCTTCTGGAACAAAGCGTTGCCAATCAACGAGCGCAACGAAGGGCTGCCAAGGAGAAGCTTCGGAGACAACATTCGCCGCGACCGGCCGCATTAAAACGCAGGCTACGCGAAACCAAAGAGCGACGCGCGACGGTTAAACAAAACCGAAGAAATTTGCGAGTGGAAGAGGCGTAGCCGAGATGAGTAAACCCGGCCTATGGTTCGGCTGGCGGACTACATTGCACGCCACTTTGAGCCTGAGTCGGCATCTTTGTACTACCTCCCTTCTGGCACAATCGCGACTATATCGTTTTCGACCGATACAACTGCATGGAATGCCCACGGAACCAAGGCGATACTCGCATTCCGAATCCGCAATCGTCCAGGCGTCTAATTCATTCCCGGAACTTCGATGAGCGCCCGCCCGCATCCGTCACGAAGGAAGCGTTGCGGGCGGACAACATCCGTTCGACGTACTTTGCTATCAGGTCAAATTCCAGGTTTACGCGGGCGCCAGGAGCGAGCCGATGCAGGTTCGTCACTTCCCAGGTGTGCGGAATAATCCAAAGTACAAAGCTTGCCGGGCGAAGTTCAGCAACAGTGAGACTAATACCATCGACAGCTACGGAGCCCTTAAATACGACGTACTGCTGAAAGCTGGAGGGAAGCTCGATTTCGATCCGGTGATCGGACCTCTGCTCTTCCACGGTGAGGACAGCGGCTGTCGTGTCGATATGACCCTGAACCAAATGCCCGTCGAATCGCCCGTTTGCCGACATGGGTCGCTCCAAGTTCATGAGGTCGCCTGGGCGAACATTGCCCAAATTGGTGCGGTGTAGGGTCTCGCCCAGTACGTCGAACCGTAGCCTCGATTGGTCGACCTCCGTTACGGTCAGACAACAGCCATTCACTGCCAGACTGGCGCCCGGAGCGAGTTCCCTGGAGAAAGGCGCCTCAATCTCTAACCGGAATCCACCCGAGTCGGTTTCCTTCAGCGCATCCAGCTTTCCGGTGGCCTCCACAATTCCAGTAAACATCGACAAATCCTAGGAAAGGAGAACCGGCAGCGCAAGTCCGGTACGGACACGCCTTTGCTTACACTTTGCGTCTGGCCAAATTTCATGGAACGTAACCCCGCCGATGGAAACAGTAGTGATTGTTGGTACAGGGTGCGCTGGATTGACAGCCGCGATTTATGCCGCGCGAGCCAACCTGACTCCCCTCGTCCTCGAAGGACGAGAACCTGGCGGTCAATTGACCACGACCACGCTCGTCGAGAATTTCCCCGGATTCCCGGATGGTGTCGACGGACCGCAGCTGATCATGAACATGCATAAACAGGCGGAAAAATTCGGGGCCCGGTTCCGCTACGCCGAACTTGAAGAATTTGAACCCGCCAAACGGTATCATCGAGTGAAGATCGACGGAGAATGGATCGAAACGAGAAGCGTTATTGTCGCTAGCGGCGCTTCCGCCAAATGGTTGGGCTTGGAAAACGAGAAGAAGCTTAAAGGACATGGGTTGACTTCCTGTGCCACCTGCGATGGAGCTTTCTATCGCAACGTCCCGGTTTGTGTCGTTGGGGGCGGTGATACTGCCTGTGAGGAAGCCGTCTTTCTAACTAAATTCGCTTCAGTCGTTTACTTGATCCACCGCCGGGCGACGCTTCGAGCTACTCCGATCATGGTAGATAGAGCGCTACAGAATCCGAAGATCAAGCCGATCTGGAACACGGTTATTACCGAATACAAAACTGATGCAGCCGGAGAAATGGGGGCAGTCAGCCTGAAGAGCATGGAGACTGGTGAGATAAGTTC
>JBEEIB010000227.1:0-4401 GCA_041167675.1 Verrucomicrobiota bacterium
CAGGAGGGACACTAAGTTTGTGCAGTCAATTTTGACTCAAAGACAGCGGCCGATGCGGCACGGCTTTTCGGGGTGCACCGCTTACACATTACTCGCTTACTGGCGCGCGCTACCGATTAAAAAGCTCGAGGAAACGTCTTAACAGCCTGGAGTTGTGCAGAGCGTTCGAGCGGAAATTCTTCATCGATCTCGGCCGCCCAACGATGCCAGAATCACGGGCCTGTGAGACTTTTGGTACCTTTGTTGGAATTTAACCAATATGCGGTGTAGACCGGTGATCCGCTCAGCGAGCTCGAGGCCCTGGGCAGCGACCTCAGGCAGGATCGCCCGTCTACAGAGGGGGCTACTGGAAAACATGGAGTGCCCTAGCGTTGAGGCGATTTCGTCTGGGTTTCGTTATTCCCGATCAACCGTGAAGCTCCAGCGGGTTTCCAGTTTTCGCCCCTTGACTCTGGCCGAGAGAACGACTGTGTAAGTCTTTGGAAAAAGTTTTTCAGTGAAAGCATACGTCACAACTTTGCTCTTCGGTTCGTAATTAGCTGGAACAAGCCCGACTCCGCTCACACGCATTTCCACAGAATTAGCGTCGACTTCACCCATAGTCGCCAGGTTCGCTTTAATCGTCGGGGTCGAATCATTGATGTGCTGACCGCTCATCGGCTGCGTCACCATCGGAGCGGCGGCAAGCGGGATCGATTCTGCTGCAGCGTTATCGCGGCCGAGCCTAAAGTCCATGGCCGCCTTAAAAATTTCCGGCTTATTTGACTCAATCGCATAGCAACCAAGATTATCGGCGGGCGCATCGATGCCCATATGCCGACCGTCCAGAGTGAAGAGAGCTTGGTAGCCGGCCTCCAAGGCAACCTTTCGAACGGTTTCGTTGTAAGTTCCATACGAAAGGGCTAACCCCGTGACATTAATTCCTAATTTGTCTTCCAAGATCCGCTTGGAGGTGTAGATCTCATTGTGCAGCCAGGTGTTGTAATCCTGTCCCTTCGGGGCGTGCCGAAGATCGTGGTGAGAGACAGTGAGACTCTCGATATCGACACCGGCATCGCGCATCTCCTCCAGTTGCGCCCAGGTGATCGACTTACCGCCTACGTTCACATAATTCGTGTAGATGAACATGGTGCACGGGTACCCGTACTGCTTCAAGATCGGCCAGGCAACGCTGTAACCGGAGACGTAACCGTCATCGATAGTGATGATGCAGCTCCGAGGCGGAATATTCTTTTCCCACTGCCGCCACGCCAAAAAATCTTTCATCGGTATGACCGTGATCCCGTTATCTTTTAGCGCCTGCATTTGCGCCCTAAACTCCGCAGGCGAGATCGCAAGGCTGTCGTGCGGCCTATCCTCGAAACGGTGATAGCAAAGTATCATGACTCGAGCGTTGCGTTCGATAGCCGGAGCCGGCGTTGGAGTTGTCAACGCCACAGGTGTTGGAGTAGCCGGCACTGTCGAACTGTCTGTGGCCCGAGCCGGGGTCGAGTTAATCTCTGCCTGTTTTTGTGGCTTGTTGCATCCTGCTATCAGCAGGGGTAAGACCACCACCAACGCGAGGAAACGACAATACATACCGGTTGGAATAAGGTGAGGATATCACGCTCAAAGAAAATTTCGAAACCAAATACCGGATGAGAAACGAGCAGTAGCTCAGCCGGATTATGCACCGGGCGCAGCTCGCCTCTGACGGCGGCTTCAGGGATTGCGAACGAATAGCGGCCCAGCAGGTTGTTCAGGCTGAGGCAGCAGAATCGAGGGTTAACCCTCTGGCGGTGTGAGTCTCGGAGTCATGTCCGGAGGTGTGTGGCTCTTTACCTAATTTGAGCCGATGTCCAGCATCAAGGCGAGGCGGATCTCTTCCCAGGAAATGGCGGTGAGCTTTGGGCGAGCCTCTGGTAAGAGGCCTGACCCATCGGCGTGCGATAGGAGACCTACGGGGCGATCGTCGAATACGACGAGGACGTAACGGCGACCGAGGCCACCAAAGCGGACGGCGGCGCTTTGGGCATAAGGCTGGTCGCAAACGGCGAGCTGGACGCGCATAGAGAGGAGAGCCCAGAGCTGATCGACAGCGAGGCAGTCGAGGATATCGGCGAGGCCGGGAAAATGTTCTGAGCAAAAGAGCTGGAACTGCTGCTTGGCCGAGAGTGGCACGTCGATGTGCAGGATTCTAAAGGCATCAACTTGAAGCTGGAGGAGAGAGTCCGGAGGAAGCTCATCCTCGCCGGCATATTGCCAAAGCTCTCTGATTTGGGCCAGGGCGTGATTGGTGAGGCGATAGAGGCTGCGGGCGCCGGGCAGTTCGGAATGCTTCATAAGGAGGCTCTCGATGACAGCAGCATTTGAGATGACATTAAAAACGCTTAGCTTTTAAACCGTCCATATTATCTCGAGTGAGGTTGGCAATCTTTCTCTCTTTAACAGCACGGGATGCGAGCACCAAGCCAAACGTGTATAGAATCAGGTAGGGTACGGTCTGGTCGCAGGTGCTGCCCGCAAAGTGCGGCGACGAAAGGAATCCTGATGTACGTGCCACCACTGCAGAAAGAATGTCCCGTGTGTCATCACATGGTGGCGATCAACTATGTGCGTGGCAAAGAGGTGCAGAGGTGCTTTTGTGGAGCCCGGCAGAGCAGCAGAGGTGGCGGCGATGCGACGTTGCTGGCGCTGCGCCAATACGACAAGCGGCGCGCGGAATTAAATGAGCGATGAGCCATCTAAAAGATAGGTATCTGAGCACGTACACGGGGAAGAAGTTTTATCCTTATGACCCGCGGCCCGAGCAGATTTGCATCGAGGATATCGCGCACGGGCTTTCGATGCTCTGCCGATTCGCTGGGCAATGTCGTTTTTTCTTCAGTGTCGCAGAGCATTCCATCGCTGTTGCGCACCTCTTGCCAGCGAACCTGAAGCTGTTCGGGCTTCTGCATGATGCGTCGGAAGCCTACTTGGCGGATCTGCCAAGGCCGGTGAAGGCCGGGCTGCCGGAGTACAGAGCAATCGAGACGAACGTTGAGCGCGTTATTGCTGAGAAATTCGAGCTGCCGTTTCCGATGCCGCCGGAAGTCAAAGCCGCAGACCAAGCGCTTTTGAAAGACGAAGTATTTTCGTTCTTCGGAGCCCAGCGGTACTTCGAAGATTTCGGCGAAGAGTATTCGGGTGAAGGAGCTGCGCCGTTTGTTAGGGGGGCTAAGCCCGCAAATCGCAGAAAGTAGATTTCTGTACCTGTACCGGAGCTTGAGTTGAGCGCCGGCGGCTACGCAATGGAGCTGCTCAGCGGCGGCGAGCCAAGCGGAAAGCCATGGCGAAGAACGGTGCAGAAAATGGAGCCGCTCCGAAAGCCAAGATCGCGAAAAAGGTTGGACGGCGAACAAAGTGCACTGAGGACTATGTGCCACGGTTCCTTGAACGGATCGAAGCCGGGCAATCGGTTCCGGCAGCTGCAGCAGTGGCGGGTTTGCACATTTCAACTGTGATGGAATGGCTGGCGCGTGAGTGGGAAAATCCGGGCGGCCAGTTTGCCGAATTTGCCGCAGCCTATGCACGCGCGAAGACGTGGGAGAGAACCGTTTGGTCAGCCAGATAGTCGTCGCGCACGGTGCCAAGGATTGGCGGGCGACGGCGTGGCTTTTTGGAGCGTCGGCATCCAGATCTGTAGTGTTGCAACTATGGAATCGAAGGCAGCTGGGTGCGATAATCGTATGAATTAGGCTTCAATTCCAAACATACCAACAATAAAAAGATGGAGCAGACCGAGCTTCGCACCCACCGCACTCCAGCACGCTTGGTCTTTGCGGATCATATGAATCGCCTCGTAACCGGCAATTGTGCGCCAAGCTCCCAGAAAGACCTGAATGTTGACTAGCGCGGATCCAGCGCTTGATGGCTCGATGATCCTGTTCCAGGACGTTACCAAAGGTACTGCACCGGTCGGTGTTGGCAGTTCTCCTCCAGAACACCCTCGTCTTTGAGTTGCACAATCGCGGGCGGGTAAGCGGCATGCTTGTCGGTGTTTATAACTCGCGGCGTCGGATGGTTTGCTCTGCTGGCTCTCGGCAGCTGCTGCATCGCTTTTGGCCGAGAGAAGGAAGTCGATCGTTGCCCCAGTGGAGTCCACGGCCCGGTACAAGTACACCCATTTGCCTTTGACCCGGATGTACGTTTCGTCGACCCGCCAACTGTCGTTGGTCGGTTTGAGCCTTGAGCGTAGGCGCCGATTGACTTCCGGGGCGTAACGCTGAACCCATCGCCACACCGTGACGTGATCAATGCGCAGGCCCCGCTCGGCCAAGAGTTCCTCTACGTCGCGGTAGGAAAGCGAGAAGCGCAAATACCAACCGACCGCCAGGAGAATCACCTCCGGTGCAAATTGGCGCCACTTGAATAGTCCGCAAC
>JBEEIB010000228.1:0-5100 GCA_041167675.1 Verrucomicrobiota bacterium
TCATCGAGTCACTGACATCCAACAGGATTACCAGCTTGGCGCGGTGTCGCTTCTGTTTCTTGAAACTCAATTCAATCGGGTCACCGCCGCGACCAAGGTTCATTCGAATGGTTTTTCGCAAATCAACGATCCCGCGCCACTTCCAGGGCTGGAGTCTTCTCGAGATACGACAGCTCAGCCGCTGCAGCAGTCGACGTGAAAGTCGCTCAAGCTCCGCAAGATCGGATTGTGGCACCTGGGCAAAGTCGATCTTCCTCAACCGCTCCGCGGCACTGGCGCCTGATATGCCTTTACCTTGATCTTCGGTCGGTCGGCTGGGCTGGGAGCTATCGCCAGCGAGCGTCTGGAACCTGCTTTCCTCCATGCGACCCGGGCGGAGCGTCGCCTGGTTGCTACCCGATTTCTTGGAATGCGATCCTCGCTTCGGCTCAGCGTTCTGCCAGAACTCTGCAAACAGCGTATCGAACAGGGTCCATTCCTCTTTCGAAGAAAACAGCACTGTTCTGAGCACGAATTTGAAAGTATCAAAACGGAGGTGGTTTACCACCCTAAGAGCTTGCAGACACGCGAGGATCTCTTTTGTGCTCGCGCTCAAGCCGCGAGCTCGCGCAAAACGGCAGAATTCGACAATCGCTCTCGCCAGTCCGGCTTCCAATATTTGGATGCCGTTTTCCGCCTTCTTTGGAACATATGAGGGTGCGCTCATTTTCACCGAACACTCTGCGAAAGGAGTTTACTAATACCTTCCGTCCTAATCTTTTCGACATCGCCGGCCGACTTTAAGATGCATCCTAGAGTTTCCTCGGCGGTGGCTTCGTCCAAGTTGGCCTTCTCGAGCAATAAAAGCGCGTTGGAAAGGTCCAGCGTTTCTGACACACCTGGAGTCTTGGCAAGATTTAGTTGCCTGATCGATTGGATAAACCGAACCACCTGCGAGCTGAGATCCGCATTGATGCTTGGAATTCTGGTACGAACGATTTCCATCTCCTTCTCAAGACTCGGGTAGTCAATCCAGTGATAGAGACATCTTCGCTTAAGGGCGTCGCTTAACTCGCGACTATTGTTCGAGGTGAGAATGACGTAAGGGATCTGTTTTGCCTTCACTGTACCCAGCTCTGGAATGCTGATCTGGAATTCGGAAAGGAGCTCGAGCAGGAGAGCCTCAAAGCCTTCGTCAGCTCGATCAATCTCGTCCACGAGCAAGACGGGCGCTTCTTCGCTCAAGATCGATTGCAGCAGCGGGCGCTTCAGCAGGAAGTCGGAGCCGAAGACGTGTTTTTCCTTCTCCTCCACCGTCTTGTCGCTTCCCTCTTGGATTTTGATGGCAAGTAGCTGCTTCTGATAGTTCCATTCATACACCGCGGAGTTTACATCCAGCCCTTCGTAGCATTGGAGTCTGATCAATTCAGTCTTCAGAAACGATGCGAGCGCTTTCGCCAGCTCGGTTTTTCCGACACCTGCATGGCCTTCGATCAGCAGCGGCTTACGGAGTTGGACTAGCAAATAAACGGTCGTGGCCAAAGCTCGATCCGTCACGTAGCCGAGGGGCGCGAAACCTTCTGCCAAAGCGTCTATGTCTACGATTTCTCGAACAATGTTGGGTGACGTCGTCTGCGACATACTCTCTTGGATTTCCTTTTCGCTCGCCCAGCCTGCATCGCTCACAAATCCTAAGAGATTTGCGGGCTACCGCGTGTCCGGGCCGCCAAAAATTCGTCGAAAGAAGCGGCCGACCCTCTCCCCGGCGACCGACAGAACGAGAGGAACGGCCTTAATTGGTTGCGGTTGGGCCGCCGTTCCGGAAGCCGGTTCGGCTCCGGCGACCCGCTCCTGCTGAAGGTGAGCGCGAAGATTCGCGGTAAACTCTTCGAACATCTTGTTCGAGACCTCCTGAATCATTCGGGCGCCAAGCTGAGCAAGCAGACCTACCACGTTGACTTCAGAGACCGTGACGACTTCGGTACTTCCATCCGGCAACGCTCGTGCCTGTCCGGTCATCTTCATAGAGGCACTGCCCTTTCCTCGCACATCCTGGCCCTTGCCCACCATCTGGATCTCGTGCTTCTCATTGTCGAGAAGTTCAATGCGTGCCTCACCTCGGTAGTCGGTGACGCTTGGGCCCACTTGAACTTTGATCAATCCTTTGTAGGTGCGATCGTCCACTGTCTCGGTGACCTGCGCTCCCGGTATACAACCGGCCACCTCCCTCGGGTCGCTAAGGAATTTCCAAACTCTGTCTAGCGGCTCTTGAACCTGAAAAGTCTTCTCGATCTTGATTGCCATAGGAGCTATTCCGCCACTCCGTTAGCTTTCAGAATCTGCCAGACCTTCCAGGGCGTGATCGGCATTTCGATGTGTCTGACTCCTAAATGAGAAAGAGCATCGACCACAGCGTTCACAAAGGCGGCCGGAGAGCCGACATTTGGAGATTCGCCGACCCCCTTAGCTCCAAGCGGGTGATGCGGCGATGGCGTGCAGGTCTTGCCCGTCTCCCAGTTAGGGGTCTCGACAGCAGTCGGGACCAGATAATCCATGAAAGTGCCTCCCTGGATGTTACCATTCTCGTCATAGGCAATTTCCTGCATAAACGCTATCGCTAAGCCTTCAGTAAGGCCGCCGTGAATCTGCCCTTCGACAATCATCGGGTTGATGATGTTTCCGCAGTCATCAACGGCCACGAAGCGCCGAACTTTTACTTCACCGGTTCCCTTGTCGATATCGATCACACAGATGTAGGTGCCAAAAGGAAATGTCAGGTTCGGTGGATCGTAATAGTGCACGGCTTCCAAACCAGCCTCGAGACCCGGTGGGAGGTTTGTGTACGCGGCAAAAGCAACCTCTTGGATGGTCTTGGACTTACTGGGTGCACCTTTGACGTAGAACTTTCCGGGTTCCCATTCGAGGTCCTCTTCACTGACTTCGAGCAGATGCCCCGCAATCTTTCGCGCCTTTTCGCGAATTTTGCGGGAAGCCATCGAAGTAGCAGCTCCAGCTACCGGGGTACTGCGACTGGCGTAAGTCCCAAGACCATATGGCGCGGTGTCGGTGTCTCCTTCTTCGACAGTGATGTCAGCAACCGGAATCCCCAACTCTTGCGCGATTATCTGAGCGAAAGTCGTCTCATGCCCTTGCCCTTGAGCTTTGGTCCCCAGCCGCGCGAGCGCCTTGCCGGTGGGATGAACTCGGATTTCACAGCTGTCGAACATTTTGATGCCGGCTATATCACAGATGTGCGCTGGTCCCGCTCCGACAATCTCAGTAAAGCTGGAAATGCCGATCCCCATCAAGTCGCCTTTGCTGCGTTTGTCTTCCTGTTCTTTACGCAGATCGCGGTAACCGATCTTTTCCAACGCCAGGTTCATCGCGGCGTGATAATTGCCGCTGTCATAGCTCCAACCGAGCGGGCTCTGGTAGGGAAACTTGTCGGCCGGAACGAAGTTTTTAAGTCGCAGTTCGGCTGGATCCATTTTCAATTCTTGAGCGAGGACATCCATGGCTCGCTCGATTAAATAGGCAGCCTCAGTGACTCGAAAGGAACATCGATAAGCGATGCCGCCAGGCGCCTTATTGGTGTAAACACCATCCACTTCGCAGAACGCCGTCGCAAAGTCGTACGAACCGGTGCAGATGCTGAAAAGGCCAGCGGGAAACTTCGACGGTTGAGCAGCGGCATTGAATGCGCCGTGGTCAGCGAGGGTCTTCACTCGCAATCCTTTGAGCTTTCCATCCCGGTCCGCAGCAAGCTCAGCGGTCATATGGTAATCGCGTGCGAATCCGGTCGATTGAAGGTTCTCTGATCTCGTCTCGATCCATTTCACTGGGCGCCCGAGTTGAAGCGACGCCACCACTGCACAGACATAGCCGGGATAAATCGGTACCTTGTTTCCGAATCCTCCTCCGATGTCTGGGGCAATGATCCGAATGTTGTTTTCCGGTAGGCCTGCAACCAAAGCGAAAAGGGTACGATGAGCGTGGGGCGCCTGCGAGGTCTCCCAGACGGTCAGCTTACCGGTCGCCGAGTTATAGTCAGCTACGCATCCGCAAGTCTCGAGCGGCGCCGGGTGGCACCTCTGAAAGAAAGCGTCCAATTTGGCTCTGACCGGGGCGCTCTGCAGCACACTATCGGTCGCTTTCCGATCACCCACCTCCCAATGAAAAATATGGTTTGTCTTCTCTTCGCGGTCCTCGCGGAGGATCGGAGCGTCTGCATCCAGCGCTCGATGTGGATCGACCAGAACCGGAAGATCTTCGTAGTCCACCTCAACCAGTTCGGCAGCATCAGCCGCCGTGTACCGATCTTCTGCTACTACGAAAGCCACTTCTTGTGACTGAAATAGCACCTTGCCGGTTGCCAGAACCATTTGCCTGTCATGGAACAGCGTTGGCATCCAGGACAGCCCAGCTTTTTCGAGGTCCTGACCGGTAATGACCGCGAGTACCCCTGGAACTTTACGAGCTTCTTCTGTACGAATGGCCTTAATTCGAGCATGAGCATAAGGACTTCGCACCATTTGCCCGTACACCATTCCCGGAAGATGCACGTCCTCCACATAGGTGCCTTTCCCTTGGACGAACCGCAAATCCTCCTTGCGCTTTACTGAGTGGCCCATGCCACCAATCTCAGGTGATGTCTTATGCAGCATGTTCTTCTCTACTCATTTTGTTGGCGGCGTACTGAACCGCTTTGACGATATTTTGGTAGCCGGTGCAACGGCAGAGGTTGCCTGAAATTCCCCAGCGAATTTCCTCCTCGCTAGGATGCGGATTTTTCTCGAGCAAGGCGCAGGCCGACAGGATCATTCCTGGCGTGCAAAACCCGCACTGTAACCCGTGCTCTTCTTTGAAGCCCTCTTGCAGCGGATGAAGCTGCCCATTTTTTGCCACACCTTCGATGGTCCGAATCTCTCGACCCTCCGCTTGAACGGCGAACACCGTACACGACTTCACCGGTCTGCCATCCAGGATCACTGTACATGCCCCACAGTTTGTGGTGTCGCAACCAACATGAGTTCCGGTCAACCTCAGAACATCGCGTATAAAGTGGACCAACAAGAGCCGCGGCTCGATCTCCGCCTCGCGGTCGTGGCCGTTCACTTTAAC
>JBEEIB010000229.1:0-5798 GCA_041167675.1 Verrucomicrobiota bacterium
GCGAAGAAAAAATGGGACGCTAAGCGATTCTATGATGATCCCGACTACTACAATGACCCGACGGTTATTCGACCCTACAAAGTTGGAGTAAGTTGCGGAGCCTGCCATATCTCATATCACCCACTTCACCCACCTGACGATCCCGAAAACTCGAAATGGGAGAATCTCGCATCGGTAATTGGAAACCAGTACATCCGCGAAGGCGCTGTCTTTGCTCCGAACGTCAAACCGGGTCGTTTCTTCTGGGAAATGTTGAAGGCCCAGCCGCCTGGCACGTCGGATACTTCACGCATCGCCACCGACCACATCAACAACCCTGGTGCGATTAACGCTATTTTTAATCTCGACGCACGCTTGAGCATTGCCGCGGAAGAAAAGATCACCGGCGGTGGAGTGAATACGCCTTACGAAGGCCAGATCACCAAGATTGCAGGTGGCGAAGCAAGGAAAGTCCCACATGTTTTGAAGGACGGAGCCGATTCCGTGGGTGCGTTTGGCGCGACAATTCGGGTCTATGTCAACATAGGGATGTTTTCCCAGCAGTGGGTGAGCGTGCGGGATCCTCTGATTGGACTAAAGCCGCAGAGTTTCGTACCACTCGCTTTCCAGAAGCCATTCAGCGTCGCCAAAGCGCAGCAAAACTCAGTTTATTGGATGGCAACTCAGGAACGGCTGGAGAACATCAAGCAATTCTTCAGGCGAATCGGTCCGATGCACTTGGAGGACGCGCCCGACGGCGCCGCCTACATGACAAAGGATGAGAGCGTAATGAACCGCGGTAAGATTGTGTTTGCGGAGAACTGCGCCGGTTGTCATTCGAGTAAACAGCCGGAGCAAGGCAGCGCTGTGGATGAGAAGGAATGGTTTCGCCGGGAAGTTCTCAAACCGGACTTCAGGGACAAGAATTTTCTGTCGAATGAAGTGCGTTACCCGGTGACGGATATCAAGACGAACTCGGCTCGGGCCCTTGGGACCAATGCCGTGAGAGGGCATGTCTGGGATAATTTTTCCTCTGAGACCTACAAGAACTTGAAGCCTGTCGGCGTCATTGAATGCAACAAAGGAACCCCTTACGAGTTTGAGTTCAACGCGCCCGATGGCGGAGTGGGCTACTATCGTCCGCCCTCGCTGATCAGCATCTGGTCTTCGGCGCCGTTTCTCCACAACAACGCGCTGGGTAAGTTTACCGGTGATCCATCAGTCAAAGGTCGGATGGATGCCTTTAACGACGCCGCGGAAAAGCTACTGTGGTCTGAGAAGCGCGAGGGCACGATCTGGAGGACGAGTCAGGAATGCTATGTCACGATTGGCGAAGCTTTCCTCCCTGATCTGCTGAAACCCTTGTGCCAGGAGAAACCGGGAGTACGAGGCAAGTGGCTTTACATTGGACCAATCCCGGCTGGCACTCCAATTAACCTCGTGGCGAACCTGAATCCGGAATTTAAGAACGTGAAGGATTTGAGCCATCTTAAGAAACTTGTGTACGACTTCAATCTCGCATTCTGGAACATAAAGGTTAACCGCGCCGATGCCGCGACCGAGCTAAAACGGCTCGTGCCTGATCTGCTGGCAGCCAGCAAGTGCCCCGATCTTGTCGAAGACAGAGGCCATTACTTTGGAACAAGTCTACCGGACGGCGACAAGCGAGCGCTGATCGAATTTCTCAAGACGCTTTAGATCCCACCACCCCAAACCGAAAGCTCAATCATATGCCTGACAATACAACGACTATTAAAGACCCCGCCCAGTTTCTTGAGATGTCCGACGAACAACTCGACGACTTGTTTCGCAATGCTCCGGCGGGAGAGATTCCCGATGGCGAAGGCGAAGGGACCGCGATCATTAAGCCGGGCTCGGCCGTCTCAGACGATGTCGCCAGGTTCGTTCATCTCTTTACCTGGAAAGGCAAAGTGTTCGACCGCGCAAAAGGCGAGTTGAAGAACAAGATCCTGCCCATGGGGCACAAGGCAATCGTGGCCAAGGTTTACAAGGAGAAGAGCTGGCTGGATCAAAAAGAGTGTATTGTGCTCGACTACTCTCAGACTTCTCTCATCGCGCACTGGATTCGAGACGAAATACGCGAAGTCGCACCGGGCATCTATCTGGGGATTGTTTACTGGGGTAAGAAGAAGCTCATTCATTTCGCGCTGAAGTTTCCGGCAAAAGGATAATCGCAGTTTGCGGTTATGGCCGACGGCGCAGAACAGACCGGACCAGTAAAGAAGATGGCCTGGCGATGGCGCGTCGTGCTGCTGGTGGCCGTGGCGATTGTCGCGGTCGTGAGCTTGTATCTCATCGCGCGCTTCACGCGAGATGATCCAGTCAGTTACGCGGACCCCGAGGAGCACTTCAAATACGGCTCGCTCGGAGGCGAGCGTGAATCGGGGGTTCCTTACTGGATATGGAAGGTCTTGCCGAAAGTATTTCCTGATTACCTGCCTGGGAAAAAATACGTAAAGGGGACTGAGTATGCGTCCATGGGTTTCCTCTATGAAGATGGAAAGGATCTTCCCGTCGGCGTCTCGAAGCGGAATACCCAAGGCATTGACCGCGTTTTCCTGAACTGCGCGGCGTGTCACGCCGGCTCGGTTCGAGAAACTTCAACCAGTCCCCGCAAAGTCTATGTCGGCATGCCGTCGAACACGGTCGATCTTGAGGCATTCCAGAGGTTCCTTTTTGACTGTGCGGCGGACCCGCGCTTTACGGCGGAGCGTTTGTTGCCCGAAGTAGAAGCCATCGGTGGAGACTACGATCAGATTAACAAGTTCCTTATGCGCTACTACGCGATTCCCTTTATGCGCGAGCGGCTGCTGATGCTGAAGCACCGCTTTCGCTTTATTGAGTGGGAACCCGATCAAGGTCCAGGCCGCACGGACACTTTTAATCCAGCCAAGACGTTGGTGAGCTATCCATTGGAGAAACTTGAAACACGCGAGATAGTCGGCCTTTGCGACTTACCATCTGTCTGGTTGCAAGGGCCGCGCCGAGACCACAATATGCAGCTCCATTGGGACGGCAACCAACCCAAAATGGAGGAACGAAACAAGAACGCCGCATTTGGCACGGGCGCATTTCCCCCGACAATCGACCTCAAACAATTGGGGCGAATTGAAGAGTGGCTGACTACCAAGGAACCACCGAAGTATCCGTTCCCGATCAAGAAAGAGCTCCGGGAGAAAGGTAAACCACTCTACGCCAAATACTGCGCGAGCTGCCACGGGCGCAATGGACGCGACTTCAGTGGCGACTATGTTGGAAAGGTTACTCCCATCGATCAGATTCTGACTGATCGACACCGGCTCGATTCCTTCACCTCCGAGCTCGCGTCGACGCTAAGCACCATTTACACCGGCTATCCCTGGCGGTTCACTCATTTTCACAAGACCTTCGGCTACGCCAATAGCCCGCTCGATGGTATCTGGCTGCGCGCGCCTTATCTTCATAATGGCTCGGTCCCGACGCTGCGTGATCTCCTGAATCCTGCGAGCGACCGGCCGGAGGTGTTTTACCGCGGTTACGACGTATTCGACCCGGTGAAGGTCGGATTTGTGTCAGACGTTAGCCGATTCGATGAGGAAGGACGCAGCAAGGACGAACCCGACAATCCAAGAAAATATTTCAAGTTCGACACCAGAGAGAATAAGGAAGGTAAAACACCGCGCGACCGGAATGAAGGTAATAGTAACGCCGGCCACGAAGCCTACGTCGGCATCGACGGAAAAGTGATCGGGTATAACTATGGCACCATGCTTTCGGAGGATGAGAAAGACGCAATCGTCGAATACTTAAAGACCTTCTAACTCATAGACGCATTAACTCAACCTGGCTTCAGTAACCAAGGAACACATGCCACAAGATAACCAAGCATGGTGCCCGTTTAGGCCCACTGCGAACAACCTGGACTCCATCGCCCAGGATGTGGCTGAGATCGGCGCCATCCAGCAGAAGGCGATGGAAAAGAACAAGCACGTTAATCTCCCTGACCGGGTCGCTCATCAATATCAGATCGCCGGCGGCAGGGTTATCTTCCGAGCCGCGGATGAGATGCCCGGGCCACTTCAGGAGGTTGGGATTTTCCACCCTGGCGGGGAACGCATCGGGATCGGCCGGATTTCCACGGGCTTGGGGACGCCCCATATTGAAACAAACCCGGATTTCCTCGGATTGATGATGGCCTTTCAGACGAAGGAGGGCCGGCGCGTCGATTTTCTCGCCATTAACGATCCGACCGCTCCCACCGACAACCACAAAGACTTTATGGACGTCCTGCACGCCACCGGCGAGGCCGCGGGGGCGGAGGTTCCGTTCGTGGGCGACTGGGGCGCCTATAACAGTCTGAACCTCATCGCCGAACAGATGGAGTTCGGTAAGGCACTTAAGGAACGCATGGGATTGATCAAAGCCGGACGGACCCTTCTTCATCTTACGAAGCAAGCGGCACGAACCTTCCGATCGAGCACTGCCTACCAGACCTACTGGACTGGCGTCGAGGAGATAGGTGGGACGGCCGGCAAATTCACCTTTGTGCCGATCCAGGACGAGAACACGCCGCCACGATTTCGGCCTGGAGAACGCTACCTTTCGGAGGAATGGAAGAAAAGGCAGCAGTCAGGCGATGTGCGGTTTCTGCTCTACTGGATCTCCTATTTGAACGAGGAGAAGACACCGACCAAAGCGCTCACGGCGCCGTGGGAGGAAGACCATAAGCAACTGGCCGGCACCGTCACTTTTACCCAGGCCAATCCGGAATCGGAAGAAGCACAACTCTGGGCTATCCTCGCCTCGGAAATGGGCGCTAATCCCGGCAACTGGATTCACGACAAAGGAGACAGCATTCATGAAGCTGCCACCGAGTTCGGGTCGGCGAGAAAGATTGCCTATCGCTTGAGCCAGGAAGGACGAAGCGCCCTGGAACCGAAATGGTATCGCTCCGTTTTCGAGACCGGTCAAATAGCTTCAGACCTCGGGCAGGAACTGAAAAGGCGCCGGGAAGTGAAGCGGAAGGCTGATCATATGAACCAAGCACCTTAAAGGACCTGAAACAAACGCCCCACGTTTTGCAGCTATCGTTTTTTTCTAAGCTATGACTAACCTATCGAAACGACAGCGCATGCTTTTGATTGTAGGCTTGATTCTGGCGGCTCTGCTGATCGCCGGCGGCATCTTTACCTGGAATAAGTTCTTCCGGGAAGAGCCCCAGGTTTTTGCCAACGAAGACGAACATTTTAAATACGGCTCGTTAGGTGCGGAAGGCGATCGCGGCATTCCTTACTTTCTCTGGCTGGTCCTTCCGCGCGTGTTTCCCGATCTCATGCCCGGCCCGGGCGGATACAAATCGTTCGGCGTGGTCTGGGAGCAAGGCCAGGAGCTGCCGGTTGGTTTTTCAAAAAAGGTGGTCGGGTTCGCCCGGGTCACTAATAACTGCGCTATCTGTCACACCGCGACCTACCGCCTAAAGGAAGATGAGGTCCCGCACACTGTTATCGGGGCTCCAGCCCATACGAACAACCTGCAAGCCATGTTGAGGTTCTTGTTCAAGACGGCGCATGATCCGCGTTTCAACAGCGATACGATCATGAACGAGATCCGGCTCGTGAGCGGGAATCAGTATGGCAACGGAGGATTGACCTTCATCGACCGCCAGATCTATCGCTTCCTCCTTATCCCACTTACCAAAAGGGCGCTTCTCGAGCAGGAGAAAACCTTCACCTGGATGGAGCGCTATGTCAGTAACAATAAGCCGAAGCCGGATTGGGGTCCGGGCCGAGACGACGCCATGAATCTCACCAAGTATTTCA
>JBEEIB010000230.1:0-5294 GCA_041167675.1 Verrucomicrobiota bacterium
GAAAAGTAATGCCAACAACAAACTGTTTGACCTGAGCCGGCGCGTCGCTGTCGTCACCGGCGGCAAGCGCGGAGAACAGCAAGTTTCGGATCCGATTCACGAGGATCCCTGACTTCAGGCATCAGGGCGCTGCCCCCACGGGGCGGTGCCGACTCTCTTCCATTCCACGCGCTTAGCGCTTCCTGATTTGATCATCACGCTCGTTCCATAGAGCCGCTTTTTGAACCACCTCCGAACGGTGGGTGTGAATCCAGAAGGAGAAAGCATCAAGCCGGAAGATGAGAATGACGAGACTAAAGGCGAGGAGAACGGAAGGAAGGTTGAGCGTACGATTCACATTGATACGGGTACCGGGACCCGCGTCGACGAGATAAAGATCGGGAACCCACCGAAGACGAACCGGAGCAGGAGGAGGACACCTAAAGCATCCCCTGCTCCCGCCAGTCGCGGCTTCTCGGAATCGCAGATCGAAGTCATCCGTTACCTTCCCTTCACTGAGATGGACGGAAGACGAGCAAACGCGCCACCATTGATTAATATAAGGCTCTGCCCAAGCATTCTGTTCGTCGCAACCATGGCCTTAGCCTCGTCATGGCTGCGTTCCCGTGCGATTATCCGATAAGGATCTTCCGGAATCTCGTTACCCATAGATTAAATTCCTCCCAGACTCGGGTAGAGAATAGTTTTGTTTCCTCCCAAATGGCACAGACTGCTAGCCTGCCTAGTCCGGACGTATTCTCCCGTAGAAATCTCCCGTCCGGGGTCGGATCAAAGATGGATGAAAATGCCTCTACCACTCGTAGATCAAGAATTCATTTATCCGAAGAATTGGGCGATTTCTGTGGTTTCTCTTTCCTGCTTGCAGGACCGTCGCAACCGCCTGCTTGAAAGCATCGTCGTACTTTCGCTGGAAGTCATGTTGAAAGCTTCTACCGGTGGTCGGGCCTCTCTATTCCCTCGGCAATAAAAAAGCCGCCAAAGAACCTCCCTGCTGAGAATCGTATCTCGTCCGAGTTTTGGACTTCACTGACTAGCATAAGAAAGGGTGTCTGAACGGCTTCGTGTGGTCGAAGAGTTACTTACACATCAGTAACCTCAACGGTTACTTTTAAGTCCTCATTGATGCGCTCGTCTTTTGCAAGTTCTGCACTGAACTCCCCATGCTCCATCAAGTAGCCGTTAAGTGGTGCCGAGGGCTCCAGCTGAGAGAGCCAGGCCGGGCTTTTCAGCGTGACTTTGTAGCCACGGTCCCGGTACCTCGAGCGCCGTAAAAGCCGGAAGCTTACTTGTAGAAAGTTGATATCCAGGCCTTCACCGAGGCTTCGCTGGGTCCCAGGCCGCACCTCTGTAATGATCGCTTCTTCTTCCATATCGGGAACAGTGTAGTTGCTGCTACGCTGGATACCTAAATAGTCAGAGGGAAAACTCCCAAACTGGACCAGCGCCGCCATCGGCCCGGGCCGTGATACCCTCAGCGCTTCGCAACATTCCTTGATTCCATATTCAATCGAAAAAGTCCTAATCATCGCATACCGGGATTCGGTTCCTCGCCCACTATGCTCATCGCTTTTTTTAAGATCTCGCGCCGGCGTTTGAGGTACTCGTTCTCTTTCTGCAGTTGCCGAATCTTTTCGAACATCTCTTCAGGACTCAGTGGCTTCCCCTCAAGCTCTCCCGGCTTCAATTGCCCCAGGTACGCTCTCTTCCACAGCGTCAGCGTGTAGTCGCTCACCCCTAGCTCCCGAGCCACCTGCGCCTAGGTCTTGCCACTGTGAATCAACAGCTCCACCGCTTTAACTCCTCGTTGTATTTTTTTGAACCTTCTTTTCCTTCACGGTTTCTCTCTCTTTACTTTGAGTTTCCGTGTCCGCAAGATCAGGGGAGGTTCATTGTTCCACAGCCTCCAACGCTTGCGAAGGTTGTGGGAAAGCAATGACTTTCGCGCCTCGCTGGCTCAAGCAGCTAGCCAATACCGAGCGCAGGTCATCATGCCGTTCGATGAGAACAACTCTAAGGCCATCCAAAAGCTTTGAAGCCATAAATTCGAACGCTCGTGATCAAAGTTTCTGCCTCCACTCCCTAAATCGCGCTCTTTTGTCTTACCGAAGAGCGACCCCTTATCGATATCGTTCGAGAGTCGTGAGACGGCCTTTCCCAGAATTCGTAGAACCAATGATGGTTTCCTTGATTAAGGAGCGATTTAACAATCCCGATTGAGTCGCGAATCCTTCCGAAAATTCCCGAACGAATCCAATGGGTCCGGCCAAATCTTGTCTGCGAGGTGGCTTTCGCGGAATGCGCCCAAGACGGAGAGCTGCGGCAGACGACGTTAACGATAAGAGTCCGGAGGAAGTGGTGCTAGAGCAGAGCTGAAAAGTCGTGTCAAGATCAGTGAATTAGGTTAGTATTAGGAGTTCGTGCGGTTATTGCAAAAATCGCATCCCCCACTACAAACTGTTCAGAGAAAGCGTCTTTATGTACGTTACCGCCATTCATCACATCCACGATCCTGCCGGATTTCAGAAGGTCGAGGCCGAGGCTTTGAAGAAGGGACTCCCACCGGAATTCAAGCTGCCCATCCGCGGCGCGACAAACGATCACTCAACAGGGATCTGTATATGGGAGGGCCCGTCCGTCGAAGCGGTCCGGGAGTTGGTTGATTCGGTCGTGGGCCCCTACAGCAAAAACGAATATTTCGAAATGACGGTGCACGGCCTTTAGCGGGCGCGCACATTCGGATCCAATATCGATAGAGTAACCCGGACTCCGGAAGCAGTGGTTATTGAGGCCGTGAGTTCCTCGTCTGGACAAGGGTAGTGTTTATTTGAACACTGCCTCAATGGGTCACCACACCAAACGGAGGAAATCGTACTCTAAGCACCGTCGCCTCCGACCTGTTGCCCGAATCGCACTGCCAAGCCAGAGCTAACCATCAATAAGCCCAACCGGTTTGGGCAATAGACCCTGGTGTAAACTATCTCTCAGAGACGGGCTCGAATCGCCAACTGTTTGGCGCTGTTCTCGTATAGCTCCTCATCCACAAAATTCGGTTATATCTCCCCGCCATCACAAAGAAGCGGCTAAATAGTTGATTCCCCTACTTCTCCGGTAACAACTCACGACCACGACTGAGCCAGCTGAAAAAAAGGTGATCACATATGACCAGGTAAAACAAAATTTGCCGCGCTAGGAGCTAATTGAGAAAAAGGGTAATAAAGAGGTCTACCTCGACCATCAGACCGGCCAAAAAGTGAAGGTTAAACGAGAGGATTAAGAGGATCTTCGATCCGATTCTATCGAATGGGCGTCGGCCTCGCGGCAACGCCTCTTTCGTTTTGACGAAGTCAGAACTAGCCTACGGTTCCGGCAAGTTTTCAAAGGTACGCTGATCGGGTCGCGCCGGCACCTGTTCAAATGGGCCTTCGGTCTCATCCGGAATGATGAAAAGATCACCGAACGTTTTCGGTTTATGCTCGACTTTTGAGCTATCGTCCCTTTTTTCTACTTGTTTTGACAAATCGTCACTCATTTCATTCCGGAACATGGTCGCGCTTCGCCCAACGAATGGCCGCATTTTATCGAGGAGCCGACATCGGAAAATAATGCGTCGGCATTTCAGCCAAGAACGTAAGCTGAGTTGAGAGAACCGATAAAAAGCGGTTCAGAGTCTTAGAAGCGCTTCCCTAACAGCCACATTTTGCCGTCACCGAACGAACTAATAGTGAAGTCTTGGATGGATCCTGGCTTCAGGCATCAGGGCTCTGCCCCCACAGGGCCCGGTGCCTTCCCGTCATTATCTGCCATACCAAGCGCTCTTCTGGATTGATTCCCGCGCACGTAACTTTATGCGGTCGAGCGTGGCTGCACGGACACATTCCTCGACACTTTCAGTTTTCAAGCGCGACCCTTCTACGAAAAACTCTGATATCGCGTCTTTTGATGCTTGAGAATCGTCCGACCGGCCACCATCACTACTTCATGAGTAAGCAATTGTGAATAATTGTCCGAAATTACAATCCCGTGAGAGTTTTTGGTACCATCGTTGGAAATTTAACCAATCTGCAAACACTGGAAACGGAACCACAGATGACCGAGCACGCCATCACTTCAAAGCCCGTCGCGCCAATTCCGCCCGACGACCCCAAACGAAGCCTCGCGATCGCTCGGTCCAACACCGACCAGAGCCTGCCCCACATCGGGCTCGTCGGAGACACCTACACGATCCTGCTCTCGGCGACGACACCGACGGTCGCTACTGCCTAATCGGCATGGACATCACCCTCGGCGGTGGACCGCCGCCCATTGGCATGATTTCGCGGAGTCCTTCACCCTCCTCGAAAGCGAGATCGAAGCCACTTTCCGCGGCGAAAAGTCGGTCGTGCGCGCCGGCGAGACCATCAACATCTCAGCCAACGCACCGCACTCCTTCACCAACGCTTTCAAGCAAACGGTGCGGCTGCTGTGCCTCTGCGTGCCGGCCGGGCAGGAAGAGTTCTTCGTGCAGGTCGGTGTCCCTGTGGCGACCCACATGACAACGCCGCCCAAGCTGGACAAGACCGACAAGGCCGCGGCTATGAAAGAAGGCAAAGGAACTTACACCCAAGTACCCCATGGAGCTTTCTTAAGCCCGATCTGGGATTTTCGAGCATACCGCCAATGCCGACCGGAAACTCTCTCTACCAGCGTTACTATTGGCTGCGCTCTGAAACGGGAGACTCCGATATTTCGGGCACTTAGGAAGCGGCTTTACCGAAAAGGGATTAAAAGAAGCGATTCATCAGTTGAAGCTATTTTTCACCGATAAATCACCATTCGAAAATCCGCCCAGAATTCCTGCAAAAATCCAATGGGTGAAGCCGGCCCTGGTCTGTAAGGTTGCCTTCGCAGAATGGACTCTCGATGGGGAGTTGCGGAAGACAACGTTTCTTGGGTGGCGGAACGATAAGAGCCCGGAGGAGGTAGTGATAGAGGAGACTCTCAGATAGGTCAATAGAACCGATTTATGCGGCTCCGCCCTTACAGGAATCCCAAAACAGCGGTACGCCCGTACCGACCGGCAGGTTCGAACTCCTTTACGTTGAAATTCAGCGAACCAGATATCCCCAGTCCCCTGTCGCCAGAGCCGCCTCCAAAGCCTGAACCGCCAGCCCCTTTTCCGCCATTGCCAAACCCGGCGGCTCCAGCTCCCAGTACGCCTGCCCCTCCCTCGATAAAATCCCGATAGTAAATTAATGCCTAGCAAGAATAGTCATTATAAGAAAGTCATTTTTCGGGAACACATCCCGATATCAAGA
>JBEEIB010000231.1:0-5644 GCA_041167675.1 Verrucomicrobiota bacterium
ATTGACGATGTGATGGATGGTTTTCTAGCAGCTGCAGCCGCGGCTGGTGTGGAAGGTGCGACCTTCGATTTGGGAACCGGCGAGCTGCTCTCAATTCGAGAGGTGGCAATGAGGCTCGCCGACTTGGCAGACTCGGGTGGTCGGCTGGCCTTTGGCGCTTTGCCGGATCGGCCATTTGAACGAGTTCGGGTCGCGGACACGGAGACGGCGAAGCTGAGATTGGGGTGGCAAGCAAAGGTGTCACTTGATGAGGGGCTTCGGTTGACGGTTGACTGGTGGAAGCGACAGATTGCCGCGGAGATTTCACCGTCTTGCTACCATAGCGACTGATTCCCTCGCCAGATTAAAGTGAGTATGCAACGTTTTGACTGCGTCGTCATCGGAGGAGGTATCGTAGGGCTTTCCGTGGCTTGGGCGATTCTGGGAAAGGGATCGAAGATTCGTATCGCGGTCGTCGAGAAAGAGGACGGTTGGGCCCGGCATCAGACCGGCCGGAATAGCGGCGTGATGCATTCCGGCATTTACTATAAGCCAAGAAGTCTCAAGGCGAAGTTGTGTCGCGAGGGGAACCGCCGGCTGGTGGATTTCTGCGATACTCACGGCATTCGATACGAAGTCTGCGGTAAAGTAATTGTTGCTACCAAGGCTTCCGAGCTTCCTCTAATGGAGAGCCTTTATGAACGCGGAATCGAGAACAGCTTAGCGGTCAAAAAGCTGAGCGCGTACGAGGTGAAAGAGATTGAGCCGCATGTAAGTTGTCTCGCAGGAATCCACGTACCTTCAACCGGAATCGTAGACTTTGTCGGGGTCTGCCAGAAATTAGCGGAATTGATTCAAGCCCGCGGTGGCGAGTTGCAGTTGAGCACCAAAGTCAATCGGTTGCGAACGATGAGCGATGGGGCGATTCTGGAAACGTCGAAGGGTACGCTTGCGGCCCGCTGGATCATTAATTGCGCCGGCTTGCACAGCGATCGGGTGGCCAGGTTAGCTGGTGCGAAGCCCGGTGCGCGCATCGTGCCTTTCCGGGGCGAATACTATGAGCTTAAGCCCGAGCGCCGCGGATTAGTAAGGAACCTCATTTACCCGGTGCCCGATCCGAAGTTCCCGTTCTTGGGGGTCCATTTCACACGCATGATCGACGGCAGCGTTCATGCCGGGCCGAATGCCGTACTCAGCCTGAAGCGGGAAGGGTATCATCGGACCTCATTCAATTTACGGGACTTCACGGACACCATGACCTATGGCGGATTTTGGCGCATGGCCGCGAAACATGCGCGATCGGGTCTCGAAGAAATGCACCGATCCTTCAGCAAAGGGGCGTTTGTCCGCAGCCTGCAAAAGTTGATACCCGAGATTGGCAAAGAGGATCTTATCCCTGGCGAAGCCGGTGTACGCGCCCAGGCCTTGCGCTCTGACGGAAGTTTGGTGGATGACTTCCTAATTGTTAATAGCGTGTCCGGAATCCATGTGTGCAACGCTCCTTCGCCTGCCGCTACTGCCTCCCTTGAGATCGGGCGGGTAGTTGCGGAGCAGATCCCGGAGTTTCGGTCCGATAAGTCTGTGTGCATACCGTAGCTAGGCCGCACATCCTTAAAACAATGACGTTCGTTGACCTTTCACTGGCGTTCGTTGATGATGACTGTTCTGCATTACTGTTCTCTGTCTCCCGTTGTCGTTCGTTGGTGTTCACTGGCGTTCGTTGTCGTTCGTTGTTGAAAGACTTATGTGGCAGGCACCTTTAGATTCGGTTCGTCGGATATTATGCATTGGGGCGCATTCGGACGATATCGAGATCGGTACCGGCGGTACATTGCTGAAACTGGCGGGACAAGCCTCAGACTTGGAGATCTGGTGGGTCGTTTTCAGTGCTCCGGGACCGCGTGCGGAAGAAGCGAGTCGAAGTGCGAATGAATTTTTGTCGGGGGCAGCACAAAAACAGATCAGGATCGGATCATTTCGCGAGAGCTACTTCCCGAGCGAGTGGCCATCAATCAAAGACTGGTTTGAGGAGATCAAGGCGAAATTCGATCCGGAAGTTGTCTTCACGCATTATCGCGACGACAGGCATCAGGACCATCGAGTCTTGTCAGACCTTGCCTGGAACACATTCAGGAATCACTTGATTCTTGAGTATGAGATCCTCAAATACGATGGAGACCTGGGCCGTCCCAACGTCTTCATACCTCTCTCCGCGGAACACTGTACTCGAAAGATCGAGTTGCTCTTGAAATATTTCCAGACCCAGTCGACTAAGCACTGGTTTACCGGCGATACCTTCGAGGCCATGCATCGAATTCGAGGGATCGAATGCGCCTCACCCACTGGTCGTGCCGAGGCCTTTTATTGCCGAAAGCTGGTCTTTGGCGGGCTTTGATATTTAAACCGAAATTCTTTAGTCGCGGTACGTTAGCGGGCACTTCGGAGTCTCGGTTTAAAAATCAGATGGAAACGGATCAAGCTGCTCACAGAAACGCCGGAAGTGGTGGATCGTCCCTAAAACCTGGGTCTTCTTCGGGGCGAAGAAGGGTGGACTGGCTCACCCGATTGCGCCTTGTTCGACGCTGCGAAATTTGGTGCCCGACGTGGTTGGGCTCTTTCGTGATGGTGGCACTGTTCGTCATCCCGACAGCCTGGTGGTTCAGTTACGGAGAGTCCTTCCTTTCGTTGAACCAGCGGTTAGAGCCCGAGGTTTTAGTGGTCGAAGGCTGGATTGGTATCGATGGCGTACGGGCTGCCCAAGCTGAATTCGAGCAATATGGTTATCGGTATATCGTCGCGACTGGTGATTTGCACTCCGACGTTTGGAGGGAGGATCACTGGAGCTTGGCCGAGATGACCGCACGAGAGTTGATTCAATTGGGTGTTCCCGAAAACAAGATAATTGTTGCTCCTACCACCGAGACCCGGACGCAACGCACATTTCAAACTGCCGTAGCCGTATGGAGAGCGCTTCAGGCGAAAGGAATTCGTCCCCGCGCCCTTAACGTTTTCACACAAGGTCCACACGCCAGACGCAGCCGTTTGATTTTCGCCAAGGTTGAAGGGCCGGAGACGCAAGTTGGCGTTGTCGCCTGGGCTCCTTTGGGAGACGAAGCTGCACCATGGTGGTGTTCCACCGAGCGCGCTAAGGCCTTACTGACAGAGACCGCTGGTTACCTATTTGAAGTTTTCTTAAACTCGGGCCGCAGCTCCAGCTCTCCCAGTGATGCCAAAACTGCCGGCGTCGGTCCAGCATTCCTCTTAGATCGCAATTCCGAAAGATGATTTGTCGTTGGATGAGCGATGGTCAGAGAGGCAGAGAAACGAACATACGCATAAGAACCACTGGAAAGATCAGAGGCAACGTTTGCAGTTGAAAGTTTAACTGTGCCTCTGGCCGCCGGGGGACTCGGCTACAGGATTTTAGATATCATCGGGGCTTGCTAATTCACTATGGCTTCGGACGATTTCAAAATTATGCAGGGGGTAGGCAGCGGTCGGAACCGTTTTTGGGCGCAGCTCGGAGAGGTCTCTTCGTCTCTATGTCGGGTCGATATCGTCGTCCTCGCGTTGATCGTTTGTGTGGGGATCATGCATTTCTTCTTGGTGGCGCGTGCGAGGGTTTTCTTTCACGACGATGTATTCTTTGCCGACTCTGGCCGCTCGCTGATCGAGCGCGGTTTTTATGGCATCAATGGCTATCCCGAAGCGAATATGCCACCCGGATTGTCAGCGCTGATTGGGTTAGTCCAGCTCGCCGGAGGGCAGAGTCGTGTCGTCTACCTGCACGTGATGACCGTATTTGGGACCCTGGGGTTCCTCGTCAGCTATGAACTATTGCGTCGCCAGTTACCTCGAGTCATCGCCGCGACGATTTGTCTGCTATTGATTTTGTCGCGGACTCATTTCGAATTGGTTACGCAATGGGTATTTCCCAGTTACCCGTATTTCTTTGCCGCGATGAGCGCTTTGCTCGCCGCCAGAAAACTCGAGAGCGCAACGCACTTCACATCGCGGGTCGGGTGGGGAACCTTGTTGACCGCCCTTATTTCGGCTTCGCTCATGTTTGCTTCGGCTGGAATCGCGTTTTTAGCTGCCATCGTTGCTCATATATCTGCCCAGTTTTTTCGGGACCGTCGCCTCGCCTTGGGCCGTTTTAGGACTTACTTCGCAATCCTAATCGTGGGAATGGCTGTTCAAGGCCTCTGGATGAGTCGGCAGCGCATAGACGCCAGTGCCGGCATCGCAGCGTCGGAGTGGTCCTTACCGGGCTTTCCCCAGTCTTATGTTTCGCAGCTGAAGGTTAAGAGTGGCAATTATCCCGAGTTGGGAATGGCCACGCCGTCGGACTTCCTGGTCCGGGTTCTTAAGAACACCTACCAGCACTCCTATTTGTTGAGTCAAACGCTCCTTAGCCGCTCTATCAACATCAGCTCGATGTCAATCTTGGTTCTCGGACCACTGCTAATGATTGCCTTGGGCTGGTGCTATTCTGTTTTTCGCACCGGAGGCGGCTTGCAGGAATGGTATTTTGCGGGATACGAGTGCATCTACATCCTCTGGCCCTGGACTCTGGAAACGAGGTTTTTTTTGCCGATAGCGCCGCTGGCGTGTCTATATGTATGGCGCGGGGGAGAGGCCCTGGTCTGGTTGGCGAAGAATAAGCCTCGCCTGCTCGGTGCCGTAGGGTTTCCATTAGCGCTATTGCTCACGGCCGGCAATTGGTTTTGGATGTATGGTATCTGGCCGGCGAGTCATCTGCCGCATGCCGGGCTCCAAGACGAGGTGTCCTTTCTCGTCTGGTTACTCACGGCGATTCTCGCCGGATGGTTGCTCCTTGAAAATAGCGCTTGGCTGGGCCGGGTTTCTGCTCTTGTGCGCTGGCGCTCGGGGTCGAGCGGCGCTCTGCGAACATGGGTTGTGCGCGTTTCCCAGATTTTGGGAACAGCTGTCGTACTCTACTTACTGGTCGCCGGTGTCAGGATGCAAATAAAAACTGGGCGTGCCAACCTGGATCTTAACTCTCCGGCAAACCATTTATCGGCGGATGCTGCGGCCGGAGCATGGATCCGTTTGCATACTGGCGGGAATGCGGTGGTGATGGCGAGGCATGTTCCCATCACTTATCATTATTCCGAAAGAAAAGTTGTTTGGTTTCCACCGAGCTCGGATCCGCACTTGCTGATGGAAGGCATCAAGAAACAAAGGGTCGGTTTCGTGATCGTGGTTCGACGGGAGAACAGTTACTACTTGCCGCCTGATGAAGATTGCTTCTTCCAGGTACTCAAAACCTACCCCGAGGCGTTTCGTTTGATCGATCAAGCCTCAGACTTCAGGATTTTTCAGTTGGCTCCGCAAACGGTTGCTCCAACGAAGGTTATCGTTGGCCCTGCTAAGTGAGGCTTCCTTCTCTCGAGTAATCCTTCACATCTATGTGACTTCTATCCACTGTATCGGGCCTTAGCTGATTCTGGTTCTTATTGGCTGATTCCGCCTGATTGTCACCCAAATGATTGATATTCCTTAACGGTGCAGACTAACCGCCGATACTCTCCTTATTCGGTCTATGGCCTTTTTTCAGACTCTGATCCTGGCAAAACGTTCTGGACAGCACCCCGCTTGAACGCTTAAGACATCAACCAACCAGAAAATTGCTCAAGATCGC
>JBEEIB010000232.1:0-6751 GCA_041167675.1 Verrucomicrobiota bacterium
GATCCAAGACCAGCCGGTAAGATCCCAGAAACCGACCCGCATCCCGACCCAGATCGGATGCCGCGTTCGCCACAGCCTCCATCCGCCCAGTCCGAGAAGAATCGTCGCGCCGCTCACTTGCAGCCAGCCGGCCGGTACCGCAGTACCAAGCACGAAAAGAAGGAATACCACCAACCCAACCGCTAGCGCGTGGCCGACGGCAATGGGGATCAGGGCCCGGAAGACTGCCCCGCGCGATCGTTGTTGCAACCCTAGCGCCACCGCGAACAACCATCCCATTGCGGGATTAAGTCCATGCCAGGCACCCAGCAGGACCAGAGTCAACCAAGGCCATAGCACGAAGCTCATGAACAGAAGGAGTTGTCAGGATGGATAGCAATAGGAATCGGAAGATGTGTCGCCGCCATCAAGGTGCACTTGGTGCAGTCGATGCTCGTTCGAGGTCACGAAGAATTTCGGATCGAAATGCAAAGAACCATCTGGCGCGGCGTCCGCTTTGACCAACCACGTACGAATTCCTTCCGGATAGAATTGCTCGTCCCATGCCGCATAGAGAGAGTTCGTAAAGTAAACTCTTTTGCCGTCGCGACTCACCTCCACCATTTGCGGTCCGCCGTTCAAACGAAGATTGAGCTCGCGGGGATGTGGCGCTCGACGGACGATTCCGCCGATCTGGAGTACCGAGGTCAACTTCGGATTATCTGGGATTGAGACATCGTAACGGCGCAGCTCTCCCGTTCCCCAGCAAGAAACATAGAGCCATTTGTCATCCAATGATAAATTGAGGTCGGTGACCAATGGAGGAACTGCCTTGAATCCTTGCAAAAGCGGGGGCAGCAAATCTGGCTCCGCTGGTTCTGCCGGAATTTCAATAACCTTTTTCGCTCCCCATTTTCCGTTGTCCCGATTCCATAACCAGATGGAAGCCGAGAGATCCTTGAGAGAAATAACGACTCCAACAAATCCGTAGGTGCGATTAGGATCGTGTGATGGGCGCAGTTCAAGAACCATCTGATGTTCCATTCCAAGATCAATCACCTGCTCGTGCTTGCGCTTGCGAAGATTCCAAACATGCAGTTGATGACCGTAGCCGCTATTCAGCAGATGGTCGGGTTGCAGCCCCTGCTCTATCTTGTTGGGAGTTCCCCACTCGCTGCTGATGAGTGTGTCGTGACCCAGATGCCACCAGAAATCATATGCCAATTCCTGGGGTCCACGATCGACTTCCCAGCGGCCCAGCACGTTAAAGTCATAATGATCGAGAAGGAAGATTCCACCCGGCCCGGTCCCATCGGGTGCACCAAGCGCACTGACGTAAATGCCTTCCGGACCGCAATGGACGGTATGTGGCCGGGAATAACCCGTGCGCTTAAAGACATCATGGGGTTCGATGGTTTTAACGATCTCGAGCTTTCGCGGGTCCGGTTTCGTATCGATAACGTGAATACGAGAAGAACGTAGTCCAGGCACGATGAGATATCGCCGCTCCAGATGTGGATGCGGAGCATAGGGACACAAGGCCGTGCTGCATGCGTTCCAGCCGAAGTGATGCAATTCGTCACCGATGTTGGGCAGATTCAATTGCCCGGCGACTTCGCCGTAGGACTGAGAAGCCGGGTCGACATCGACTACCAGAAGTGCATCGCTACGCGACTTCTGGTCAGGAGCCAGTGCGGCGACATAGGCGTAGCGCTCGGCTGGCCCTTCCATGGCTAGCCTAGCAGTGGGATAAAACGTCGGATCGGTACTCCATCGATTTTCATGGAACCGAGTATGGTTGGCGGACTGTTCGGATGTAGACATGGGGAACCTTCGGTACACCAGAGGTTGTCACGGGGAGCTCTGATTGTCTACATATTTAGTATAGATTAAACCATCGCCTAACGGTCGAGCACCCTTTATCCATTGATAGGCAGCCTTGACACAACGTTCGTGCAAGAATTTGCTTCTCGCGTCCTGGGCGCGCCGGTAAAGATCTTGTCGGTTTAATGCCAACCTAGTTAGTTACAGAGTTCCGAATGAGCAGAATTGTGGTGTTCTTTTCCGTTTTCGCCTGTTTAACCAGCTTCCAGGCATGTTCTAGTTCATCTTCTCAATTGTCGCCTCAACAAGTTGCCGCGTATTCCGTTGCCACTGGCTTCCTGACTCTCTGTGACGATGGGAATTATAAGAATGCCTTATACTTTTATACGGAGCCAATAAGGTCATACCCGGAAGGCGCAACGTGGATTACACAGACGCGAGGCAAACGAGCACCTTTCGGGATCCCGATTTGGCGCGATTGGGTTAACCGGCAACAGGTAAACGAGTCGCCCAAGATGGCGTTCCAATTTCGCACCTCTTTTACGAGTGAGCCGCTGGTGGACGAGCTTGTCTCGGTAGAAAGAATCTGTGGGCAATGGCAGGTTTACGATTACAAGTTTCACGCGCTCGGCAAGCACCCGTCGCCAACACCTGCGTCAAAGCACGCTCCGCCCGTCCCAACTCACTTGCTTCCTCCAGGGGCATCAAGGTCGCCTTCTCCAATGCCGTCCCCCTCGCAGCCGCCTTTGCCAGCCACATCGCCCTGAGAGCCTCATCCTTACATCCATCCGGCTGAGTAACCGACTACTTTCCAAAATCGAGGTAGGTATATCCGCGCAAGCCGCGCTCGTATTCGTTGAGCAACCGCATGGCCTCGTTTGGCTTGAGACGGTCTGACTTAATCGCCGCATCAACTTGGGATTTCACGAGCCGGATCAGCTCATTCTTATCCCATTGCGTTAACGAGAGCACGCTGCCGACAGTGCTGCCCTCAATGATCTCCTCGATATACCAGCCGGAGTCTTCATCCTCATCCAGAAACACATGCACTTCGTTTACTCGACCAAAGAGATTGTGCAGATCGCCCATAATATCTTGGTAGGCGCCCATCAGGAAGAAACCGAGGTAATATGGCTCGCCCGGCCGAATCCGATGTAACGGCAGCGTCTCTTTGACATCTTGTAGATCGATGAACTTGTTCACCTTCCCATCGGAGTCACAAGTAATATCAACCAAGGTACCATTGCGATCAGGCGCTCTTTGCAAGTGGTGAACCGGCATAATCGGAAACAGTTGTCCAAGGGCCCAATGATCGAGTAGCGACTGAAAAACCGAAAAATTGCAGAGATACTGATCTCCCAGCGCGATCTCGAGCTCCTTCACCTCTTCCGGCACGTATCTCATGCCCCGGCAAAAATCGACCACCGCTTCAGCGATTCGCCAATAGATTGATTCAATCTTTGCTTTGCTTTCCAAATCCAGCAGGCCAAGCTCAAACATCGATTGCGCTTGTTCTTTGATCTGTTGCGCATCGTGCAGGTTCTCCATTCGGTTCTGCTTGTTCATCGTTCGATGAATTTCGATGATGTCAGCAAGGAGCTTTGGATCCGATTCTTTGATTTCGAATAGCTGATCTCCGGTCGCTTTCTCGATCGAGCCGAATGACTCAACGATCAAAACCGAATGATGAGCAACGATTGCCCGACCGCCTTCGCTGACGATGGTCGGATGCGGTACTTTCTCGGAGTCGCAAACATCCATGATATTGTAAACGACATCGCGTGCGTACTCCTGCAGCGTGTAGTTCATCGAGCTGTCGAAGGCAGTACGCGAGCCGTCATAATCGACGCCCAGTCCACCACCCACATCGAGGAACTCCATCGGATGACCCATTTTTGCTAACTTGGCAAAGAATCGCGCCGCCTCTCTTACCGCACGCTTAATGACCCCGATATCCGGAACTTGAGAACCGACATGGAAATGCACTAACCGCAAAGCATCGGCCATCCCCTCCTCTTTCAGATATTGGCTAGCCGCTACGAGGTCAGCCGTGGAAAGGCCAAACTTTGCGTTTTCTCCGCCGCTGGTTGCCCAACGGCCAGAACTCTTCGCCTGAAGCCGGACACGTAATCCCAGAATCGGGGAGACATTCATCTCCTTGGAGAGCTGAACGATCTGTCGGATTTCTTCGATCTTCTCTACCACCATGAACACCTGTTTCCCTAATTTCCGGCCAAGCAACGCGATCTTGACGTAGGTCTGGTCCTTATACCCGTTGCAGATGATCAAGCTCTCGGGATCACGGTGAACGGCCAATGCGGCGATCAATTCCGGTTTGCTTCCCGCTTCCAAACCGAAATGAAAAGGCCCTCCGGCATCGATGATCTCTTCCACGACCTCCCGCAACTGGTTCACCTTAATCGGAAAAACCCCTTTATAGACGCTCTTGTAGCCGGCCTCCGAAATAGCGGACTGAAATGCTCGATTTACTGTTTCAACGCGATGCCGAAGCAGATCCTGAAAACGAATCACGAGTGGAAAAGCCATTCCCCGGTCACGCGCCTCTTGGATGACCTCCATCAAATCGATGCTGGAATCGTCCTGTTGGGTCGGCATTACCTGGACATTCCCAGACCGGTTGATCGTAAAATAGCCCGATCCCCAACGGTCAATGTTATATAGGGAAACGGCGGATGGAATATCCCAACTGTCAGACATGTTTCGCGCAAACTAAGTGGTCAGTTTTCAAATGCAATTAACTGATGCGAATTTTGAGCATAATTGCGCGAAAGTTAGAGTTCCTCTTCGGCTTCGCCCTCCGCTGGCCCTTCCTCTTCCATCTTGCGCAAGATCTCTGTCATGTCTTCCACTTCTTCCCAAACTTCCCGACTTACGTAAATGGCGGCGCCCTGTTGTGTCGCCATGGCAATGCAGTCGCTCGGTCGCGCGTCGATCTCGATGATTTTCCGCTGATGCAGTTCGTTTTCGGCGCTCATTATCATTCGAGCGAAATAAGTACCGCGTTTAAGATCGTTGATCACGACCCGCTCAATCTGCGCTCCCAGGGCCCGGAGAACATGAGCGAGAAGATCATGAGTCAACGGACGCTCTTTATGCGCACCCCGCATAAACATCGTGATCGCTTGGCCGACGCCTTGGTCCACGTAAATCACGAAAACTTTCTCGCTGTTGCCGACGAATACTGCGCAACCCCCGCTGGTCGGAATCACGGCCCGGACTTGTACTTCCACAACGGGTTTGCTCATAATCGGAACGTACTCGCGGTTGCTGGAAATCGTCAACGCTCGGGCGGAGTACCTTCCTCCAAAATCTCAATTAGTCTTTCTTGCACCGCCGCGTAAAAATTGATCTGCAAAAGGACCAGGTCACGCCTGGAAAACGTCTTGGGTGTATGATTAAACGATAGCTCCGCTTCCGTAAAATCATACTTAGTGGCAAGGACTAAACGGGCTTGGTTTAATGCGTTGAGCCACGAGTCGGCATGAGTCAGCGGCACAACCAGGTGGCCAATCTTGCCCGGACGGCGAGTCATCCCCGCCAAATCTTCTTCCACCAGCTTGCGTGCGCTCAAAAAAAGGTGCCGCAGCTCAGGCCGCACAAACTCGTCCCAATCTTTGGTCATCCCCGGAGTTCCTTGACTAGTGGGAGACGGAAAGAGACGCTCCTCCGCCTTTTCTTCACCTTCCGGGTCACCGGCAGCTGGAACTTGCTTGAGCAGTTCCGCTTCGATCGACTCAATCCTGGAGAACTCTATCGACTTATCCTTCCACCGGCGAATCATCATCCTTCTGCTCTCTCCAGGGTCGCATGGAGCAGATAGCCGTGCAATTGTTGCACGTAAAGCTCCGCCTTTTCGCGATCTCCCGTCCAGACGATCGAGCGACCCTTATGATGAACCTCCAGCATGTGGTGCCGCGCCCGATCCACGGAATACCCAAACACCTTTTGCAGAACCATGGTTACGTAACTCATTAGATTCACTGGATCGTTATGAACCACGACGTTCCACGGGGTAGCAATCTGGGTAACCGATTTTGTTTCCTCCAGAGTTTCAGGCATGGAGCTTTTCCGCCAATGGGTTGAGACCTTCCCGGTAGTAATCATTTACCGTTTTGGCGGCCTCGGTAAACAAGTTCTCGATCTGCTCCCGATCCGGAAGCTCTAACATCAGTTCCAGCAAAACATAAGCAAAGATGGCCGTCCGAGCGGGAATCGAAAACGCGATTGCGCGGACTGCGAAAAGGGTCACGAAATGCCCCGGAGTTTCGCCGGTACGAATCGCCTCTTGCAATCGTGCAACCATTCGATCGCCTTTAGGTGGTCGAGCCTGCAAAAGCCGCTCGGCCGCAAGTTTGCTCCGCTGCGAAAGCGATGGGCTAAGAAACGGTTGAAGCGATCGATCCAGGAATACTATCTCGCGCAAAGAATGCCGCACGGCGAGGTCGACGACCTCCGCCAGGTGAGGAAGAATCAATGGCCCGAACTGCAACGTCTGCCAGCTTCGCCAATTACTTTCGGGATGAGTACCGGCTCGCCACATGACTCCTTCGGTAAATGCCTCACCAGCGCCGCAACGGTCAATTACGCGAATTAACTCCTCGATCCCGGTGCCCTTGCAACTTTTGCCCATAAGGGTAGTCCTATCACGAGTTTGGATGGCCGTCGATATTTGGAACGCCGAGTTTGGAACGCTGCGATCGCCCGGGAGCGCCGGGGAACGTGCCTGATGCTCCAGCCTCACTCATTCAGTCAGTGAGAGGAGATTGGTAGGCTTTCTATCGGTCTTCAAGGGAAAAAAGAATGGTTAGGATTTTTGGAGCTGAAAGATCCAGGAGCCGTGTTGGAGTTGATTGCGGTGATGGAGCTCGGCATTGTAAGGGGTTCGATCGATCCACATTTTGTAGATGATTTTGAGCCAGCGGTGAGC
>JBEEIB010000233.1:0-31485 GCA_041167675.1 Verrucomicrobiota bacterium
TTGGGATGGCGCACGCTAGCCGCAGCGCGAGCCTCTCGGACAAACCGCCGGCGCGCAGATTCGTCACCGATCAATCGAGCACTCACAACCTTCAACGCCACGGGACATTGAAGATTGACATCAACCGCCTTGTAAGTGACTCCCATGGCACCGCGGCCCAGCTCAAGGGGCATTCCATCTTCGCGCGTGAGGATCTCGTAATGTTCGAACCGAAGCTGGGAAGGCGAATGAGTTGGATCGCTTGGAGATTCGCCGGTCGCCGGGTCATTACCGAGAGCTCCCTGCAGCGCACAAACCGGACACGACTCAGTGTTGTCACGCAACAGAGTGCCGCAAACCGAGCAGGCCCGTTTGCCTGTCGAAATCACGGCGCTAACCGGCCTTCGGAGGCAATGAGCACCTCGCAGAGTGTGTAAGTCTCCCTATGTACTGCTTGCCGATCGGTGTAGGGCCGGCAAAGAGCGGGCACGACCGTTCGCGAACCGGGCACCTGCCTCTGAGCGAAAAGCAAGATCCAATGCGTGGTCCGAAACCGACCGGAATCATCACTCGCCCGGCTCTCGTTCGGTTTCATCCATAGCCTCTTTGCCAATTACTACACCCTTATTAGATGCCTGGGAATGTTGGAATTGCTATAATTAGCTGTTTGGACTGAATTTATCTCTCCTATTGAAGAGCGCAGACTTACGGTTCGCTGCGCAACAATGACGCGATTGCACGCATTCGCGAATGAATGGCGAATGCGAAAAAAAGAAGAGGCGGGAACAAAAGCGTTCCCGCCCCTCTTCGCCCGCTTCATTTCTGAGATTATGCGGACTGCTTGTATGAGATCGGAATAGTAAATACGCCGCTCACGGAGGGCTTGAACTTCCATTCATTGGCCAGCCAGCGGGTCGCGGAATCGCCCAGGAGAGGTGACGAATGTGAAACCACCGTGGTTTCCATAATTACGCCGTTCTCGACCTGGACCCGAAGCAGAACGTCACCGCTGATCTGCAAGTTCAAAGCATCGCGAGGATATTCCGGTGTTGGATGCCTTAGGGCAACATTGTTGGCCGGGATTCCGACAACAACCATTGGATGCAGCTCGGCCGCCTGCAGTATTACAGGCATAGACCAGAGTGTAGCGACCGTAACGATCGCAAAAAGATTTCGATTAATCTGACTTTTGAACATGGGTTCCTTTGGGCTGGAGACAGGCGTGTTCGCTTGCCTTCACCAGATACAAAGGAATCCAAGGGGCCGAGTTTCAGAGCGGGGCGAATATAGTTTCCTTATTTACGTTCGGCTCAGCTTTTTGCTATTGCTGCGCACAGCAACGGCGTTGCCAGATGCAAAGCAGAAATCGTTGTCACTCTCAATCTCCGTGAACTCCCGAATGAGATTCACCATTCTCCAAGGAACCGTGCCGGAGCCACCGTTGCTGTGATTGAAAAGATTAACCTCTTTCTTCGCACGGTCTGCGTGCTTCACCAAATGACGATACAGAAGCGGCAGAACGTCATCGCAATCTGAATCTCACAATTTCCTCCGGTAGAGGTAATGTAAGAGACAACAACGTTGTCGCCTCTCTCTTTTCTAAGTCAGCTATGATTTTCTCGTAGAATCAGACCTTCCACGAAGTCCTAAATCTTTGCTTACTTTGCTTCCTTCTGTTCAGAACGTTTTTCAGTTGTTTTGTAGAGTGCCTTGACCGCTACTCCTTGGCAGTATCAAGCGGTGAATACCATCCCTCAGGATGAGTTGCGGAAGCTGATGAGGGGCAAATGAGGCCGTTCAATAGTTTCACGTAGCTGGGGCGCTGTGTCTACGACACAGGAGACGCACCTTCCAGGTGCGGAACATGATCGCCGTCAATCCGCAGCTGGAAGCTGCGGCTGCTTTCGAACGACTCGCTTACAGCAGCCGCTCGAGCTCAATCTCGTCACGGATTGGGATACCGTATTCGCCGATTTGAGAGATCGATGGCTTTACGCGACGCGCCTTGTCGACCGCCCCTGGACGCACCGCCGTAATTCGAAAGCCTCGACGCTGATAAAAACGAAGAGCGTCCAGATTGTCGTTGGTCGTTGTTACTCGCAAAACGCTGACTCCTTCGACTCGCAGCCTGGAAATAAGCGCTTCTATCAGAGCCGTCCCGACGCCCTGCTTAGCCGTGACAGCATCCAAGGTAATCAGTTCAGCGAAAACAATATCGTCAGTTCGTCGAATCTCATAAGTCGCGAGGCTTTCCTGCTCGCCGCCAATCAGCGCCGGCAATAGTCGGACATCAAAAATCTCTCCATGAGCAACCACTCGTCCTTCTCCTCCCCACCGTTCGTCCAGGATCTTCTCTATCCACGGTTGATCCTTGGGCTCCTTCTCTCGGATTTTCATTCCGGATTTTTTCCTACTTTGAATGCTGCCAAGAACGGTATTCAGCCTAACTCGTCTCCGCGCGTGCCGTCAGCGAAATCTGCTCCTGTTCGTTGATTCTCTGCTTGTTTCGCGGGCAACACACAAACTGGACAGGAGTCGCTATTTGCGGGGAACAGCGTTCGGCAAAACCGGACAAGCCCTTTGCCTTCCGTGGTCACGGCCTGGTCGTCGGGGTCCGCGTCCTTGCCTGCTGTTTTTGTATGTTCCTATCCACGGTTTGTCCTTTCAATTGCCCTGGCAGACCGGGCTACAATTTTGCAACGCTTCGCGGCTTTCCGTTAGCCCATCAGCTCTCGACTATCTGTTATCTGCTAATTGTCATCACGACGTAGCTGTGCTCAGTCGCTCGGCGCCAGATCGGCTAACAATTTCTCGTAACGCGGATCTTGGTGTAGCGGATCCCAGAGCGGGTCGCGCTTTAACGAGCCATAATAGAGACCGCCCGGTGTTTTGGTCAGAGGCCCCAAAGTTTCAAAAGCTAAATCAAGCTCGTTAGTCCAGGCATACACCACGGCTAGATTGATCACGAGACACGGGCCATCGACTGCATCCTTGGAGATCGGCAACATTTCGATGGCGCGTTTGGCTTCCGTAATAGCCGTTTCTTTGTTGTTGCTAAGCAAAGCGTCTACCACAGCTAGCTGGCTAAGCAGCTGGGCATTTTCGGGTGACTTCTGAACCTTTTGGCTTAGTTGCTCCCGCGTCTTGGCAAACTCAGAGTTTGGGTCAGGTTGTTCTCCCTGAAGTCGCGGCAGCAGAATCGAATAACAACCGATCGGGACCGGGATACCGGCGTACGCAAAGTAACCATTATCGTCGCCATACTGCAGCTTTTGGATGGCCTCTTTTGCTTGTCGCCAATCACGATCGTACAAAGCAAAATTCAGTCGTAAAGACAACACTTCCCTGTCTTCGGCGATCGGCGCCGGGAGGGCGGCGACCGCTGACCAGAGCGCGGTGCCATTGCCGGTCTTCATAAAAGTTACATTAAATGCCTTTTGCACCTTGAGCATTGGTTGGTCCGGCAGGAGCCGGATCAATCGATCGTAAACCTTTTCGGCCGCAGCAAACTGACGCGTGACATAAAATGTAGTCCCTAAATCTCCGATCGAAGCCGAATTGCGTGGGTCGTGCGTGATCGCTTCGTTGAACTCCTGGATTGCTTTTTCGAAGTTGCCTTGCCGCCGATCGATCAGACCCTCCAAAAGGAACACCTCGGGATTGTTAGCCAAACCATGCCCGGCGATCGCCAGTTGTACGCGTGCCCGTTCGTAGTCACGATACCCGTGGTAAAGGAGGATGGCATACGCCAGATGAACCTCCGGCAGATCGGGCTGTAGGCGCATTGCTTGGTCGATTGCTGCATCTGCCAATGCGCGTCGTTCCGGAGTCGGATCATGCAAGCGATAAAGGCGGCCGTTAGCCTGCGCCAACGCGCAGTAGGCTAGGGTAAACTTTGGATCGAGTCGGACGGCTTGTTCCAAATAATAGATCGCAGCGCGCAGTGGTTTTTCGGCGCCTGAACCGAGGGCAGTGGAAACCCGGAAACTTGCGATTAATTCCTCGGCCCGCAGATAGAGGTCATAGGCTTCGAGATTTTCGGTCGGTTTTGCCTCGATCCGCTTCTTCTCTTCCGGGGAAAGCGTGGCGGTCAGCTTGCTGGCGATGGTCTGAGCTACTTCGCTTTGGATGGCAAAGATATCGGTGAGATCCCGATCATAACTGTCGGCCCAAATCGTCTTGTCATTGCTCGCATCAATCAGCTCAGTGCTTATCCTCACCCGATTACCATCCCGACGTATAGTTCCTTCCAGCACACTACCGACGCCTAACGCACCAGCGATCTGGCGCAGATCCCGTTTGGTGTCCGCGCGATACTGCATCGCCGAAGTGCGGCTAATGACTTTGAGTTGAGCAATTTTGGCGAGATTGTTGAGAATCTCACCTTGCACGCCGTCAGCAAAATAGGTGTCGCTCTTGTTTTCGCTCAAGCTTTCAAAAGGCAAAACAGCAATGCTCTTTTCGGTTGGCATCGTCTCAGCAACTCGCTGGTCAAAGAATCTTCCCCGATGGCCGGATAAGAAAATCCACGCAACCAATAATCCCATAACGCCCACAATCACGGCGAGTAGCCCTCCAAGAGCGCGTGTCCTACCAGCTAAAACCCGATGGAAACGCGGTGTGGATTGCTTCGTTGGGTTGGCGGCCTCGTGGGCTCCGGATCGCAATTGATCCGCGGTCACACTCCGACCTGCGCTAATCGCTTCGTTCACTCTCGGAATTGCCTGGAGAAGCTCGGTTGGCGTTTGGAACCGTCGTGCCGGATCTTTTTCGAGGAGTACTTCCAGTAGAACTACGACCGGCTGCGGAACGTGAGTCAGCTTGTCTACCGATAGTGGGGCGTGTTGATGTTGATGTATCAGCATCGAAGCGGAGCCCTTGAAAGGCACCTCGCCAGCCAGCATCTCCCAGAGCGTGATTCCGAGCGAATAAAGGTCGGAACGCATATCCGCTGCTACCCCCGTAAACTGTTCGGGGCTCGCATACTGAGGTGTCCCAGCAAAACTCCCCTGAATCGAAATTTCGGAAATCGAGTCGTTTGCAGTAGCCGTACCTTTGGCCAGGCCCAGATCGATAATTTTCGCGTTAACAATCTTTTCTTCCTGCGAGCTGACCATGATGTTGCTGGGCTTGATGTCGCGATGGACCAGGTCTTGTTTGTCGATCTCTTCCAAGCCGGCGGCGACCAGCGCCGTCACCTTCAAGGCAGTTGATGGATCTAGCCGGCCGGAACGTTCGATGACCTTGTCGAGCGATTCCCCATCGACAAACTCCATCGCGTAGAAGTAGCTATCGCCACTCTTTCCTAGGTGAAAAACTGAAGCAACGCTTGGGTGGCGCAGGCTGGCGGCGGCCCGAGCCTCTCTGACCAGTCGCCGGTTCGCCGATTCGTCGCCAAGCAATCGGGCATTGACTAACTTCAACGCCACCAGACGCCGGAGACTGATGTCAACCGCCTTATAGGTAACTCCCATCGCACCGCGGCCCAACTCCATCGGTGTTCCGTCTTCGTGGGTGAGGATCTCGTAGTGCTCGAATCGCAGTCGGGAGCAAGAAGGAACTGATTCAATAGCCGAAGAGCCGGTTTCTGTCTCGTCGCCGAGGGCTCCGCGCAAAGCACACACCGGGCACCACTCGCTGTTGTCGGGAAACAGCGTGCCGCAGACCGGGCAGGTCCGTCTGTCTTTCGTCGTCACGATCCCAATCGGCTTTCGGAGGCAATGAGCGCCTCGCAGAGAGCATGAATTTCTTGGTCTAGTACTTGCCGATCGATCATCGTCCAGGCGACTTCCTTTCGCAGAAGCTTGCTGTATCGCTTTCTCAACAAACGCTGAGTCAGGTCGTGGGTAATTTCAGCCCTGTAGCCCCAGCGGCGGCCAGCATTATCACCTGCCAAATCGTCGTTGTGGTTCATCCGTAGCTATTCCGCCAACTCTTATACCGTGATTAGATACCTGGGAATCTCGGAATTGCGAAAAAATAGTAGCCGCCTTAGCCCATTGGAGGTAGGGCGGGTCGCTCGCGACCGCTGAGGCAGAGGACCAATCCCGTCGATTTCCTCGAGCGCTGAGCACTCGTGCATAATCGAACCCTGCTAACCGAGAAGGTTGATGGGATAGGTTACATGTCGCGTTATAGATCAGCATCGCTAGCCAGGGTGGTGGCTCGCCATCGATTCAGCGGTCGCGGAGCGACGCGCCCTACCCCGATTGAAACTCTCGATCCGGAAATCCTCTGTATTGGGTGAAGGCCGGTTGTTTGGGCCAACACCAAAAACAATTAGACCATAACCGGAGAAAGAGCCATGTCTGCCATCGTTGAATTCGTTGCACCCGCCGAAATGTTGTTCCAACCGGCCGGGACAAAGAGTCTTTTCGCGAACCGGGAACCAAGACCGATTCGCGCATCTGAACAGCGAATCTGGAAGCTATCCGCGCAGGCGGCCTCTCCTAAATTCGCGGTGATCGAGTCATTCGTCCTGGCACTTTTTGTGCCCGGCGCGCTGGTTGGAGTACTCAGCTGCTTTGCTGAATTGGCGCATCTGCTGGATAGCGACGCCATCGGGCATGTGGCGATGAGGATAGCGGCTGCAAGCGTTTAGCCTTGCCAGTGCGACATTCCACCGGCACCAGAGGGCGCACTTGTGCTCTTACTTGAATTACGAACCGAAATCGTTGCCAGCTACTTATAGGTGGCTTCAATCGCGCGCATTTTAGCCCGTAGCTGGACGTTCTCTTTTTCGCGCACCGCGAGTATAGCCTGGAATTCCGGATCGGACTTAAAAAGTCCGACGGAAGGGGCGTCCGGCAACAGGTTCGCCGAAAACACGTCACCGTGCAGAAAAGAGGCACGAAGATATTCATATGCCTCTTCGTTGCGTCCCAGAAATCGAAGGTTCGCCGCCAGCGCCCATTCGGTCCAATAAACCGGGCCGATTTTCGCAACCAGATTCATTCGATCTAAAAATCCGCTAAGCTCAGCGCTCTGGATCGCTTCGGTTTGTCGACCCAAGTTGCGTAACGCTATCGCGGCCCCGAGAAAGGGGACACCCCAGGTATCGTCCTCCTTTAGTTCGTCGCTCAGACGGAGCATAGCCGGCCAATCCTTAAGGTGAAAATGGCAAACGAGCAAAAGACCGCGAACCGGCCATTCATCAGCTCCGATAAAATCTGCCGGCAACTTTTGTAAACCGGCAGACGCAGCCTCGTAATCCCCATGCAAGACGGACAGCTCGCACTCCATCATCACGTGTCGTTGCGGGTCGGTCTCCAGGTCGATGGCCCGCTGGAGCCATTTTTCTGCCCAATCGTTGTCGCCTGCAGCAGCGCAGAGGTATGCCAGCGAGTTTGGAGCATGCGTGTCGGTCGGGTTGACGGCAAAGGATTTTCTGAGATACGCGTAGCGTTCGTCGTAACGTCGTGTCCCGGCCAACTGGTCGGCAGCGAAAAGGTTCGCGCGCCAATCGTTTGGGTCGAGCTCCAGGGCCTTACGAATCGGCTCACGCGCCTCCTCGCCCAAGTCTTTGAAAAGAAGAGCCTTGGCCAATTCCGTGTACCCTCGGACTTCCTTTGGGTCCAAAGCAATCGCTTGCCGGCAAAGATGAATCGCGGAATCGATCCAAGATTTCTCACCGTGAAATCGAGCGACCCGTTCCACGTAGGCGCTCGCCAGACCGCTATAGGACAGGGCGAATTTTGGATCTAACGCCAACGCTTGTTTGAACAGATCGATCGCCTTTTCGTTGTCTTCTTGGCGATAGAGTTGGTAGAGGGCCCATCCTCGGAGGTAAAAATCGTAGGCAGCCAGGTTTTGCGTGGGGATCTGCCGGATGGTGGCCTGTTCGTCACGGGATAACTTCCCGCGCAAAGCCGATGCGACTCGTTCCGCAACATCGCTCTGGATCGAGAAGATGTCGGTCAAATCGCGGTCGTAGGTCTCGGACCAGATGGTTTGATCTCTGGTTGCGTCAACCAGATCCGTTTTGATGCGGACTCGTTGACCCACCCGGGTCACTGTGCCCTCCACAACGTTAGTCACTCCGAGGGTATTTGCGATCGAGCGCAGATCTTGCCGCTCACCTCGCCCATACCTCATGACCGAGGTGCGACTGATCACTCAGCTGCGACACCTTGGAGAGCTTGGAAAGAATCTCGTCCTGAATACCGTCTGCGAAATACAAATCGTCTTTATTGCCGCTCAAACTCTCAAACGGCAAGACGGCGATGCTCTTTTCGCCTGGATTGCCAATGACACGTTGCCGGTGCAGGAATGACAGTGGAAAAAAGAAATCCGTGACCAGCAGCAGGCCAGCGGCGGCCAGCAACGCCAGTCCCACCCGGCCGAGCCAGCGGAACCGGAAACCTGTGCGCAGCGACGCAAGCCGTCTCCAGTCTTTCTTGGGCTCTTCGACACGCTTGATCGATTCCTGAGCGAGTGAACGCAATTTGTCTACGCTGACCCGCGATCTGGAATCCATCGCTTTGGTAATCGTTGGGACAACCTGGATGATGTCGGCTGGACTTTGGAATCGTCGGGTCGGATCTTTCTCCAACAATACTTCAAGTAAAGAATTGATCGGCTGTGGGGAGCCGGCCAATTTCTCCAATGGCAGAACCGCGTGTCGATGCTGTTGCATCAGCTCTGCGGAAGAACCTTGGAAAGGCAGCTTGCCCGAAAGCATTTCCCAAAGCGTGATTCCCAGCGCATAGAGGTCTGACCGAATGTCCGCTCCGATGCCGGCAAACTGTTCCGGGCTGGCATACTGAGGTGTCCCAACGAAGGTGCCCGGGCTCGAGATCGAATCGTCCTCACCCACCGCACCTTTAGCCAGACCAAGGTCGATAATCTTCGCGTTCACGATCTTGTCTCCATCGAAGCTGACCATGATGTTGCTGGGCTTGATGTCGCGATGGACCAGATTCTGTTTCTGAATTGCTCCTAATCCGGCAGCGACACGAGTCGCGACGCCCAGCACGACCGACGACTCCAACCGTCCGGACCGTCGGATGATCTTCTCCAGCGATTCTCCTTCCACAAATCCATCGCATAGAAGTAACTGTCGCCGCTCCTCCCCAGATGAAACACAGAAGCGACATTCGGATGACGGACACTGGCCGCAGCACGCGTTTCTCGCACAAATCGCCGACGCGCTGATTCATCACCGATCAATCGGGCATTAATAACCTTTAACGCTACGGCACATCGAAGATTGATGTCGACAGCCTTGTAAGTTACTCCCATTGCGCCGCGCCCTAACTCAACCGGCGTTCCGTCTTCGTGCTTGAGGATCTCGTAATGTTCAAACCGCAAAGGAGACGACGGAGCTGGCTCGATAGATGATTCGCTAGTCGGTTGCTCATTGCCAAGCGCCCTGCGCAGCGCACAAACCGGGCACGACTCGCTGCTGTCGGAGAACAGCGTATTGCGAACCGGGCAAGCCCGTCTGTCTTTTGCAATCACGGCCCAATCGGCCTTTCGAAGCAATCAATCCGTGTTTCGAAACCGGCCGGCATGATCCGCCGCCCGCCGTTCGGGCTCATCCGTAGCCCTTTTTGCCAACTTCTACACTCTGATTGGACGCCTGGGAATCTTAGAGTTGCGAAAATAGTAGCCGCATTGGCCTTAGCCCGATGGAGGTAGGGCGCGTCGCTCCCGACTACGCGCGGGGCTTCGTCGCGGCTGCCTGTTGGGTATAGACTTCTCAAGGCAAGGGGCGCCATAGTCCCGTCGGGGCTGGATGGGCGGGACGCCGGCGGCCGCAACCGCTAGGCGGTTGGACGTGTCCGTCCCGGACCGTCAAATCGAGGGCAGGATCGAATCCCGCTAAGCTAACAACCGCTATCCCGAGAATTATTCATTGCCTCATCATCCGTCCTACCGGGGCGATGGCCCGATCCGGGTTCGGCGGTCCGGGACGGACGCGCCCTACCCGCCCGGCGGTCGCCAGGCGACTCGCTCTGCCTCTGGTGAAACTTTGGGTCCGGAAATCCTCTCTAATCAGTGAAGGCCGGTTCCCCGGCCAAACACCAAGCCAATAGATCATAACCGGAGAAAACCTATGTCTGCCGTAATCCAATTCGTTGCACCCGCGGAAGTGTTCTTCCCGCCAGCCAGCAAAAAGAGTCTTTCCGCAAATCGAGAACTAAGGCCAATTCGACTGCATTCGATCGGTGAGCCCAAACAGCGGTTCTGGCAGCTGTCCGCGCGAGCGAATTCCACCCAATTCGCGATGATCGAATGGTTCGTCCTGGTACTGTTTCTGGCCGTCGCTCTCATTAGCCTAGTTAGCTGCTTCGGCGAGTTATCTCATCTGCTTGATAGTGATGCCATTGGGCACGTGGCCGCGAAAGCAATAGGTGCGATCGGCTAGTACCCAATCTTGCGTGTATGGACCCGAATCCCTTATCGATAGCTCTACGACGGAGGCTCACAGATCCTGCCTTTCGCCGGATCTGCGCTGCCTCTCGTATATCTGCTATTTCATTCGAGCCTCGGGCGAGAATGACGCTATTGGTCTCACGACGTAGTCGTGCTCACGGCCCTAACCGGCCTTCGGAAGCAATGAGTGCTTCGCACAGAGCGTGAATTTCGTCGTCGACTGCCTGCGGATCGGTCACCGTCCGCGCAACTTCCTCTCGCAGAAGCTCGCTGTATCGTTTTCGTAAACGATGAATATGCGTCTTTACTCCACCCAGACTAACCTGAAGCTGATCCGCCACTTCCTCGTAGGAAGGTAACTTCTTGGAGTTGGTAGGATCGAGAAACGGCAGGAGCGCGTCTATAATTGCGGTCTTGCCTTGTGACGCATACTCTTGGCGAAGCCGTCCGATCGCATGCTCCAAAAGGGTCATCGCCCAGCGCGCATCGAAAACTTTTTCCGCGGTCAAAGAATCGGCTGCATCTTCGCGGTAACGTTCTTCGCCAGTCTCGAAATCGAGGGTGACGAATTCGATTTGACCGCCTCGCTTCATGCTGTTTTCGCGATCAAACGCATCAGAGAGATAATTCTTTAAGGACGCCAAAAGAAACGAACGGAATTTTCCTTTTTCAGGGCCTACCTGTCGTAGCGACTTGCGTTCGAGCAGACTGAGAAAGAAGCCCTGCGTCAGGTCCTGAGCATCTTCAGCACTGTAGCCTCGGCGGCGAACAAAAACATAAAGCGGATACCAGTAAAGCCGGCAAAGATCGGCTAAGGCGGTTTGCGAACCGGGCACCTGAGTCTGAGCGGAAAGTAAGACGACGCTCCAATGGGTGGTTCGGAACCGGCCGGCTTCGTCATCCGCCAACCTGTCTTTCGGATTCATCCGTAGTCCCGTTTTTACACGTTAGTGAGGTACCTGGGAATCTTGGATTTGAGAAAAAAAATAACCGCCCTAGCCCATTGGAGGTAGGGCGGATCGCTCATCGCTAGCCGGGGTGGTGGCTTGCCATTGGCCCAGCGGTCGCGGAGCGACGCGCCCTACCCCGAGCTCGCTTTGCGAGTCTGAGCCGAAGTTCTGGAACCTGTCTCCCGAAGCAGCCGCTGCTAATAAACCGGCATTTATCGATATGCTCGTTCCTGCTCTTTTCCTACTGATGGCAATCGTTTCGACAGCCAGCTGTTTCGCTGAATTGTCATTTCTGATGCAAAGCGACGCCATTGGACGTCTGGCCATGCACGCCATCCGCGGAGGAGATAGCGAGCTAAAACGTGTGAGTTTGGTTTACGCAATGCGCGCCCCAAAGGCTCACAGTCCGGCTCTGGTCGATATTCCACCACGCGCAGAACTCGCCGGACTGTATCGCCTTACCTTCTCGGCGCGTTTCGCCCTCCCTTTTAAGGCGATGATGAATAGTCAGCCGATCAAGAACGGCCGCCTGTTTCAGTCCGACCATCTTCGCTCGATTCAACCTTGACCTGATCGTCTCGAGCTTGATCGCTTGCTCCGCTCTTCAACGGCAGCGCCGAAGAAGCGATGGCGATGGCGACGACGCTAGTATAGCGCGCGAGAATGCTTAGTCCGTCTGATTGATGTAATTTACTCATATGTTCCGCCCTGCGTTCTTAGGGGGAACATATTTGTCGTTCCTTGACGGATCAGCTGAGAAGAAGCGTTCGAGATCACTCGCAACTCTCTCTCCCTGATCGATCGGAATCGAAAATTCATTTTCTTTTAGACGCCGGAAATGCGGCATCGGTTTAATATTTTTGGGAGTCGCCGTTGGTTCTTCCGCATCGGCCGATTAACCGGTTCAACGACCGTTCGTCCAAGCGATGGAATAACGCCGGCCTGTCCGACGAAGCCTCCGGGGTTTCGAACGACTGGGGCGAAGTCGGAGAACGCCGTCCTCGCCGAGAACGCCGGGATCGGATTAAAAGCGTACACGCAGTATTTGCATCATTTTTCCTGCATCGACCGACCAACCTATTCGTTTTACTGCTTACTGCTTACCGCTTTTCCGGCGTTGACGAGAGCTTCTCTTCCATGGCGAGAATTCAGATCTTGCTTTGGTCCAATCGGGACAATCCGGGTCGGATTGATGTCATCGTGGGTGTAGTAGTAATGCCGTTTGATGTGGTCGAAGTTGACGGTCTCGGCAATCCCGGGCTGCTGATAAAGATCTCTCAAATAGCCGTACAGGTTCGGGTAATCGACGATGCGCCGGACGTTGCATTTGAAATGTCCATGGTAAACCGCATCAAACCGAACAAGTGTTACGAACAAACGCCAATCGGTTTCCAGAGGCTGCGTTCCAAAAAGAAATCGCCGAGTGGCGAGTCGATCGTCCAGCTCATCTAACGTCTTAAATATAGCGCCGGCCGCAATCTCATAGGCCTGCTGCGTGGTGGCGAAACCGGCTCGATAAACTCCGTTGTTAACGGTCTCGTAAATCGTTTCGTTGAGTGCATCGATTTCGGTCCGGTTCCCCAGCGGATAGAGATCCAGTTGGTTGCCGGTTACGTCGTTAAAGGCCGAGTTCAACATCCGCATTAGATCGTCATCGGAATTCGAAACAATCTGGCCGGTCTTCTTGTCCCAAAGCACCGGTACGGTGACGCGACCCTGATAGTCGGGATCGGTAGCCCGGTATGCTTCACTCAGATAATGGAATCCATTGATCGGATCGTGTGAAGCGCCGGGCACAGCGCGGAAAGCCCAACCCTTCTCGTCTCGAATGGGGTCAACTACGCTCATTCCGATCATTTTTTGCAACCCTTTAAGGTGGCGCACAATGATGATTCGATGCGCCCACGGGCATGCCCACGAAACGTATAGATGATATCGATCCGGTTCGGGCGGAAATTCGCTGTTCGGATCCGGAATAATCCATCGACGAAACGCATCCTGCTGACGAACAAACTCGCCTGAGTCAGATTGTTCTTTCGGAAATTGCGGAGAGGCAAGTGTGGGCATAAATCGTAATCACCTTAAGACACAAATGGCATAGCAGGACAAAGCCGCAACGGAATTAACCCAGCGGTCGGAGGGAGCGTCACAAGCGTGCGGTGCCAAGACATGGGATATCTCAGCACGTTTCGGTGGATCTGCTGAGAGTGAGAGCCCGCCGTAATCCATTTCTCGCTCGGACTGTTTGCTCCCGAGCTAGCGAATCGCTTGATCGCGTCGCGACGCCGTCTAGGGTAGCCGTTGCCGTGCCTGGCGATCCCATTAAGTCGCGTATGAACATTCGCTGTAGTCCGAAATTTGTCGCTCCCTTTCTTTTATTTCTCCTGATTCTATCCGGACGCGCCGCTGAGCCGCCGGAAAAACCAGCGATCGACGAAAGCCTTTACTCCGGTATGAAGTGGCGGCTGGTCGGTCCTTTCAGAGGTGGGCGAGCCTTAGCGGTTCAAGGGGTGGTGGGCGAACCCAACGTTTATTATTTTGGCGCGGTGGCCGGTGGGGTTTGGAAAACAATGGATGGTGGACAAACATGGGCTCCTCTTTTTCAGAAGGAGGCGGTGTCATCCATTGGGGATATCGGGGTCGCACAGTCGGACCACAATGTAATCTATGTTGGCACGGGCGAAGCCGCCATTCGCGGTGACATCACTTTTGGAGACGGCGTCTACAAATCCATCGACGGGGGGAGAAATTGGAAAAACATCGGCCTCAAAGATAGCCGGCACATTGGAGCGCTTATCGTGCATCCAACGAATCCGGATATTGTGTTCGTCGCCGCATTGGGGCATGCGTTCGGCCCGAATAGCGAACGTGGAATTTTTAAAACGACCGATGGCGGACGTACCTGGCGGAACGTCTTGTCCAAAGACGAAAATACGGGCGGAATCGATATCGTGTTCGATCCGCATAATCCGAACATTCTCTTCGCAGCACTCTGGCAAGCCAGACGGGAGCCTTGGTATTTTTCCAGCGGCGGACCGGGTAGCGGATTGTATCGTTCGATCGATGGCGGCGAAACATGGCAACATCTTGAGGGCAACGGCTTGCCTGATGGAATCCTCGGACGAATCGGAGTCTCCGTTTCGCGTGCCGATCCAGATCGCATCTATGCGTTAATCGAGGCTCGAGAAGGTGGGCTTTTCCGATCGAACGATGGCGGCGATCACTGGACGCGAGTGAATGATGACGGGCGTTTTCGACAACGTGCCTGGTATTTCAGCAAGGTCTATGCGGATCCACAATCGGCCGATACAGTCTATGTCTTGAACACCGGTTTGTACCGTTCCGGTGATGGCGGACGGACGTTTAGCTTACTACCCGCAACCCATGGTGATCATCACGGTCTGTGGATCGATCCGCAGAATGCTCAACGCTTGATCAATGCCAACGACGGAGGAGCGAGTGTCTCGACCAATGGCGGCAAAACGTGGACCACACAGAACAACCAACCAACCGCCCAGTTTTACCACGTAGCGGTTGATAACGCTTTTCCTTATCACATTTATGGAGCACAGCAGGATAACACCAACGTCGCGATCGCGAGCCGGACAGATGAAGGAATAATCGGTCGCCAGCATTGGTATCCAGCCGGCGATGGAGAATGCGGTTTCGTGGTTCCCGATCCGCGCGACCCATTGATCATCTATTCCAATAACGAGGGATATATTACCCGCTTCGACAAGCATGCGGAGCAGTCGCAAGACATATCGGTCTGGCCACTCGATGTTTCCGGTCATGGTGCTGCCGATCTCGGGCATCGCTTCCAATGGGTCTCGCCGTTGCTTTTGTCACCGCATGATCCCGATACGTTGTATACCGCTGCAGAGTGCGTGTTTAAGTCCGCTGATCACGGACAAAGTTGGACCGCAATCAGCCCTGACCTGACACGCAATGACCGCAGCAAACAGAAGCCTAGCGGCGGTCCGCTCACCCGCGATATCACGAGTGTTGAATACTACGATACAGTTTTCGCGCTGGCCGAATCATCCAAACAAAAAGGCCTGCTCTGGGCCGGAACGGATGATGGGCTGATTCACCTGACGGTCGATGAAGGCAAAAACTGGAAGAATGTAACCCCTCCCCAGATCCCGGAATGGAGCACGGTCAGTTTAATTGAACCCTCACCGCATGATGCGGCGACCGCCTATGTCGCGGTTGACCGGCATCGACTCGACGATTTTCGACCTTTGATCCTGGCGACACACGATTCGGGTAAGACTTGGACCAACATCAGCACCGGCATTCCAGAGGGTGCCTACGTGCATGCGGTTCGAGAAGATCCAAAACGGCGCGGACTGCTCTATGCTGGGACTGAGACCGGCGTCTATTTCTCTTTCGACGATGGCGGCCACTGGCAATCGCTGCAGTTGAATCTACCAAACTCGCCGGTGCATGATCTCGTAGTCAAAGATGATGATTTGGTGGTGGCGACGCACGGACGTTCTTTCTGGGTACTAGAGGACCTCACTCCGTTGCGCCAGCTCGATCCGAAACTGGCCCAATCGTCGATCATTCTTTACCAACCGCAAACCGCCATTCGTTTGCATTCTCCGGACGAAGTGAGTAAGCGGGAGCCGGCTGGCGAAAATCCTCCGAACGGAGCAATCATCGATTATTACTTCCAGCAAAAGCCAAAAGACGAAGTCGTCCTGGAAATCTTGGACAGCAATGGCAAACAAGTGCGCCGCCTTTCGAGTCACGAGGAAAAGCACGATGAACAGCCCGCAGAGTGGCCCGACCGAGTTCCGGAAATGAAGACTATCCCGGCAGAAGCTGGAATGAATCGCTACGCCTGGAATCTGCGTTATCAAGATCCGGTCGAAATTCCAGGAGCCTTTTACTCCGACACTGGTCCGCGTGGCCCCTTGGTAGAGCCAGGCGATTACCAGATTCGATTAACAGTCGCAGGGCAGACCCAGACCGTTCCGCTTCGCGTGATTGGAGATCCACGCGTCAAGGGATCCGAAGAAGCGTTGCAAAAGCAGCTGGCGCTCTTATTACAAACGCGCGATCGAATTAGCCAACTGCATCAGGCAGTGAATGCGATCCGTGATCTGAAATCGCAAATCGATGATTTGCACAAACACTATGCTGGCGACCAAAACCTGAGCCGTGCACTGGATCGAACGAAAAGTTTGCAAGAAAAGATTTCAGCTGTGGAAGAGCAACTGATGCAAGTGAACATGAAGGGATCAGAAGCAAATCTGGCGTTTCCGACAATGTTGAACGAGGCGTTCGACACTTTCAGTCATACGATCGAACAGGCCGATACAGCTCCGACTCAACCGCAATACGACGTTTTTCGGATGCTAAGCACGAAGCTCAACGAGCAGCTCAAGATTTGGGAACAGATTCGGACGGTGGATCTGCCGGCAGTAAATAATCTCATACGCGAGAGCAACGTCCCTATACTCACGACGATTAACGCCGACAACGTCGGGAACGCCGAGAACGCTGGAAGCACGGGAAGCTCTAACCCTTGAAGGAATCGGCGAAACACCTCTTCGAGCGACAGCGAGGTAAGATATGTGAGCCATACGACGTTCGAACTGAACAGGGAATGCGAGGCTCACAGTCCTTACTGCAGCGCCATACCGTCCCAGGTTCGGCCGCTTAGCGTAACTCGTCAACTCATACGGGATCCGGACTTCGTTGGACAGTTGCTGTGTTCTGTATTCTGTGTTTCGTCTCCCTCACGCGTAAACCAAGAGATGAATTTCCTCCGGTAAGATATCGGAGATGTTCTTGATGATATTGCCCCGGAGCAGGTTGACTAGCATGCTACGCTGCGGGGCCCCAACGATCAGGTACGAAGCACCGACGGTTGCTGCGATATCCACGATCGTATCCGCGGCTGAATCGCTCGCGGCATAGCACGGCAGGATCGTCAGTCCATTGGCTTTCTCGCTCGCGTAAGAAAAAATGGCGGTCGCTTCCGGGTCTTCTGTCCATTTTCGCTTGCGGTCGCCTGGTGCCAGAACCGGTTGTTCTCGAACAAACAGCAAGTAAAGCGGGCGTTTGGTTTCCTTTGCCTCTTGAATGGCAAAGTCTAAGGTCCGACCGATACCGCGAACCGCGCACAACATTGGCGGTCCTAAAATCTCGTCTTTGGGTGACTGAAATAGCGCCGGAAGGGGGGAAGGTCTTTCTTCTTTCGCCTTTTCCGCCGCGACTTTTCTCTTCTTTTCTGCCCGCTCCTCGGCCAGTCCGCGCATCACTAAACCGACCGCCAGAATGGAAGCGGCAAATACCCGAGCGTTCGGCTTGTCGATGAAGAGCGAAATCTCGATCGCGGACATGATGAGAAACGTGCAGAACATCAGTATTCGCTCCCAGCGAGCGAGGTTGAGATGCTTATCCGTGGAGGTAGCCCCGAGGTTAGCTGCGATCGCTCCAACCACGCCGACCGCGTAAAGGTCGGCCAACCCAGCAATGTCTCTTACTGCTATTACCAGCACGGCCGGAATAATGGTTGCGATAAGTAGCCCGAATGCGGGAACGCCAAAGCTGTTCAGCTTCTCGAATTGGGGCGGGATTTCTCCATCCCGTGACAAAAGAAAAAATATGGCGATCAAACCACCAATTGCCGTATTGACCGCCGACAACAATAGGACCCCGATTACAATAGTGACGCACCAGCCGGCAATCTGGCCGACGATTGGACCCAAGGTTCCTCCCACAAAGACTTCGGCCATATACCGAAGCATGTAATCCCGGACGCCGGGATTGCCTGGCGCGTTGACGTCACCGTTTTGGATTTGCAGACCTTCAAGCGCAAGCATCCCCAAACCAAGCAGCGCCGTGAACAAGCACACTTCAATCATCACTGCCACAATCGCCGGCGTCGATGTCTTGGTTACGACCGGATGGTCATCGGTGCTGCCCGGATTAAGTTTCATTATGCTGGTCGAGTTCGCGACCGCTTCTACCCCGGACAGGGCCAAAACAATCCCGACGAACGCATTCCAGTTTTTGAAAAATCCTCCGCTTAGCGGCTGAAGATGATGCAGCGCTTCGCCGATGTGCGGTATGGTAAATATTCCCAGTATAATGACGACGATGACCGTCGGCACCGATACCAGAACCGCCAGCCCGCCCGTGTGTTTAGGTCCAAAATAATTCAGGGCACCAATCACCAGGATCGCGCCAGCGGCCAGGAGCTCGGGGTTAGGCCAACCGAGATATTGGAAAGCCGAAAGCGCGCTGATGGCTGCGGTAACAATGTAATCGGCGATCAACAAGAAGGCGCCGACGATCGAGATAATTTCTGATCGGTGACGGACACTGGCATAAACACCTCCTCCATCAGGATAGTGCCGGCAGATGGCCATGTAGTTCACACCCACCAGAGCCATCAGCGCACACATGGCCAGGATCAGCCAAAACGAGCTGTACCCGGCGACCGCGAAGGCCAAGCCAATAACATACGCTTTGCTGGTGCCCCAATCGCCATAGAGGATTGCAGCCGCCCTCGGCGCGTCGACGTTCCGCGGCCTTTTGGTTTTCCCAACGATCATTTATCGATCGGTCCTCATTCTGAGTTCCTGACCCTAAATCAACCGCCTGCCGAGCCCTCTCATCGTCTCCGATAACCAAACGAAGACGAGGTATAAAAAATCAGGTTCCCTCGCCATTTCAAATTGGTAAGGTGCAGAGACCAAACGACTAGGCAATGCCAAATTCCTCGGAGGTGCCCGATTTCTTGCCGAAGACGCTTATTTCGGAAAACGAGCGAAAGCGCGAGCGGCTGGACAATCTGGTGATCAATATTGAGCTGACCCTGACCAGCATCATCCAGGGGGTGGCTTTATCTTTCCTCTGTGCAAACGCCGCCGAGTCGCTTATTCACTTGCGGCTGGATCAGCTGATCTATCTTTTGAATGCTCTGCTGCTGATCTTTCTTTTTTGGTCCCGCTCAATTGGCCACACACTGACCGTTATTCGTTGGCCACTCGATTTCAGTCACAATTTTTTCTATTTCACTGCGGCCCTGGTTGAATCCCTTGCTTTTACGCGCATCGCTGATCCCGGCAGCTGGTTCGCGCTGCTTGCCCTCTTTTCGGCAATCGTCTGGTTACTATTTGTGGTCGATACTCGGCTGATTAGACGAGCCGGTCGACGATCCACCGAGCTCAGCCAGGACCTGCTAGCTTGCCTGCATCGAGACCAGCAAGGGAACATTCGCTGGATTGTTCCCTTGCTTTTCTGTTTTCATGCCGGAGCTGCCGTGCTGATCCTCTGCTTTCCAGATCTGTACATCAAAAGACAACTCCATCTCCTCCTGGGCGCTCTCCAATTCTTTGGACTGATTGGCTATTTGATTTACCTGCTTCGATTTTTGGCGCGGCTGGCTCGGATGATCATGCCGCCAGAGTAAGCCGCGCTCGGATGCCCGGATCTTTAGTTCGGATCGTGAGCGTCTTCGTGTCGCTCTTCGGTCCCTTGAGAGAAGCAACGTTCCAGGTTCTCAATTCCGACATCCAAAATTGACCTAATCGGAGAGATTCCGACTCAATTCGCTTATATGATCGCAATCGTGCATTTCGCTACCCTGTTTGCTCAACAGCGCTAACGACTATACGGTCTCTAATTCTCGCCGCTTTCGGTGTTTTTTTACTCTCCCGACAAATCCTCCGAAGGGGTACGCTAGTCCGTCGCGTACTCAGCACGAAACCAAGAAATCAGCGATCGAGAACGGCGCTGTCTCTCAGATATCAGTTCGTGCCGACAGTACAGTAATCAACCTCCTGCTCGCTCACGATGAATTGCCGGCAGCGGTCTGGAAGCGATTACTTGAGGTTCACAGCGTGAATGGGAGTGCTGGGACATTATCTGATCTTCAACTTGCACGGAACGTTCTTCTCCTACTCGCCCGACGGCCGAAGTAAACGCATTTGGCCAGCTGGTCAATCCGCTACCGCGCTCGCCCGGGCTATCTATCCTAATTCACTTGGGGTCTTCTTCGCTTCTTCCAATATAGTCGGTAACCAGTCGCATTTCCCGGGCCTGTTTTCGTGAGCACAGGCGGAGAGCAGAACGGACACTGAGGCCGCGTCAGCTTCATCCCTTTTCGGATTTGCTCGACTGCCGAATCGTGTGAATGTCTTCGTTTCTATCACGGGAGTGTCATGGGCGGAAAGATCACCTCTTTTGTCGCAGCTGCAGCACTGGCAGCCTTTCTCCTGCCATCGCCGGTCCTGGTCGCCGGAACTTTTCGAGACATCACATTGATGCTATCCGGGCGAGACCGCGCCTTTCGAATATTTGTACCGGCTCGCCTCGAGGAGTCCATTCCGATCCTCTTCGTTTTCCACGGCACCCAAGAGACAGGGCATGGCGCCGCATCGATTATCAATCTAACCCACTTTGATCGGGTCGCCGAGGCCAACCATTTTATCGCCATCTTTCCCGAAGCGTTTGATGGGAACTGGAATGATGGCCGCGAAAACGAGATGGCTCAATCTTATCTGCAAGACATCGACGATATTGCTTTCGTGGATAAGATTCTCGAAAAGATAAAAACCGAATATCCGATCGATCTACATCGAATCTACGCGACTGGATTCTCAAACGGGGCAATCTTCTGCCACTATCTGGCGGCAAATCGGTCGGCGCTATTCGCCGCAATTGCTCCCGTCTCCGGCCAATTAGCATTTCCTTTTTCCAAGAAATTTCATCCGAAGGACTCGGTCTCCGTTCTGGAGGTTCATGGCACCTCCGATCCAGTGGTTCCGTATGGAGGTGGCCGGATCAGTGATGACGGGGGAGAAGTAATTGGCGTAGAAGAGACGGTTGAATATTGGTCCCGGGCCGACGACTGCAAAAGCCGCTACATCCAATTGCCAATGGCCGACCTCAATCCGAACGATGGCTGCTACCCAGAGAAATTTTTATGGGCGGAGGGAAAGCACGACACCGACGTGGTTCTTTGCCGGGTCGTGGGCGGCGGCCACACCTGGCCGGGTAGCTCAATTCCGTTCTATTTGTTTTTCCTCGGAAATGTCTGTCTCGATTTCAACGCATCTGAGATGATCTGGCAGTTTTTTAAGAATCATCCCAAAGCTCCTAAATTCTAAATTTCCGGTTTCAGCACATCCAGGCCGGCTGACCAGTAGCCTCTAACACCGACAACCAGAGGTCCCCATTAATATCAACCTTCCTGCGGCTTTTCGTAACTGCGCCAAATGGAATATGCACAAATGAGCCGTGCCATCTCCCGACCAGCATGTTCGTACGTCCGCTCATTCCGGCGTGGACCGCAGCTTGAGCCAACCGTGTGCAATAGACATTGTCCTGTGGGGAGGCCGGAACACTGCGAATCAGGTAACTTGGATCAATGTACTTCAGGTTTATCTCCATTCGGCGTTCCGTGAAGAATTCGTTGATCTTTTCTTTGAGAAATAGGCCGATGTCCCCCGGCCGATGATTGCCCGAAGCATCCGGTCTTTCGGTACTTTTCTGCACCAAGTGTTGCCCCGCTCCCTCGGCGACAACGATCACCGCGTGTTTTCGACGAGCGATTCGATGACGCAGCATCTCCAACAACCCTCGCGGACCTTCCAAGGAAAATTTCACTTCTGGAATCAGACAGAAATTGGCGTGCTGACCAGCCAAAGAGGCGAAACAGGCAATAAATCCCGATTCGCGTCCCATCAACTTTACAAGTCCGACCCCGTTCACGGCACCCAAAGCTTCGACATGAGCCGAAGAAACCGCCTTGACCGCCTCCGCAAACGCCGTCTCAAACCCGAAGCTCTTGTCGATGTACATGATATCGTTGTCGATAGTTTTAGGAATGCCGATCAGGCTCTTTTTCAGGTTGCGCCGGCGGATCTCGGCGCTCATTGCTTCACCTCCGCGCAGCGTTCCTTCGCCTCCGATTAAAAACAGGATGTCGACATCCAGCTCTTCGAGATGATCCACCATTTCACCCACGTTCTGTGGTCCCCGTGAACTTCCCAGAATTGTCCCTCCGAAGGTATGGATCGTAGAAACCGATTCGGGTCTTAGCGTAAGGGGAACGTGGCCATAACGTGGGACTAATCCTTCGTATCCATAACGAATCCCATAGATACGTGTCGCTCCGTACCGCGAGTACAGTTCCATCACAATACCGCGCGTAATATCGTTAAGGCCAGGGCACAACCCTCCGCAGGTTACGATTGCCGCCGTCGTTTTTGGCGGATCGAAAAATAGCTTTTCTCGTGGGCCCGCCAGCTCAAAACTTCGTTGGGCTCTGGTATCTAACGGAATTGGTTGCGCGCCAGTGATAGTATCATCGAGCAACACGCGCTGATCCTCAGATCTAAACTTATCGAAATGACCATGGCGTAGAGGCGACAGAAACTCGGCCTCTCCCAGACGCTCTATCGTAGCTTCTTCCATGTCGGCGGCTACACAAGAGCAGTTGGTGGGCCATCGCAAGCTCAAACGGCTGCTAATCCGTCGATGTGGTTCGGAGCGCTCGCCCGGCAGGGCGATACACGTTATCGAGCGAGAGCGAGACCATCCGTGTGAGGCAGGAATGGCCGCGATGGCGTACAGTTCGGCACACGCCTTAGTGCCGGTTACCTCATTCCTTGGCGGACTGTTTCGCCCTACCAGCCCCAGTTGAGGATTCAGTCGACGGGTTACGCTAAAGGCCCGGCTACTCGGTCCACGTTTCTCGTTCGTCTTCCTGGAAAAAACGAGGACCAAAACGACGATCGATGGGCGCTCTCCGAATCGGCGGACCGTTACGCTGACCAGGCAAGGCACGCAAGGCCTGCAGGGTCCAGTTATCCAATTTTCCGCTCGGCCAAAAACCATTCTGCTCCTGAAAATCGCGTATGGCTCTTATGGTTTCTGGACCGGGTTGACCGTCGATTTCCCCACGATAAAATCCCCACCTCGCCAATTGGTTTTGCACTGCCTGCATCACGCTTTGCTGGACCTGCCCGGGTGCTCCGGCATATAGAGTTCCAGCGTACATCACTCGATAATTGGTCGTTTCGCTGGGGGGTTGATCTTGGCCATACGGAGGGTAATTCCTTGGGTCAACATATTCTTCGTCACCATTTGACGGGGGTTGGTTGCGCTGCGTCGCCTCCGGTGTCGGGTTGGAGCGAGCGCTCCCGTTTGGTTGATTCGTTCCCGGAATTCGGGGCGTCGTCGCTGGTGCCGCTGGGAGATTGTTGGCAGACAAGCCAAGGGAGCTTAACGTCTGCTGGTTCAGCTCACCGTTTACCTTTAATCCATACCGGATCTGATATCGACGGATTGCGGCCGAAGTTTCCGATCCGCTCTGACCATCGACATCGCCGTAGTAAAATCCCCGATCTTTCAACCGCTGTTGAACGGCTCGCGTAAGGTCATCCGCCCAAGCGGCGGCAGACCACACGAGAAAACAACCTAATACAAAAATCGTTTTCATCGGGAGGCGGTTATCGACCGACTATCGGGATTGATACTAACCGATTTTACTCCACTTGGACTCATAAGCGAGCGATAAGCCGCAATCCCAGCAGCGAGTGCCTGAGCAAGCCTCTCTCGATAACCCTGGTCAGCGAGCTGTTTCGCGTCTTCCGCGTTGGACAGAAATCCGCATTCGACTAATACGGCCGGAAAGTTGACGTTCCGAACTACATAGAAATTAGCAATCTTTAGGCCCCGGCTTTCGCAATGCAACCGCTCCATTACGGAATCACCGAGTGCTTGAGCTAATCGGCTTTCCACGTCGGAAATTGCTTCGGCATTCCCCGCGGATATCGTCACTCGGATATTAGTTCCTTCCGATTTAGCCTCGCAACGATAGATCTCGACACCGTGAGCAGTCGCGTTATCGGAAAAATTGCAATGTAAGCTGATAAAGATGGCGCCGGGGACAGCGTTGGCGATCGCCACCCGCTCGGGCAGCGACACGAATTCGTCCGCTTCTCTAGTCAGGATCGCGGTGAATCCGAGAGCGTTTAATTTCGGTACGATTCGGTGCGCAAGCTCCAGCGTCATTATTTTCTCTTTCAGATTATGGCCGGATGCGCCTTCGTCAGAGCCGCCATGGCCCGGATCGATGATGACCGTATTGAAAATCCCAGGCAAAATCCGTGGCTCGACGCGCGGGCCTTCGGAAGAAACAGGTGGAGAATTTTGTAGAATGAGGATAAACAGCCGGAACAGGACGATTAATCCGACCCACGCTAATACGTGACGAGCAACGCGGAGGACTTTTTTGGCCAGCTCTGTTAGTGTGCCGTCTCGCATATCGGGATGACGCCGCCGGGATCTCCGAGACGGCACACTAGTGTACCTCCGCTAAGTCCGGAACGGATCCAGCGACTTCGCTAACTTTTTCTCATCTAGCTCAACAAATGCTATCCGCATTCGGGAACGTCGTTCAAGCAAAGCCGCTTCCACCGTGTACTCTGGCAACCGCTCTCGAAGAAACTCATGAAGAACGGCCTCATCTGGTACTTCGCGATGCTCTTCGTCGGCCATGAATAATCCGATCGCCCACGCCCGAATCACCGTCGTTAGCGCCTCTTCCAGCCCACCTACTTTTGTCCCGCGCAGGTAAGCCTCAATCGCTTCGGTCGACCGGCGTGAACCGGAAATGACACCGAAATGGTCGCGGAACTTTCCCGGCGCCATGGCGTTGCCATGCATAGCGCCATCGTAATCAAGTCGGACAAAAAGATCGAGATCCGGATCATCACCGAGTTCGACAAAGAGCAAGCGCGCGAGGTAAGGCGCTCCGTAAATTTGTTCGAATGCTTGTTTAAGCGTGGGACTGAATGAGTAATTTACCATCCGTCGAAGCGAAACGTCGGCTGTGGACCGCGTGAATCCCTCGGTACTGGCAAGCTCGATTGCCAGCATCCGCAACCGCTCGAGATCTCCGGGATGTCCAATTCCACCCATGGCTATGCGATCGTAGATCTCAAAGATTTTTTTGCGTTCTTTGCCAAATGTGAAAAGCAGCACCCCTTCGACACAACTGAGCGCCATCGTAGGACTTCCGCCGGCGAGTTCGTGCTCGATGTACTCCCGCCGATTGGCAATCGCCTCTACCCAACGATATGGTTCGTCGATCATGTCAAAGCTGCCTGAAAACGCGAAGCGAGCTCATCGTGTTCGATCGATTGGATACCGTCACGTCCGATAATTTTGATTACGGGAAAAATCTTTCCGTACCGATCGACACCACCAGTAGCAGTGTCGGCCTCCGCTGCGGTATCCAACGCGCGCAACGCAACCGTGATCGCCGCCGCTTGGTCACGTTCTCGAAGCGGTTTCGAACCCCAGGTATTTTCGTAGTAAAGAATGCTGCGAACCGAAGGGCCACCCGATCCGCTGGCCGCAAAGTCGGTGGCTTCAAATTGAGCACCCATCGCGTCGTAAAAGAAAACCTTTGCTGGCTCCGCCGCGTTCCTATCGAAAGTAGCAAAGAGCGGTACCACAACACCGATCCCTTGGATAACCATTCCCAAATTATCCCGAAGTAACTTGGAAAGGGCGCGCACCTTTCCCTCGACGCTCATCTCCTGAAGCTGACTTCGACGGTAAAACTGGAATGAGTGCTCGAGGACACGAGCCATTTCCCAAGCGGTTGCCGGCGAACCGGCGATAGCCATCACCGAATGACGGTCAATTTCTAGCACCTTATCCGCACGGTCGTACATGACAATGTTCCCGGCGGTCGCTCGCCGATCTCCGGCCACCAGCACTCCATCGGCAAATTTGAATGCCAAAATCGTGGTTGCCTGGGTTTCAGTGATTGCCGACGGCGCCACTGCGGTCACGGGTCGCGCAAGCGCGCCACGTCTTCTCAGGACCGAAACAAAGTCATTCGATTCTACCGACTGAGCTTCCGGAATCCCCGGAAACCGATCGCGAGGCTCGATCACATCCATCTCACTGACCGGTACGCTGCCGATAACGCTTCGACTGGTTGGGGTCGACTTTGCGCATCCGCTTCAAAAGATCTTTGGTATCCGGCTTCGATACGTCCGGCGAGCGCGGACCATCTCCGTCACCCTGTTTTGGTTCCCACGGAGCCGGAGCTGGTGGTTTCTGCGTCCTTTCGGGCATAGCTAAACATTACCAGTCTTGTTACGAACGTCAATCTGCGGCAGCCCGATGGCACAGAAAAAACAGGCGCAAACGCGAACCCACCTTTAAAATGGTCGGCTACTTTCACGGCGTACCAACGGACCAGCTCAGGGCTTCTCACCCTCTGGAGATGGCGATGGAGAGGCGCTTCCGGGAATTTTGATCGTCTGACCAATCTGCAGTTTCTTTGCGTCCTGAATCTTGTTGGCCTGTTGAATCTCTTCGACCGTCACGCCGTACTGTTTCGCAATTTGAGTCAATGTCTCACCTTTGGCGACGACATGGGACCGAGTACCGCTTGGTTCAGTTGGCGAAGGATTTTCTACGCCAACCGTAGCGGGTGGCGTCGGCGTTGGACTCACCGCTACGGCCTTGGGCGGCGGAGTGGAACTAGGAGACTTCTCGGCCGCAACCTTTTCCTTGTTGGCCTCGCTCTCCTTGATTGCTTCACTCAGTTTAGCGATTTCTTGCGAGAGCTGCTCGATCTTATCCTGTTGCGCCTTGAGTTCTATTTTGATGGCCTCGAGCTCGCTTTGGACGGAAGAGGCGCCCTTACTATTTTTGTCTTGGGCAACTAGAAACGAAAGAGGCGCCAAGAATATGACTAACGAGATGAAAGTTCGTTTCGCGTCCATCGCTCACTTGTCTACAACCAGCGAAAGAAGCGCGCAACCGGGAAAGCAGAGCTGCATAATCACCGTTCGGTAGTCGTCCAGCCGACCTAGTGGGAGCGCTTTACGCTTCCCCCTTTTCCGTTGCATTCTCATCTTCCCGATTCGACGATCGCCAGATGAGCCTCAGCATTCGAAACAAAGTCACGGGTATCATCCGTGAGATCACCTCGGAGAAAGTGCTTTCAGAAATAGTGATTGATACCGCAATCGGACCGCTGGCCGCCGTCATTACAACTCGATCCGTTCGTGAAATGCAGCTTAAAGTCGGAGATTCAGTTTCTGCTCTTATTAAAGCCACCAACGTATCGATCGAAAAGGATGGTTCCAAGTAGACCGCCGGGTCAGTCTGCGAAAAAATGCGGCGACATTCACGATGGTTTGATCTCTAAAGCCAATAGCACATAGCAAATTTGACCTCGACATGCCCATCGCCGGTAGGGCGATACCGGAGTGGGCTAATTCTTCTCTGTCAAAACTTTGCGGATATCGCCGACCATCCGGTCGGTATCGACGAGTTTGTCGTTGTCGTATAGCAGCTCAAGCTGACCAGCCCGATTGATCAGGTAGATGTACGCAGAATGGTTCACCCCATAATTATTGGGATCCTTGGAAGAAGCCGGCATTATCTCGTAACTTCCGCCATATTCTTGAACCGTCCGATCGATTGCTTCCTTCGATCCACTTAGACCAATAATGCTGGGATCAAACCACGGGACATAGCTTTTCAATGCCATGGGCGTGTCTCTCTGCGCATCGACAGACAAAAACAGGATCTGTACCTGTTTGCGCTGTTCAGGTCCCAGCTTCTGATAAGCCGCAGCCAGATTGGTCAATGAAGTAGGGCATACGTTGGGACAATGAGTAAAACCGAAAAGAAACAAGACCACCTTCCCGCGCAGCTGATGTAACTGAAACGGTTGTGCATCTTGGTTGATCAAATTAAAATCAAAGGCTTCCTTGGGAGGAAACAAGCGCTGACCAAAGTAACCTCGTTGCGCTGCCTGCTTCGAGCTAAAGAGAATCGAGATTCCCAAGGCAAAGAGCAGTGCCACGGCAGCAGCCCAGATTCGCCAATTCGACCAGAATGGTCCGCGCTCGTTCGGCTGAACCTTTTGATTGGGAAGAATGGACGTGCTCATGAAACCGGTTTGCGAGAAATCGGTATCTCCAGCCGGATCTCGTGACCACCTGGCTCCAATGTAATCGTTAAATTGACTTTCTCACCTTCTGCCGGGTGTTTTTTTAGACCCATCACCATCAGATGATTCCCGCCCGGTTCGAGCACTAACTTCCCACCAGGTGGAACTTCCAGCGAATCGACCGACGCCATGCCTAGTTCCTGCTTGGCCCCCTCGCCCGATTTGGTTGTAATCATCGGTTCGACCGAATCCGCAATCGGCGTTTTGCCACCAGTCAAGGCCACCTTGTCCTTTCCCAGATTGGTTATCGTCAAGTAAATCGCGGTGTCAGACACCGATGGCGGAACCGCTCGCATCCATGCTCCTTCCACTCTGATATTTGGTTCGTCCGCCAGAAGCGGACAAACTCCGAACCACACCATGCCTAATACGGCTACAGCTTTCAGCATACGCTCTTCAGAAATAACGCCGAGAACGCCGATAGCAGATTGAACGGCTGCGGCCAGTGCTTTGCATTGCTTTTTCCTATTTTGACCGATCCAGGTATTGTTTCACGAATTATCGTTCGCACGAATTCACCTTTCCGCTTACCGGATTCATGCCGACCAAAGGGCGGCATGAAATTTCTGTCTGATCCTACCGCGTATTAGCCAGATGACGCACGTATTCCAGTAGCGAATTTAAATCCTCATTTGTCAGATCCGGATTAGGCGGCATGGCGCCGCTTTTTCCGATAATTGCGCCACCTGCGCGAATAACGGTTTTTATCTGGTCATCGGTCACGCCTCGTTGCCAACTCGGATCGGTCAAATCTTGTGGCTTCTGCGCCAGACTTTGCGAAGCGGGTCCCGAGCCTCGCCCGTCTCGCCCGTGGCAAACAAAGCAGCGCGATTGAAAGATCTTCTCACCCGGTGCACTATTGTCGGCTGCGCCGACAGTAGTGCTATAGCAAATAGCAGATAGCAAATAGCAGATGAAGAATGACACAGGCTCCGGGCGCATTGGGTTAATGTATGGAGCGGGCATCCCAGACTGAATCCGACCCGTCATGTTTTTTCTGGATCTGGTTTAGGGAGCAGGTTGCTCAAATCCGTCTCTTGATAAAACCGGCTGCGCTCGAAAATTATTATTGATGATTGTCGTCTTTCCTCTGCTATTTGCTATCTGCTGTCTGCTATTCATTCATTGATCTTTTGTCAGAATCAGTAGATTCGAAAGGCTCCTGTCAAATGAGCACGATCACCGAATTCATTTCCCGCCACTATCGTCACTTTAACGCGGCTACCCTCAAAGATGCTGCCCAAGGTTACCAGCGACATCTAGAGAATGGTGGAAAAATGTTGGTTACGGTGGCTGGCGCAATGAGTACGGCAGAGCTGGGGCTCTCTTTGGCCGAAATGATACGGCAGGACAAGATCCATGCGATCTGCTGCACCGGAGCGAATCTCGAAGAGGATGTTTTCAATTTGGTAGCGCATCACCATTACAAGCGCATTCCCAATTGGCGCGAGTTACGTGCGGAGGACGAACAAGCGCTCCTCGACCAGCATTTGAACAGAGTTACCGACACCTGTATCCCCGAAGCGGAAGCCATGCGTCGTATCGAAAAGGCGGTACTGGAAGAGTGGGTCGATGCTGACAAGAACGGGCAACGTTTTTTTCCGCATGAGTTCTTCTATCGGATCCTTAATGACGATCGGTTGAAGAAATATTATCAGATCGATCCCAAGGATAGCTGGCTTTACGCTGCGATGCAGAAACAATTACCGATGTTTGTCCCTGGATGGGAAGACTCGACGCTAGGAAATATGTATGCCGGCCACTGCATCTCTGGCGACGTTCAGAACGTTCATACTGTACGCACCGGGATCGAGTACATGGTGCAATTGGCCGACTGGTACACGACGACCTCGGCTAGCTCATTGATCGGGTTTTTCCAAATCGCCGGCGGTATTGCGGGGGATTTCCCGATTTGTGTCGTACCAATGCTCCACCAGGATCTGCGACGCGAGAGTGTTCCGCGATGGGGTTACTTTTGCCAAATTAGTGATTCGACGACCAGCTACGGTTCGTACTCTGGCGCGGTGCCGAATGAGAAAATCACCTGGGGCAAGCTTTCCCTCGACACGCCGAAGTACGTGATCGAATCAGACGCTACGATCGTAGCGCCACTTATCTTTGCCTGGATCCTTGGGTGGTAGCGCAGAACCAACGATCAATAGCTGATAGGAGATAGTCGACTCCGATAGTGAAGACCCCTAGGCTCAGGATTCATTGATCAGAGCCAGAAGATGACGGTAGCTGCAACACATATCGCCGAGACGAACGTGTGGGCGGCAAGGTCGTAGCGCATAGCAATGCGGCGCCAGTCCTTTAGCCTGCCGAACATGATCTCGATCCTCCCGCACGTCTTGAACAGGCCATTGTCGTCAGCTTACCATCTAGCAAGTGGAAGAGGAGCACCGGTTTCCAGACACCACCGATTACGGACAGCGTCGCCTCAACGGCGCAGCCAGTGCGGCTAGCCTTACGTCACTGAGCCCTGCGGCTCTTACTATCATTGATGATACTACATGTTCAGTTTGTGCGTACTGGTGCATAAAACATTGTGCAGCTAACTATGGCGTTCGAAAGGCGCAGCCCGATGCAACGCCGCACATTGACCGGTCGCGAGCGCCCGACGGTGGCGCTTGGTGACGTTCAGGACCGGCAAGCGGGTGGTGCGGATCGGTCATTGATGGCCAGGGAGGACACTTTGGACAAGATAGAGTTCCTAGGCCCTGTGGCCGGTCTCCTGACGACGTTCGCGTTTCTGCCACAGGCCGTGAAGACCTGGAGAACACGCAGTGCCGACGACTTCAGCTTGCCGACCTTGTTAATGCTGGTAGTTGGTATCGGGCTGTGGACGATCTACGGAGTGATGCGAGCCGCGCCATCGATCTGGCTTGGAAACGGTATCACAATGGTATTGGCCGCTTCCATCCTGAGCGTGAAGCTACGACGGGCGCAGCCAAGTTCAAACTGAGACACTACCTTTGCAGCAGGGGCTTGTAGAAAGATTGGGGCAATTGCCGTGATTAAAACCGACCTTTCCGACGTCTACCGAGACTACATTGCCTGCCTGAATAAGCAGGACTGGCCGAAGCTGGGACAGTTCGTTCATGATGAAGTGATCCACAACGGTCGGCGGGTCGGGTTATCAGGTTATCTCGAAATGCTGGA
>JBEEIB010000234.1:0-3472 GCA_041167675.1 Verrucomicrobiota bacterium
ATTGAGCGAGTGCGTGACCGTGATGAGCAAAGCCGGGCAGCGGCTTCGGCCGAGGCGCGCGCCCTGCAAGCGCGCATGAATCCTCATTTTTTGTTCAATGCGCTGAATACGCTGGCGGCGTTGGCGACGGTCGCTCCACGAGAAGCGCCTCGGGCCGCAGCTGAGCAGACGATCGATCCGGGGTTGTTGAAGGTTCTAATGCCACCTTTCTCCTTCCAGCCGCTGGTAGAGAACGCGATCCAACATGGGCTTCGATCGTCGCCACAGGCCGGGCGCCTGCGTCTCTTGGTCCGTGCGAAAGGACCCTGGCTAGAAATGAGCGTGAGCGATGACGGGCAAGGTGTGCCTTCGACGGAAGTCGAACACCTCTTTTTCGCAGGACGCTCCTCGGTTCACGCGCTAGTGCTGTTACGCTGGCGGCTGCAAGGATTGTTCGGGCGCTCGTTTCAGCTGGGAGGTGCCCAGTGAGGTTGGAGAGGGCACCGCAGTGACGATGCGCATTCCCTTGCGAAAAGCGGTCGGAGATTCCATTGAATCGCGGGGGGGCTATCACCTCGGAGGTCAGCGAACTGACGTCTAAGTAAGACTTGTTCTCATGTGGATCCGGATCCGAGCGGTTATTATCGAAGACGAGCCCTTGGCCACCCAATACCTGGCGGCACTGCTGGACGAGACCTGTCAGGTAGATGTCGTCGGGTCGGCCGTCGAGAGCGAGGCCGGCCTGCGTCTTTGCGCCGAGTTGCGGCCGGACGCGGTCTTTGTCGACATCAATCTGCCAGGTAAAGACGGTGTTTCGCTGGCGAAGCAACTGGCCATGCTTCCGCAGCCACCACGCCTGGTCTTTACGACGGGAAACGCGAACCGTGCCACCGACGCCTTCCGGCTGGAGGCGGTGGATTATCTTTTAAAGCCGTTGGATCCGGAGCAAGTCACTGAGGCGGTCAATCGCCTCCTGGCATATCTGCGGCCCTTTGAGGCTGGCTCTTCCCCGAATTCCGGCGATCACGCCAACGGAGTCCTGACACCGGAGAAAATGCGTTCTACTGGCATGGCCAACGAGCTGCTGCCGGTCAAGGATGTAGACCGCGACCAGATCCGGCTGCTCGCCCGTCGCGAGGTTGCAGCGGTGCTGCGACGGGAACGGCGCACTTGGGTCCATGCCGTGCGGGAAGAGTTTGCCACTTATTATTCGTTGGCTGATCTCATGCGGTGGCTAGGGGGCGATCCCTTTATCCAGATCGGCAGGCATGCCGTGGTGAACCTGCAAGCAATCGAACGCGTTACTCACTACGGTGATCGTCTTTATCGCGTGCGGCTGCGTGATCGGGCAAGCACTGAAATCACCGCTTCGCGGGCCGGTGCGGCCCGGCTGGCCGCGGTATTGAAAACGCAACGCTGAAAAAGAGCGTTAACATTGGCCAATCAGCCGCGAACTTTCTTCGTGAGTTCCGCAACTCGCTTACCTTGGACTCGGCAGATGGCGAGATCTTCGGAGGTTGGCGCGAGTTCGCCTTTTGGACCGGAGATCGTGCTCGCTCCGTAAGGCGTGCCGCCGCGCGCTTCGGTGTGGATCATTCCCTGTGTGGAATACGGCACTCCGACGATGAGCATCCCAAGATGAATCAATGGGATCATCATCGTGATGCAGGTCGTCTCCTGTCCGCCGTGTGTGGAAGCGGTCGAAGTGAAGACGCCAGCGGGCTTGCCTTCCATCGCGCCCGACAGCCAGAGGCTCGCGGTGCCGTCAATGAGCGCTTTCATCTGCGCGGTCATGTTCCCGTAACGCGTCGGCGAGCCAAGCAGCATGCCGTCGGCTTCACGAAGATCGTCGAGAGCGCAGACCTGAATGTCCTTTTGTTCCCTCCAGATCTTCGTTTCGTAGCCGTCACTCGCCTCGAGTTGTTTTTCAACGTGTGGAAATTCCGGCGCGCGGCGGAAGAGGGCTTCGACTCCGGCAACTGATTTGACGCCTTCCTCAACAGCTCGCGCGAGCTGCAAGGTGTGGCCATAGATGGTGTGATAAAGGACGAGGACTTTCATGGGCGGTTGTTAATTTTTGGGTTGGGCTTGTTGTTTAACATAGGCGTCACTGCCAATGCTAGCTAGGCCGCAAAAATTACCAAAAGGCCGAAGCGACGAGCCCATTGCGAACTGGAAAGCTCTTGAACAGACGCTGCGCGTCTGTCTAAGGGCCTGTTTTAAAATGAATGAATCGAAACGGACTGTTTTCGAGGCAGCCTGGATCGCACTCGGATCGGGCGCCGATCGTTTCTTGGACTACTTCGAAACCACCCTCAGCCGTCAGACGCTGTGCGGCCCCAGGTAGGGGAACTCGTCGAGCAGATCACCGTGGGGTCCTACCCTATCCTCCGTCACCTTCCCATTTGTGAGGATAGCAAGGAAGGCATCGACGGCGGCGTCGGTGAGCGTCCGGCCATTGCCCGGGAAGGAGGCCCGGCGCGTGGGGTTATAGGACAGGATCTCCGGCAGCAATGTCCCTGCCACCCGCCTTGCTTCCTCCGGCGTATATCCACCCGTGTGCTCCAGCGCATGCGCGAAGGCGACGCGGTACGGACGGTTTATCCTTCAAAACCAACGAGCGAGGAACCAGCGTGCCTAGGATATTTTACAGCTCCATCATACCCTCGTCCATAGATCGAGTCTGGGCGGTTATCCGTGCCTTTGTGCTTTTCTGTGGCCTCCATCTCGACAGGCGGAAGCCGGAAATCGTTCGCTAGCAGTATCCGAAATTTGGTAGAAGTTTGACCACACGGCGGATTGCGATTGAAAATGGACCATGAACACCAGCTCGAATGCGGTCAGAGGCGCTGAGACAGCGACCGAGCAGCTGCAGCTTGAACTGGAGCGGCTCCGGAGCGAACTCGACCGGTGTACTACTCGGTTGCAACTGACGGAAAAGCTGCTCGAGCATGTGGCCGATGCCGTTTTTGTGGCCGACCTCGACGGCCGGATTATCGACGTGAATCCGGCTGCCTGCTCGCTGTTGGGCTATGAAAGGCAGGAGTTGCTCAAAATGCGCCCGTGGGATTTTGCTACAAACGCCTCGTGGGAAGGAATTCTTGGCTTGATAGGCACGATGGAGTTGGGCGATCCCGTCACGGTCCAACGCGCGTACCGATGCAAAAGCGGTGAACAGAAGATCGTGGACGTGAGACTGACTCGAGAAAATCACGCAGGTCGGGATCTGATCGTCGTGTTTAGCCGGGAAGTCACCGAACAGAAAGGCCTTGAACCGCGGTCGCGTCAGAATGACAGAATGTTGACCGAAAGCCAGCAGTTCACGAACGCCGGCAGCACGGCACTGGATGTCACGGAGGGGACAAGAATCGAAGAAGTATTGCGGCGGAGCGAGAAGTACCTTCGACTCACAATTGATACAATTCCAATCCTCGCCTGGTGCAGCCGGCCTGATGGCTCGAATGAATTCCTAAACCAGCGCTGGCTTGATTAC
>JBEEIB010000235.1:0-9683 GCA_041167675.1 Verrucomicrobiota bacterium
TGACCCTGAAGGAATTGTCGTAAGGTTCTGCTCGCTGCCCAATCGACGACTGGAAAAGCATCATTTTTTAGTTCTGCTTTTTCGGCAGCATTCTTCCATTCTTCGGTCGCTTTCGCGCCTCGGACATAAGCAAATTCGTCGATAGAAAGTTCACTAATCCTCGGTTTTGTTACGCTCTCACGGCCGTGAACTGTGAGCCAAACACCGGGTAGCTCTTGGTCGAAAGTTTGCCGAAGTTCTTTTTCTTTTTCGTTTCCGAAATCAACCGGAACCTGAATGGTAACGTGACAACCATCGTAAGCGTTCATAAGGGGTTGGAAAACGCTACCCTGCGTGACCCAGAGTGCAAGAGATCCGAGAAAACCGGGTGCAGTATGTTCTACCGCATAAATTCCCGGCTGCGTTCCATCTGTCGAAGGTTTGGCCTGTACGCACTCTGATGTATTGCTGCGCGGGTCAGCGAATCTGGTAATCTCGACGTGTATGCCAAACCCAACTCAGCAGACCGATGACGAACTTCTTGAACGAGCAAAGCGTTTAGACGGACAATTCAGCGATCCAAGGATTGTCACTATTCTTTCCGCCTTATTGATCGCTGATTCAATCCACCGCGGTATTGGACGGATTACTGAGGTAATAGCCACCCGCGAAAACCCGGCTGCATAAGCTCCCAGTTGACGTGCTCTGTGGCCCATGGCGACTTCTGACGCTCCAGCTTTCGGAGCTGCTGATCCATCATCTGGTGCATGGCCCGCTTAGCCACTGGGTTAAGCGTACGGATCTGAGCCGATGCCGAGCATGATAGCTCCTATAAGCGCGTCTGCGCGGTCGGGTGATTCGACACCTCTGGCAGCAAGGTCAGCTTTGGATTCGAGTCGTTCGCGGCCTTTGCTATCGTACAGCTTCCGGCGTGAGGTTAGCTGGGCGATCAGCTTTTCATCGTTCGGGATGATGATCTGCCGGCGTTCGATGAGTTGACCAACGATTGACCACCATTCAGCGTCATGAGCGTTCCCGCCACAACGAGCCGGATAAAATTGCTTTCGTCCCCGGCTCGATGAATAACGTCGGACCGACTATAAGGACAACGGACGCTTCGCCGACTACTTCATCCACCTATTACTCGGGGTTAAATTGCGTGATGCTCTGGTGGGGTCAACGATTTGGATCCAGCGGATTTAGGGCCTAGATTGGAGCATGTTTCAAATGTTACCTGAATGTTCCGGACGGCTTGTCGCCCTCCGCGTTGCGGGAAGCTCACAAAAGAGGACATGGTTTCGGTAGCTCCTCCGCTTGAAGAAAAGATTCGAGAAAACGGCAAAGTGGATTTGCTCTGTGATATGACGGACTTGCACGGTTGGAATCTCGGCGGGTTTTGGGCTGAGCTGAAATTTGACGCTAAACACGCGAAAGACTTCCGACGAGTGGCGGTCATCACGGGCAAACCACTTCATCGGTTCATGGCGTCAATGCTAAAACCATTCACGTCAGCGGAAATAAAATGTTTTCAAACAAGAGAAAAAAACAGACGCTCTAACCTGGATTTCCCACAACTGATTGCACTAAACGTCGGCGACTTCATTCGAGGGTGTAAGTTCGGCCGCCGAACACGCGTGCCCTTTGAACGGTGGCCTTAAACTCGAGCGGATCGAATTTTTGACAGGGCAGGGGCGCAAACCTGGATGGTTTTGGTTTTTGATCACCCGTTGAAAGCAATTCGGATCTTGGCCGGAAAGCGAGTGACGAGACCTGCATTATGAGTAAGCCCGTTGTCGAAGTGCAGATCCTCGGCCTAGCTGCTACGAGCGGCGGCTGCGCGGTTTTTCTTGGCAACGAGGAAAAAGTTTTCGTGATTTACGTTGAGCAGAGCGTTGGTCTGGCAATCGCGATGTTCAAGCAAGGCAGGCAAAAGGAGCGACCGCTCACCCATGATCTGCTCGCGAATATCTTGCGAGCCCTCGAAGCGAAGATCGAAAGGGTAATCGTCAACGATCTCAAGGACGGCACCTATTTTGCGAGACTTGTTCTCAGTGCGGAGAATGAACTGAAACAGAAGAAGATCATCGAGATTGATGCGCGGCCCAGCGATTGTATCGCGATGGCGACGCAGCAGCCCGCGCCGATCTACGTAAGCCTTGATGTTTGGGATGAGCTCGAAGACATGACAGAGGCGCTTCGAAAGATGCAACAGGAAGGCTCGCACACTGAAGAGAGCGACGAGGAAGAGGAATCGTAGGCAATGGTCGGATGGACTGAATATCTTTTCGGTCATCTCGGTTAATCATCACCTCGCCGGCACAAAAGCTTTGGACGTCGGAGGCGAAGTTAGACGGAATGAATCGGAGCAACAGGGCCTTGAGAGGAGGGGCTCGGGCCTATGATGGCTCTTCCGGCTCGTGCGAGCAGCCATAGCTCTTACCAATGATCGGAAGATCTCGCCGTTGAAATTCTTCCCTGGACCAGCCGGTCTAGCTCGATCGCGGTCTTATCGCCGCGCGGTAAAGCCTTGGCATGCAACTGGTCCGCAAATCGTAAATTCTCTTCGCGTTCTTTGTCCTCGAGCGAGGTATCTTTGAGCTTTTCAGGAGTTAGCCCCAGAATGAAGCTATCCAACTCGGGGGACGGATTGGGCGGTACTTCTTGACCCTGGCTCTGGCTCTGCTCATTTTTGTCGTTCATATCATTTCTCCTGCCGGCCCGAAATAGGCACCGGTTGTTTCGAGCATCCGAAATGGTAGCTCGAGAGTTTGACAGCCGGGCGCCGCGGCGTCTGCCACACCGCATCGCCCAACAAGTAACAGTATCACGGTTAAGAGTGAAAAACACATGATATTGCTCACCCCATCGAACATTGTCGGAAAGAAGTGTCAGAACGTCTTGGTCACGACGTGCGACAGGGAGTCAATGCCCGAAAGGTGATGGAATCTTACCAGACCTGGTTTGGGGAGGGTCCTGAGCTGTCACTTCTCCGCATGTTAGGTCTATTCGATCGGCCCGTTGACGAAAAGGCGCTTGCAGCCCTACTGAACCCGCCTGCTATCCCGGGCCTTACAGAATCATTAACTGATTTGAGCCCGACAGAGTGGCGAACGATTCTTGCCAGATTAAGAAGAGCAAGACTACTCGCTGGGGAAGATCCGCACCATCGTGGGTATCTGGATACGCATCCACTTGTTCGTGAATATTTTGGCGAACAGCTGCGGAGCAACCGAACTGAGGCCTGGAAGGAATGCAATAGGCGGCTTTATAATTTTTATCGAACGCTTGCGCCCCAGTTGCCAGATAGTTTTAGGGAGATGGAGCCGCTTTTCTTAGCAGTAATCTGCGGTTGCAATGCCGGTTTATTTCGCGAAGCGCTGCATGAAGTTTATATTCCTCGGATTCAGCGAGGGAATGCCTCTTTTGCGGCTAACGTCCTCGGAGCCAGAGGGGCGTTGCTCTCCGCTTTAGCTCATTTCTTCGAACACGGACGCTGGGGCTCACTGGTGGAAATGGGCGCCCAAGGGCAAAGTCTAACCGCCGAAGATCACCTCCACATTCTCATGCAGGCGGCGCTATATCTAACGCTCACGCGGGGCTTCGCGGCATCGGAAGCGCGAACGTGTTACGAGCGCGTGGAGTCCTTGTGCCATTCGCTCAATCGTCCTCTCCTCCTGTTTTCCGTCCTGACAAGTCAGTGGCGCTATTCCCTCTACACGGACAAGCTCAGTGCAACGATGCAGATCGCGAAACGAGCTTACTCGCTGGCGCAGGAGCACAACGACTGTGCGCTAATGATAGGAGCCTACCGCGCTTTGGCAATCACACTGTACTTCTTGGGCGATTTTGAGCCAGCGCGACAAAACGCGATGCGAGGTCTGGAGATTTGGCGTTCAGGAGGCGCACAGTGTCAGGTCGAAGAGACCAGCGCGCCCGCCGTGACGTGTCTGTGCTTTAAGGCCCTCTCCGAGTGGCATTTCGGAGAGACCGACTTATGCAAGGCGACCATGGCGGAAGCCATCCCACTAGCGAAAGAGCTTAACGATATGCCCGCATTAGCGGTGGCTCTCTATTGGTCCGGGTGGCTCGCCCACTTTGAGGGTAATCGCGCTGAAGTGGAGCGATTGGCATCGGATTTAATTGAACTGTCAACCCGTCAAAGTTTTGCAATTTGGCTGCCTATCGGAGCCGTTCTCCGTGGTTGGGCGCGCAGCGCTTCCGGTGACACAGCGGCAGGTCTCGCGTGGATCGAGGATGGAATAGAGGACTGGCGGGCAACCGGCGCGGTGCTGGCCGTGCCATATTATCTAGCATTAAAGGCTGAAGCCTTGTACCTCGCGCATCGTACCCCTCAAGCTCTTGAGGCGATAAGCGAAGCGGAAGCGCTGGTCGAAAGATTTGAAGATCGCCATTGGTATGCTAAACTGCACCGGCTCCGCGGTGTGTTGCTCGCGGCCATGGGTGCTGACGAGATGCAAATCAAGGCTTCATTCTGTGAAGCAATCCGCACAGCAAAGCAGCAGAAATCTGTTTCACTGGCGAAAACGGGCGGAAGCGAGCTACGCGGAATACCGCGACCGAAAAGGGGAGCGCTAGTATTTGTTTAGGTAGATTGTCGACCGCCGTATTCCAAACTGCCGAGCATTTTCTCGGACATCTAACACTTCCCGGACAAAGATTTTGAGTTCCGCAGACGCACTGAAAGAAGAAGAACTAACACACCTTAGCAGGGCGCTGAAGGAAGCGGTGTCTCGGCGGATCGGGCTGCATAGCCAAAGATTTTCATATAGTAAGCTCCATTAATTAGATCGGATCGATTGAAAATCTGCCGCTCAGCGACCGGTCATTTTTTCCAGGTTTTCTGGGTAACGAGCCCCTTCCACCGTGATCTTTGAGGCGGCGCTATCAATCTCACGGAGATCGTCGGGTGTAAGTTCGACTGCAACTGCTCCAATGTTCTCCTTCAGCCGTTCCAGCTTTCGGGTGCCCGGGATTGGAACAATCCACGGCTTCTGGGCAAGCAGCCAGGCGAGCGCGATTTGAGCAGGTGTCGCCTTCTTGCGTTCTCCGATTCTGCGAAGCAGATCAACCAGGGTCTGGTTCGCTTTCCGAGCCTCCGGTGTAAAGCGAGGGAGGGTGTTGCGGAAATCGGAACTGTCGAACGTGGTGCTTTCGTCCACCTTTCCCGTAAGGAATCCCTTTCCTAGAGGACTATATGGAACGAAGCCGATGCCAAGTTCCTCTAAGGTCGGCAGCACCTCCTCTTCAGGGCGTCTCCACCACAGCGAGTATTCGCTTTGGACTGCTGTTACGGGCTGGACGGCGTTAGCGCGACGAATCGTCTGTGCTCCTGCTTCAGAAAGGCCGAAGTGCTTAACCTTACCTTCCTGAATTAGCTCTTTCACCGCTCCCGCCACGTCTTCGATCGGCACGTCCGGGTCAACACGGTGTTGATAGTACAGATCGATCACGTCGGTCTTGAGTCGCTTAAGCGAGCCGTCGGCGGCCTCCTTGATGTGCTCTGGTCGACTGTCCAGGCCTAGCCAACCAGGACTGCCATCGGGATGAAGCTTGAAGCCGAATTTAGTGGCAATCACCACCTGATCGCGCAGGGGAGAGAGCGCCTCACCGACGAGTTCCTCATTCGTGAACGGGCCATAAACTTCAGCAGTATCGAAGAATGTGACGCCGAGTTCCACGGCTGTTCGGAGAAGGGAGATCATCTCCTGCTTGTCCGCAGGCGGACCGTAGGAAAAGCTCATTCCCATGCAGCCGAGCCCGATGGCCGAAACTTCCAAATTACTTTTTCCAAGTTTGCGTTTCTGCATTTTTGTACTTCCGTCTTCAAGTTAATGATCGGAACTATTTTGTTCCACGTTCTGGGGCGCTGTCGCACACGATCTTGCTCGACCTGCGGTCAGCAGCGATGATCTGGACAGACATACAGTCAGTGGCATCGAATATAGCGATCCCTTTGACACCTGGACCCCACGTATCGTTCTTTTTGCCATCCTGCGTCTGGTCGTACACCGAGTCCAATACCCAAGTGCCGACGATTAGTTCTTTGAGGGTCTTTTGCTGGCCGTGTGCGTGGGGAATTCCGAGGCAGAGGAATGCCATAGTGGTCATAATGGGAGTGGTAAATAGCTTCATATGTTTGCTTCTTGGTCGTATGGAACGTTTCAGCCACTAACTGAGAAAATAAATATCCGGATTATCAACCAGATCCGAGACTGGTGGTGTTATTGTCCGCCTAACATCTCCCTCCAAGAACCCAACAACGCAGCGCCACATTGCAATACTCTATCCTGTGCCAGACAGCACCGCTCGGTAGCGATCTTTGTAAGGTTCCGAACTGACCGCTGTCAATGGGGATTTTGCCCGCGCCCAGGATCGCGCTAAGCGCTGAGATCAGGTGGTTGTACTCTCTCTGAAATTGTCCAGGAATTACTGTTTTTCCAAGATCGCCGTGATAATGCTGTCAGTCCTACTCAGCACCACAATGCCCCTCGTAAACTCGGGTGCTCGTTGGTCAGGACTCCGGCACGCCCGCTTTAACTTACGTACATTTCCGCTTCCTGAGCTGACCTCATGAGAAAGCCTTAATTTCTGAATGAATCATGACCGGACGCTTCATGACGAATTTCGTGTCTTAAGCCGTCTAACAGGATTACCTAAAGGGAAATGTCGCAGCCTTTGAGGGGAGCGTTGACCATTGACCGCAAAATTTATCTTGGCGTATCGAAATGGAGAGAGCAGAAATCGCTGAACTGTTTTACAACGCTCTCATTAGTTGCGATGATGTCGAACAGTTATTTAGTTACTCCGCCCTCTTGCATTCTCTCACGTAAGTCGTCTGAGGCGACTAACTCTCTTGCCTTTTTGACGTCCTCTATTTCAAACAATATGATTGCCTCGCTTGGATCATCAATATTGCGGAGTAGATGCGTTTCATTTGCGCCGGCTTTCCGACGCGGCGGTAAATGAGCATCATAAACCGGCTTCCACTTGGAAAAGTCGGCAATTTTGTGACGTGCGAGCACGTAGTTCATGGTTTTGTATGTCCTTTTAGATGTTCTTGACTTCCCGCGAGGCACCAAAGCCAATTGCCTAACCCTGTTGAAGACCGGTCTTTGTGAGCGACAGGGGACTACTCAAGGGGCGGCAGGCCATTGAGCAATGGTATGCAGATGTGTTTAAGAGCGGATGGAAACCCAAAGACCATATCGGTCATCCAGACGGCACGCAGCCTCACGTGGTTGGTATGATGGCTTGGGAAACCGGACAATGGAGTGAGACTGGTCAAGACAAAAACGGCGGCCCTGTACCGATTAAGGGCTATTATGGAGCGCTCGATATTCGTGAGGGCGATGATTGGAAGATCCAGATGCTGACCTGTAACCTAACCACAGCACCGTCCGCTGCTGAGACGAAGTAGATGAGAGGAAGCGAGTCGCCGAGCAACTACCGTAGTTAAGAATTGACGAAGGCGACCTAGCAAACGCGGGTCGCTTTCGTCTTTCTATTCCCTCCGGCGTAGATCGAGGTTAGTTAGTGGTCGTATTTGGTGATCGTTACGGACGGAGTCCACTGCGCCCTAAGATACAGTTAACATGAACCACAATGGTGTGGGAAGTAAACGCAAGCCGACATTCGAGAACGAAGCGAGAGAGCGACGTCGCCGAATTGCGTCTGCTCTTCTGGATGCCCTCACGAAAACCGGATCAGGACTCCAAGCCGACGACGTCCCTCACATGAGACTCTTTGCTGGGTGGTTTGGAGGCAAAAAGCTCGTCGACCGTCTTCTGTCCTCGTACGACCAGAAAGCGAAGGGTCGAGGGATAAGCTTGAACTGTACCGATCTGCAAGAAGAGGTCTTGCTGTCGATCGTGGTTACCTGCCTCGATCGGCTGCTCGCCTGAAATGCGAACCAGATTCGCATAGTCTCCAATCGGAGACTAAACTCAGCCGACCGTTCCTGAGTAATAGGAGATAGACCAATTGGTCTATCTGAAGTTAGCTCGATTGAGCTATCTGAAGCTTTCTGACAATGTGGTTTGCTCGTTTTAGCATAAATGGATCTTTTCATCAGCCCTTTTCTGTTTTGATTAATAGGCGTGAGTTATTGGTCAATCGCTTACATCGGTTGACTGGCATTGAACAAAATACTGAAATATGGATGTTTCACTTTGTCGAAAATGGATTGTTGAGTTTATTGGGGCAGCTAGGACTCTGCTCTTAGGGATAGTGACGTTTGCCACTCTGCTTTGCTCCGGCTGCGCAAACGGAGGTGGCGGTGAGCGTGCTAGTTTCATTTCTGCCTCCGACCGGCAGCAAGATTCGTTCGGGATGAGTGCTGCCGCACAAAATAGTGCTATTGTCGATTGGTCAAAACCCGCGAGTGAACAACCGGGCTACACGGCCCCGTTGTACGGCGGTAGAGCGGATCCTTCGTCGCCATAGGTTGACCGTTCGGCCTGGCGCCTATCTCGACTCGCTTTGCTTAGCTCCTTGATGCGACAACCGCAATTCTAGAGTCCAAAGAGAAGTTCGCTTAGGCGAGTAGCCGATTCAAACACTCAATCGCAGTACCGAGCATATGGATATTTCACTTTTTCGAAAATGGATTGTTGAGTTTATTGGAACGTTTTTCCTGGTCTACGTTATAGGCTGCGTGTCACTGCAAGACCATGTCTTGCTGGGTCCTCTGGCAATCGGAGCTTCACTGATGGTGATGATTTTCGCCGGGGGTCACATCAGTGGCGCTCATTATAATCCCGCGGTAACGCTGGGAGTCTGGATTCGCGGGGCCTGTAGTGCGCTCGAGGCTGGCTTGTATCTCGTCGCGCAAGTGATCGGTGCGATCGTCGCAGCACTGGCCGCCGGGTTTCTCCTCGGTCACGGTTCTTCTCCGGCAGCATCGACTGCCACTGCAGCTCAGGTGATCCTGGCGGAAGCTCTGGGAACTTTCGCTTTGGTCTACACCGTTTTGAACGTGGCCACTGCCCCGGCTACTGCTGGCAATTCGTTTTATGGACTGGCGATTGGTTTCACTGTGTTCGCTCAAGCCGTTGCCGTCGGAAAGGTTTCCGGGGGCGCTTTCAACCCCGCTGTCGCCATTGGCGTTGCGGTGCTGGGGCTGGCAAACGGGGCGAATCTCTGGATCTATTGGCTCAGCGAGTTTGTGGGGGCCGGTGTCGCAGCGCTTGTCTTTCTCGCTGTTAATCAGGAAAAGCCACACGAGCCGTCAGTAGCCTCCCACGATGGAGCGCAGGAGCAAACTAACCAAAGTATCCGCGCTGTGTAACGCATGCCTGGCAGCGCGTCATGTCTGGCTGCCGGCTTACTATTATACCGAGACCGGAAATACCGGTCCAATCACACAATTAACTCTAACTAATTAATGAATATGGCTAAAGAACAAACACCGGATCCAATATTGACCACGGCATCTGGAGCCCCGGTCGAAGATAACCAAAACAGCATCACCGCCGGACCGCGTGGTCCGGTGTTGCTCCAGGACTATTGGCTGCTGGAAAAGTTGGCAACCTTCAATCGCGAGCGTATTCCCGAGCGAATCGTTCACGCGAAAGGATCGGCCGCACACGGCACTTTGACGATCACCAACGATATTACGAGGTATTCGAAGGCCGCGGTATTTAGCAAGGTAGGAAAACAAACGCCGGCATACTTACGGTTTTCAA
>JBEEIB010000236.1:0-9762 GCA_041167675.1 Verrucomicrobiota bacterium
GGCACCCTTGATCCGGCCTCCCTCCTCCTGCATCGCCACCGTCACCTGCCGATAGTGCATATCCAGTCCCAACTTCAGGACCCGATTGCCATGCTGCCTCACACTTGCTCGGTTGCCACCACTGCTCAATATTGTTTGGTTAGATTTATTCATAGAGCCGACAGTTTAGCAGCGGGTGCTGTTAGCTGTCGGCTCATGTCATCTACGTTCGCAAGGTCCCTCCGGGACGAAGGTGTGTAACTCAGCGTGTAGTCGCAACGAGGCGTTGCACGTAGTCGGGAGGTCTACCAACCCAACCGCACGGTCTACTGCTTCTTGGCGAGCTCTTCCTCGCGCTTGCGACGATCAATCACGAAAGTGTTATTGTCGCCATACAAGGTCCAGGGTCCAGGAGGTACTTCCACCTCTTCAACAAATTTCCATTCGGTGACGTCGGTCGGACTCAGCCGCAGATAATCCCTCACACCCGGCGATACATCCAACCCGGCACCACGATTTAAATTGGGACGCGGCCGTTCATGGCCGAATACGTACTCCCAGTTATCCGTTTGAAAGGGACCAACATCCTCCCATTGCGCGTAACAGGTGCGCGCTCCCTGGCGAATGGCGACCCAGCGACCTTTCAGAACGGTTTGCCCAGATCTAACAAACGTCTCTTTGAACCACGGAACCACCTGCGCGGCCTCAGGTTTTGTCCTTCCATTGGCAACATCGTTATAGGGCAAAGCGACATAGAAAGGATTTTGGTGAGGCACAAAGGTAGCCGGCAAAAACCCGCGACGGTTCCCCGAATCCGGGACATCTAACCCTCCATAATTATGTGACCAATTCAGATCCCAGGCACTCGCTTGATTGGGAACGGGGTTATTTCCGCTCGCCAATTCTCCTATCCAGAAAACGGTCGTAACAATATTGCCGTGCCAGACGTATCTGCCCTCCGCGGTGATAAGTCGTTGACGAGTGGTATTGGGCTGGACCCGAAAAAGCACATCGGCACGCAGCCTCATCGCGTGCTCAGTAAAGCTCGCTGCACTTTCCACATCTGTTTGGCCGTATCCTCCGGTTCCGCTTACAAGAACTAAGCCTACTAGCATACCACTGAAGCAGAGGCTTCCATTTCTCATATGCAAAAAACTTTTGGGATCTTAGTTGGTAAGCTTGACTAAGTCAAAGAGATACGACCCGTTGAATCGGTCGATTGTCAGTAAGACAACAGTCCCAAAACGTGGGTATATCACTCATTCTTTAATAAAATATCAGAATGTTATGGGCGCCTACCGAACGAGATCACGTCCTCCGCCAGCTTGATCTTTGTCGAAGCGCACGGAAGCGACCTAGCCGTTAATTTCTAGATACGTGCGCGATTCTGGTTTGCCGCTTTCCGGATTGTAGACCTGGACTCGCACTTGTTTTGGAATCCATTTGTCTTCCACTCTCTGGCCGGAAATTACCTCAAAGCGTTTCGCTAATTTCCCTCTCGCATTGAATGCTTCAGCTCGAAGCAGACCGCTTCCCTCCTTCGTTACCCACATCCGAACCGATGCGTAGTTGCTGTCGCGGCCGACGTGTTGAACCAAGATGACCCAACATGAAAAACCCTTGACGGTCTGTTCTCCTTCCACCCTCGGATTCGCCCAATACAAAAAGTGCAGCGACAAATCTTCGTAAGAGAGATCGGTCCCACGGACTTTTTCCGTTAACTGGCTCCCGGCAACCAGACGGCTTTTGCCTCCTTCGTCCTGTCTCAATGTCGAAGCCGAGTCTTTCAATTCGACTCGGAGCGTTTCGTCTGGGTTGCTAAATCGATAAATCACCTGCGACCCGCTCAGGATCAGCCGAAATGGGATGGTCGTCCCATCCTCTTTGCGCAATTGCCCATTGAGTTCCCGATCCACCTTGGCCAATCTCACTCCATCCAAGATCGCGGCCGCGTTGGGCTCTTGGGCTGATCCGGCAGGTGGAAATAACGCCAAAACGAGCACAATCGCCCCAATCAATTTCTTTACTTGTTTCATGGAATCGAATCCTTAGCTTACGCAGTCCGAACCGAACCGGAATGGATACCTTACTGCTGTTTCATATCAACAAACAATGGATCAACCCGGTGCTCGATCGGCTCATGGCCATCTGCTCAAACTTTGATCTTTGGCGACCGATTCTTTTCGTGGTCGTCTTGTTTTTGTTCTGGCGGGGCGGATTCCGCTGGCGAAGTTTTTTGATTGTTACTCTGATGACGATCGCGTTCACTGATGGAGTCTTTACGCAGGTCACGAAGATCGTCGTCAACCGCCCAAGACCAATCCAAGCATTGGCCGATGTTCGAGACGTGACGTTACAGAAAACTCAACCCGCGTTCCTTGGTCTCTTCCAACCAGTAAGTGTTCGACTCTCGCCGACTCCGGTCGGAAGGATCACGGTCGGACGTTCATTCCCATCTGGTCATGCGATGAACAACACGGTCATCGCGACGTTGGCCATCCTTTTCTTTCGCTGGTGGGGTGCTCTGTATATTATTCCGGCCGCATTGATCTCGTACTCACGCATCTACTGTGGTTCGCATTGGCCAACTGATATCATCGTTTCCGTGGTGCTGGCGATTGGTTTTGCACTCATCTCTTTCGCGCTCCTTTCCATTCTTTACCGGAAGCTGGCTGCTCGCTGGTTTCCACGGCTCTATGCCGATCATCCACATTTGGGACCTTCATGACCGCTCGTTTCTGGCTGCTCGTTATTTTTTTGCTGGTGCTTACGGCAATCCGGCTATTTCTGGCCAGCCACTACGAACTCTCGCCCGACGAGGCCTATTATTATCTGTGGTCGCAACATCCGGACATTTGTTACTACAGCAAAGGGCCGGGAGTCGCCTTGGCGATTATGCTCAGCACCTCGCTCTTTGGTCACTCCGAGCTTGGTGTTCGCTTGCTCAGCCCACTACTGGGTCTCGGCACATCGTTGATCCTCTATTTTCTTGCTCGCCATCTCTACCGCGAGAAGGTCGCCTTTTGGTCAGTCATCGGCTTGAACGTTGTTCCTATCTTCAATGTTGGAGCGATGGTGATGACGATCGATCCGCTTTCGTTGTTCTTTTGGGTCGCTGCGCTTTACACGTTCTGGCGCGCTCTCGAGCAAAGCCCGGGAGGAAGGTGGCTCTGGGTACTAACTGGTGTCTTGGTCGGCCTCGGGTTCATTTCGAAATACACGAACGCGTTTCAATTATTATCTATCTTTCTATTCCTCCTGGTGGTGCCGAAATATCGTCGAGAGCTGGTCCGTCCCGGATTCTATCTGCTGTTACTCGGTTTCCTCCCTTTCCTACTGCCGCCGATCATTTGGAACCAGCAGCATGAGTGGATTACGCTCGCGCATCTGTCGATTCGCGGAAGCTTGCAGAAGCCTTTCGCTATCCATTTTCTGAGCTTCCTCGAATTCCTGGGGGGCCAATTTGGCGTTTACTCGCCACTGGTTTTCCTCGCCTTCATCATCGCGTTCTTCGCATCGATTCGAAAAGCATTTCAGAACACCAAAGTCTGCTTTCTCCTGACCTTTAGTTGGCCGATATTGCTAACCTATTTCATTCTCGCCTTAAAACAGCCGGCAGAACCAAATTGGACAGCACCTGCGTTTATCACTTTAGGGATCCTGACTACTTCGTGGTGGCTCAATTCGACGCGCGAAAACCGCACTGTCACCGTTCTCTGCGTGGCCGGCCTGGTAACAGCGGCTTGCATGACGGTCGTCGCTCTGGATTTGGATCTGTTGCGCGTCGCCGGTCTGAAGATTCCTTATCGATTCGATCCTTCTTCCCGACTGCGAGGATGGCACACGGTGGCAGAACAGATAGAAAAGTTCCGAAATGAGTTCGAACAAAAGCTGGGGGAACCCGTGTTCCTGATCGGAAATAAGTATCAAACCGCCTCGATGCTTTCCTTTTATCTGAAGGATCCGCGGATCGAAGATCCGGGCCATCCTCCAGTCTACATCCCGGAATCGCAGGATATCCAAAACGAGTTTTCCTTTTGGCCGCGGTATGATGAATTCGTTGAGCCCACCGATAAGAGTAACACGACTGCTTATTTCACTGAACAGAATGGAGTGAATCCATTTATTAACCGGACCGCACTATATATTACGGATCATGGAGACGGCTCTCCACCCCAAGCCTTGCAAAACTCCTTCACCCGATGGGAACTGGTCGCGCTTTTTCAACTCGACCGTCGCGGTCTGCCGTTGCGCGAAATTCGCGTGTTTGCCTGTTATCAATACCAGACGTTACCTTTGTGACCGCCAATCCGCATATTTCCATCATTATCCCGGTCTACAATGAAGCCGAAAGCCTCGATCAGCTTCAATCGGAGTTAACCAAAGTAATGACCAGTTATGACCACGAGATCCTCTTTGTCGACGATGGATCAAACGATAACTCACTTCAGATGATTCATCGTGGCGCGCGAGTACGGATCCTGGAGTTTGCGAAAAATAGCGGTCAAAGTGCAGCCATTTTTGCCGGCCTGCGTGCGGCGCGCGGGGCGATTCTGGTTTTAATCGATAGCGATTTGCAGAATGACCCCAATGATATCCCACTGTTGTTGGCTGAAATGGAAAAGGGGGCAGACCTCGTCTGCGGGTTCCGCACGAAACGCAAGGACACTTGGTTTAAACAGTTCCAAAGCAAGATTGCCAACGCGGTTCGCAGTCGATTTACCAAGGACGGGGTCAGAGACACCGGTTGCACCCTCAAGGCGATGCGTCGTGAATGTCGTGAAGCACTAGTCCCGTTTTACGGGATGCATCGCTTCATTCCAGCCTTAATCAAAGGGGCAGGCTACCGGGTAGTCGAAGTTCCCGTTCATCACCGAGCACGAAAATACGGCGCCAGCAAATATAGCTTCGGTAATCGTGCTTGGCGAGCAACCATCGACATGTTCGGCGTGCGTTGGTTGTTATCGCGGCAGCTTCCGATCAGGGTGAAACCAACCAAAGAGAGTGGCAATGGAGAACCTTGATGCCAATCGCGGGGCTGCGAGAGACTCGCTGTTGTGGCGAGCAATGTCTTGGTCTTTGGGCATTGCCATCGGCATGGTTTTCCTCAAGATGGGCGCATATTTTATTACCGGTTCCGCCGCAATCCTGAGCGATGCCGCTGAAGCGATCGTACATGTCGTTGCCGTTCTGTTCGCCACCTACAGCCTTCGGCTATCGAGTAAGCCAGCCGACGCTACCCACCGCTACGGTCACGCAAAAATCGGTTTCTTTTCGGCCGGAGTCGAAGGTTCGCTCATTCTGTTAGTTGCCTTCTACATTTATTTCCACTCCGGCAAGAAACTCATCTATCCGCAACCGGTCGAAAATCTTCCGATCGGAATTGTTGTGACGACAGTTGCCGGCTTCATCAGCGGTGCCTTAGGCTTTTACCTCATTCGAAGAGGCCGCCAGTATCATTCAGTCGTCGTTGAAGCCAATGGCAAACACACGTTGACGGATTGCTGGACCAGCGCCGCGGTTCTCATCAGCCTGGTATTAACCTGGGTTTTTCGTTGGCCTCTAATCGATCCTCTCATTGGTATTTTGATCGCGACCAACATCCTTGTTACCGGGATCCGTCTCGTCCGATCTGGATTCTCAGGATTGATGGATGCAGCAGATCCCGCCGTCCAGCAAAGCATCGTACAGCTACTTGATCGAGAAACCAGCAAGCGCGGCGTCTCGTACCACAACCTTCGCCACCGCAATCTCGGCGACACGAACTGGATCGAGTTTCACCTCATTTTCCCGGCTGGCGTGTTACTCAGCGACGCTCATCGGGTAGCCACTGAAATCGAGGACACGCTGGAAACCAATGTCCCTTCCGGCGCGAAGGTTACTACCCATTTAGAGAGCGCACTCGATCACGATATCATTCATCGACGCGGCGACTGAGCGAGCGAACGGCAACGATCGCCATCGAACGACAATGAACAACAGCGAGCGTCAGCAATCTCGAACGAACGCCAACGAACGTCGATGAACAACAGCGAGCGTCAGCAATCTATTGAACGAACGCCAACGAGCGTCGATGAACAACAGCGAGCGACAGCAATCTATTGAACGAACGACAACAAACGTCTATGAACAACAGCGAGCGTCAGCAATCTATCGAGCGAACGACAACGAATGTCTATGATCATCAGCGAGCGTCAGCAGTCTGTCGAACGAACGTCAATGAACGACGATGAACATCAGCGAGCGTCAGCAGTCTACCGAACGACAATGAACGTCGATGAACAACAGCGAGCGACAGCAATCTATCGAACGAACGACAACAAACGTCGATGAACAACAGCGATCGTCAGCAGTCTACCGAACGAACGTCAACGAACAATCGCGCGTTGGCGTTCGCCGTCGTTCGTTGACATTCGCTGCAATACGCTATCCCGCCAGTGCGGCTTGCGCCGCTGCCAGCTTGGCAACGGGCACTCGGAACGGACTGCAACTGACATAATCCAAGCCGATCCGGTGACAAAACTTGACGCTTTCGGGGTCGCCCCCGTGCTCACCACAAATACCTAGCTTGATATCAGGGCGGGTCTTGTGAGCTTGGTCGCGTGAGATCTCCATCAGCTTACCGACCCCTGCCTGATCGATGGTTGCAAATGGATTGTTCTTCACGATTTCCAGCTCTTGGTAATGGGGTAGAAAACTACCGGAATCGTCACGGCTCATACACAGCGTCGTCTGCGTCAGGTCATTCGTCCCAAAGCTAAAGAACTCCGCGTCTTTGGCGATTTCATCCGCCACCAAAGCGGCCCGCGGAATCTCAAGCATCGTTCCAACCAGATAATTAAACTTTACCTTCTTCTCCTTAGCGACCTCGCTCGCGACTCGGTGGACGATGTCGATCTGCAGCCTTAGCTCTTTTGGAAATCCCACCAATGGAATCATGATCTCCGGTTTCACCTTTATTCCCCTCTTCTGGACCTCCGCCGCCGCTTCGAAAATTGCGCGAGCTTGCATTTCGGTGACCTCTGGGAATGAAATTCCCAATCGACATCCGCGATGCCCCAGCATCGGATTGAATTCATGCAATTCTTCCACCCGACGAGCGATGTGCTCCAATGGAACATTCAACTTCGCTGCCAGGTCTTTTTGCTGCGCCTCGGTATGCGGCAGGAATTCGTGAAGTGGCGGATCGAGGAAACGGATCGTCGCCGGTAGGCCTTTGAGCACTCGGAAAATCCCGACGAAATCGCTCCGTTGATATGGCAACAGTTTTGCAACGGCCGCTTTCCGTTCATCGAGCGATTGAGCGAGGATCATCTCGCGCATTGCATCGATCCGATCGCCTTCAAAGAACATATGCTCGGTCCGGCAAAGGCCGATACCTTTGGCTCCAAAGGCGATGGCCGTCGCCACCTGGTCAGGTGAATCGGCATTCGTCCGTACATCGAGTTTCCGCGCCTTATCAGCCCAGCTCATCAGCGAGGCAAATTCCTGGTACGTCTGGCTCTTCTTCGGATCGAGTTTCTTTTCGACCAAAACCTGTACGACTTCGGAGGCCGCGGTTTTGACTTCGCCCGCGTACACTTCGCCGGCGGTACCATCGATTGAAATATAGTCGCCTCGCTTGAGCGTCGCTGATCCGGCGGACAACGTCTGGGCGGCATAATCGATTTTCAAGGCCAGTGCGCCACAAACGCAAACCTTGCCCATCTGTCGGGCAACCAGAGCAGCATGCGAGGAAACACCGCCGCGAGCGGTTAGAATCCCTTCGGCGGCGATCATTCCACGGAGATCTTCCGGGGAAGTTTCTATCCGAGCGAGAATAACCCGCTCTCCCTTATGCGCCAGCTCAACCGCATCTTTGGCGTTGAAAACAAGGCGGCCGCTCGCTGCCCCTGGCCCGGCAGCTAGCCCGTTCGCGATCTTTTGAGCGCTGCGAACGCTTTGGCGATCGAAGATCGGTGCAAGCAAGTGGCTAAGCGAATCGGCTGGAATCCGGCGAAGTGCGTCTTCTTTGGTAATCAGCTTTTCCGCCACCATATCGGTCGCGATTCGAACAGCGGCAAACCCAGTCCGTTTGCCATTTCTGGTTTGGAGGATGTAAAGCTTGTTATCTTCAACGGTGAACTCCAGGTCCTGCATGTCGCGGAAATGCTTCTCGAGCAGGGATCGCACCTTCAGAAGTTCCTTGTGAGCTGCCGGCATCTCCTGCGCCAACTGCGCTACCGGATGTGGCGTCCGCACACCAGCCACAACGTCCTCTCCTTGCGCGTTGATGAGATATTCGCCGTAGAAAACCTTTTCTCCGGTCGCTGGATCCCGCGTGAATGCTACGCCCGTCGCGCTGGTGTCCCCGCGATTACCAAATACCATCGTCTGCACGTTGACCGCTGTACCCCACTCGTGGGGAATTCCATACTTCCGGCGGTAAACGATTGCTCGATCATTATTCCAAGAACCGAACACCGCGCCGATAGCACCCCAAAGCTGCTGGCGCGCATCTTGGGGAAAAGTTTTTCCGGTTCGTTCCTTAATTAACTGTTTAAACCGTTCGACGAGCGTCTTCAGATCGTCCGGAGAAAGTTCCGTATCTCTTTGCACATGGGCCGCATGCTTCACCTCCTCAATGACCGTTTCGAAAGGCTCGTGGTCCTCCCCTTCCCGCTTCTGCACACCCATTACGACATCACCATACATCTGCAGGAATCGACGATAGGAGTCCCAGGCGAACCGAGGATTACCACTCTTCTCCGCCACGATCTCGACCACCTCGTCGTTCATTCCGAGATTCAGAATCGTATCCATCATTCCGGGCATCGAATCGCGTGCTCCGGAACGGACGGACAGTAAAAGTGGGTTGGCGCGATCCCCCAATTTCTTGCTAACCGATTTCTCGATTTTGGCCAGCGCGGAAGCTACCTGCGCTTCGAGTTCGGGGGGATATTGCTTTTTGTTGTCGTAAAAGTAGGTGCAGACCTCGGTCGTAATGGTGAACCCAGGAGGAACCGGCAGTCCAATCCGTGTCATCTCATGGAGATTCGCACCTTTACCGCCCAACAGAGGTTTCATCGACCCGTTCCCGTCCGCCTTACCGTCGCCGAAATAATAGACATAGCGTATTTTTTTTGCCGTTGCGGGCTTCTTCGCCACGGCACGTTTCTGGGCAGGCGCTTTCTTAGCGGCTTTTTTCTTCAATGTTTTGGGCATAGATGGAGGACTAGTGCGTGAAAACAGGGCATTTTCCCGACCTGTTGCTTGGGCACCAGAACGGTCAACGTAACGAAGCGACCCTGTGTGTCAATGAGTCCGGAATTCAGAATGGCCATCCGAGGGGACAGGCTCCACAAAAGGTCGCAAAGAAAGACTTTGAACAGGAGGTCGCGGAGATCTCAGAGAGAAGAGAGTAGGTCTTCCAGCTATACGATCGGGGGCCGTGAAGAACCCGGGGGCCTGGTAATGAGCCGGCACTCCTCTTTGAGGTCTTTGTGATGCTATAGTTGAGATTCTTTTTTTTTTGCGAAGATGTTGTCTTTGTCGCCGTGCTCAAGAAGGTAGGGCGGGTCGCTCCGCGACCGTCGAAGGAACGACGTGATCCAACCCAGTTAGGCCGAAAACCGTTACCGAAGTTCTGGGTGGCCACCTGACCAGGCCTAGCAGGGCAATGGATAATCAATGATTCGGCGGTCGCGGAGCGACCCGCCCTCACGCCGTCGCCACTACCGAAACCGACACGCCCCTGCCTTACACCGTCGCCGCTACCGAAACCGATCTCCCTACCGATGCTTC